>JBFHNV010000004.1:0-73900 GCA_041593595.1 Gammaproteobacteria bacterium
CGTCGACGAAGTCCGCCCACGTGTTCAGCCGGTTCTGCGCCAGCCGGTCCCGGAACGCGAGCCGCAGGTAGAGCAGCATGAGCACGCCGAGCTCGGCGTCCAGGCCCGCCAGCGCGATCATGCCCACCCACACCGCCACGCTGAGCTTGTATTCCAGCAGGTACAGCAGCCACACGGAGCCGATGAGCGAGAAGGGCACCGTGAGCAGGATCACCAGCGCCTCCACCGTGGAACGGCTGTTCAGGTAGAGCATGAAGAACACGATGAACAGGGTCAGCGGCACGACGATCTTCAGCTTCTCCCTGGCGCGCTCGAAGTACTTGAACTGGCCGGCCCACTCCAGCCGGTAGCCGGGCGGCAGCGGTACCTGCTCGGCCACCACCGCGCGCGCGAGCTCCACGTAGTCCGCAATGCCGACGTCGCTCTTCACGTCCACGAACACGAAGCCTGCGAGCTGCGCGTTCTCGTTGCGCAGCATGGGCGGCCCCACCCGGAACTCGAGCCGGGCGAGCTGCGCGAGGGGCACCTGGGCGCCGGTGGGCGTCGGCACCAGCACCCGCTCGAGGGCCTGCGGGTCCTCGCGGTACTCGCGGGCGTAGCGCACGTTGATGCCGTAGCGCTCGCGGCCCTCCACCGTCTCGGCCACCACCTGGCCGCCGACCGCGGCCAGGATCACGTCCTCCACGTCGGCGACGGTGAGGCCGTGGCGGGCGATGGCGCCGCGGTCGATGTCGAAGTCGAGGAAGTAGCCGCCGCCGACCCGCTCGGCAAAGGCGCTGCGCGTGAACGGCCGGGTCCGTGCATCGTCCATGAGCGCGCGCTCGATCCGCACGCCCACCTCCTCGATTCGTGCGAGGTTCTCGCCGTAGATCTTGATGCCGAGCGGGCTGCGGATCCCGGTGGCGAGCATCTCGGTGCGGGTCTGGATCGGCATCCACCACACGTTCGGCATGCCGGGATACCGCAGCCGCTGGTCCAGCTCCTGGACCAGCGCGTCCCAGTCCATCCCCGGGCGCCACTGCTCCTTCGGCTTGAACGTCACCACGGTCTCCACCATGGACATGGGTGCCGGGTCGGTCGGGCTGGTGGCGCGCCCGATCTTGCCGAACACCCGCTCCACCTCGGGAAAGCTCTTGAGCTCGCGGCTCATCGCCTGCAGCACGGTGCCCGCCTCGGTGATGGACATGCCGGGCGGCGCGGTCGGCATGTAGAGGATGGTGCCCTCGTTGAGCGGCGGCATGAACTCGTTGCCGAGCCGGAAGAAGACCGGCACCGTGAAGGCCATGGCGACCAGGGGCAGGGTGATCACCGCGTAGCGGTAGCGCACGGCGAGCCGCACCACGGGGGCGTAGGCCGTCACGAGAGCCCGATTCAGGATGTTCTCGTCGCCGCGGATGTGGCCGCGCACCAGCAGCACGGCGAGCGCCGGCGTCAGCGTCACGGCGAGCAGGGCGGAGAAGCCCATCGAGTAGGTCTTGGTGTAGGCGAGCGGCTTGAACAGGCGCCCCTCGGTGGCCTCCAGGGCGAACACCGGCAGGAACGAGACGGTGATGATGAGCAGCGAGAAGAAGATGCTGGGGCCCACCTCCTGCATCGCGCCGATCACCACCTCGGTCCGATCCCCGGCCCGGCCTGCGGCCTTCCACACCTCCAGGCGCTTGTGGATGTTCTCGATGATGACGATGGAGGCGTCCACCATGGCGCCGATGGCCACCGCGATCCCGCCCAGCGACATGATGTTGGCCGTGAGGTTCTGCTCCGCCATCGGAATGAAGGACAGGAGGATGGCCACCGGCAGGGTCAGGATGGCGACCAGCGACGAGCGGAAGTGCAGCAGGAACACCATGATCACCAGCGACACGATGATCATCTCCTCGATCAGGGTGTGGGTGAGGGTGTCGATGGCGCGCTCGATGAGCTCGGAGCGGTCGTAGGTGACCACCAGCTCGACCCCGTCCGGCAGCGAGCCCCGGATCTGCTCCAGCCGCTCCTTGACCCGTTCGATGACCCGCAGCGCGTTCTCGCCGTAGCGCATGACCACGACACCGCCGACGGCCTCGCCCATCCCGTCCAGCTCGGCCACGCCGCGGCTCAGCGCCGGCCCCATCCGCACGTTCGCCACGTCGCGCAGCCGCACCGGGATCCCGTGCGGGCCGACGCCGATGGCGATCGCCTCGAGGTCGCCTGGCGATCGGATGTAGCCCCTGCCGCGCACGAAGTGCTCGTGACCGGAGACCTCCAGCACGCGCCCGCCCACGTCGTCGTTGGAGCGGCGGATGGCGTGGATGAGCTGGGGCAGCGTGATGCCGTAGCCGGCGAGTCGGTTGGGATCGACGTTGACCTGGTACTCCTTCACCGCGCCGCCCACCGCGGCCACCTCGGCCACGCCGGGCACGCTCTCCAGCCAGTAGCGCAGGCGGAAGTCCTGCAGGCTGCGCAGATCCGCGATGCTCGAGCGGCCGCTGCGGTCCAGCAGCGCGTACTGGAACACCCAGCCGACTCCGGTGGCATCGGGTCCGAGCGTGGGCCGCACGCCCTCCGGCAGGCGCTTCGCCGCCGTGTTCAGGTACTCGAGCACCCGCGAGCGCGCCCAGTAGAGGTCGGTGCCGTCCTCGAAGATCACGTACACGAAGGACAGGCCCATGAAGCTCTGTCCGCGCACCGACTGGACCCCCGGTGCGGCGAGAAAGGTGGTCGTGAGCGGATAGGTTACCTGGTCCTCCACCAGGTCCGGGCTGCGCCCCGGCCACTCGGTGAACACGATGACCTGCACGTCGGACAGGTCGGGCACCGCGTCGAGGGGCGTGGCGAGCATGGCGCGCCAGCCCCAGAAGGCGCTGGCGATCACGATCAGGAACGTGAGCAGGGGGTTCCTGGCGCAGTAGCGGATGAGGGCTTCGATCATGGCCGGTCGACCTCGCTCACCACTGCGACAAGCCCGACTTGAGCTTGCTCTCGGAGGCGATGAGGAAGTTGCCCGAGGTGACGACGCGCTCGCCCGGCGCCACGCCCTCGAGCACCTCGATCCAGTCTCGGGTGCGCAGCCCCGTGCGAACCCGGACCGCGCGCAGGCGCCCCTCGCCGAGATCGACGAACACGACGCGCGTGTCCCCGGCGTGGAGCACGGCCTGCTCGGGCACCACGACGCGCTCGCCCACGTCCAACGCGAAGTGCACCTCGGCGTACATGTCGGGGCGCAGCAGCCCGTCCGGGTTGTCGAGCACCAGTCGCACGCGGGCGGTGCGCGACGCGCCCTCCATGAACGGATAGACGTAGGCGACCTTGGCGTCGATGACCGTTGCGGGCAGCGCCGGGATCACGACCCGGGCCGGTGTTTCCTCGCGCAGGAAGCGCAGCTCGTTCTCGTAGACATGGGCCTCGACCCAGACCCGGCCGAGGTCGGCGATCCGCAGCACCGTCTGACCCGCGGTCACCGCGGACCCCGCCACCACGTTCTTCTGCACCACGGTCCCGGACGCCGGCGCCATGATGGCCACCTGCGCCTCCGGCCGGCCCCGTGCGCGCAGCGCGTCGATCTGTGACGGGGCGAGATCCCACAGCGCCAGGCGCTGGCGTGCGGCCTCCGCAAGGCCCGCCCGGCCCGGCCCGTCCCCGCGGCGCATCACCTCCAGGTACTCCTCCTGGGCCGCCAGCAGCGCCGGGCCGTACACGGTGAACAGCGGCTGGCCCTTCCTGACCGGCACCCCCACGTAGTCCGCATGCAGCCGGCCGATCCAGCCGTCGAACTTCAGGGACACGTCGTGTAGGCGGGTCTCGTCGTAGGTCACGGCCCCCACCGCACGCACGTCGAGCACGAGACGACGGCGCGCCACCTCGCCGGTGGTGACACCGATCATTTGCCGGCGCCGCTCATCCACGAAGAAGGCCCCGGCGGAGTCGCCGTCCGCGCTCGCGCCGTGCGCCGTCGCGGTGTTGCGCAGTCCCTTGCGCCCGGTCGCCATGTCGAACCTGGCCACGGCACGGCCGCTGCCGTGCGCCTCCACCTCCAGGCCGAGCGGCCACTCCCCGCTCATGGCGAGCTCGAAGCGGCCCTCGTAGCGCCCGGGCGCGGTCTCGCTGAACTCGGCCGGTGCATACATGGCCGGCATGGCGCCCATGGCCGGCATCTCGGCCACCGTGCGCACCAGGGCGCCGCTGACGGGCTCGTCGTTCGCGTTGCGCACCAGGACCGTGATCCGGTTCTCCCCGACGCGGGGCGGGTCCGGGGCCACGCTCACCGCGACGCGCAGATCACCCATGGTCTCGAAGCGGGTCTCCGCGCTCGACGCGGCGCCCGGCTGTGTCCGCTGGAGGGCGGCAAGGTCGTCCCCGTAGAAGTGGTAGGCACCGGCGGCGCCGAGGATCAGGACCGCCAGGACCGACAGCAGGTGCCTCATCGCGGCGCCCCGGTGTCAGCGGAAACCGGGCCGTCGGGAGCGGGTGCGCCGACCGCCTGGTCCAGTCGCGCCAGGCGCCGGTGGTAGTCGGCGACAGTCTGCTCGGCCTCGAGCTCCACCTGCGCCAGGTTGCGCTCGGCGCTGATGAGGCCGAGCAGGTCGGCCCGGCCCGCCAGGTAATCGGCCTGGGCCGCGGCCAGGGATTCACGCGCCAGCGGCAGCAGCTGCTCCTCGTACAGGCGCAGGGCGTCGATGCTCTCGCGCACCCGAGCGTGGGCCACGTCCACCTCGGACAGTATCTCGGCGCGCTTCTGATCGATCTCGTGCTGCACCCGGATCTGGCGGGCCCGGGCCTCGTCGACACCGGCACGGCGCCGCTCCGGCAGCGGGATGTTGACGCTGATCCCGATCTGGCCGCGGCGCTCGGGCGCGTCCCAGATCCCGTCGTACATGGCCATCAGCATGAAGTCGGGGTAGCGGGCCTTCTCGGCCAGCCCGACGCCGCGTCCCGCCGCCTGTCGCCGGTAACCGAGCGCCATGAGCTCCGGGCGCGACTGCAGTGCGAGGGCCCGCAGGGCCGCAACGTCCGGCAGCGCACCGGGGCGGTCGAGCGGCGCGGGAGGTGGCACCGGGTCGTCGGGCACCCGGTCGAGCAGCGCGTTGATCGCGGCCCGCACCTCGTCCCGGCGCCGCTGCAGCTCGAGCGCGTGGCGCTCGACCCGGTACCCTTCCACCGCCGCCTGCAACGCTTCCTGCTTGCCGGCGCGTCCTGCCGAGTACTTCGTCTCGGCGATGCGCTGGAACTCCTGCCACAGGCCCCGATGATGCTCGTTGATCCGGATCGCCGCGTGGACGAAGTGCCAGTCGCTGGCGGCCTCGCGCGCGGCCGCGGTCAGGGTGAGACGCGCGCGTGCGATCTCCTCCCGGGAGGCATTCGCCTCGAGCCGCGCCACCTGTCCCTTCAGGGCGAGCTTGCCGGGCCAGGGCAGCATCTGCGTCACCTGCACCTGCTGGGCGGCATCCACTCCCGGCAGCACGCTGCCGAACCGGAGCCGATCGTCGTTCAAGGTACGAGGCGCCACGACGAAGCTCAGGCGCGGGTCGTCCAGGGACCGGGCAGGGACCACGCCCGCCTGCGCTGCCTGCCAGTCTGCCTCGCGTACACGCAACCCCGGATTGGCGTCCAGGACCGCCTCCACCAGCGCATTCGCCGTGAGCGGATGATCCGCCCGCAACGGAGCACCGTCGGCGCTCGCGGCGCTCGCCACGAGGCCCGTCAGCCAGAGCAACGCCCGACTCAGGGACCTGCACCCGGTTTGCTGATTCATCGCCCACCACCTCGTCGAGATACACGGGAATGAACGCACGCCCGCGCCGGCCGCACGGCCGGGCGGGACTCTCGGGGAGGCGGCAGCTCAGGCGCGGATACGCGCCGTCAGCAGGTAGGTGCGGGTACCGGCGAGGAAGACGCCGAAAGGTTGCGATGAACGGTGGGCGCCGGTGGGCTCCGGCCAGGGGATGGCAGAGGCGATGGCCGGGATCAGGGCCGCGGCCGGTGGGTCCGGCTCGAGGTCGCGGACCACACCCGTGGCGACGTCGAGCCTGCGGCCATGGCCGATACCGGTCAGGTCGCAGCACCCGGCACGGTCGGCGACGCTCGCATCGGCCCGGCAGGGCCCCGCCCCTGCCATCCAGCAGCACTCGGCGACCGGGGCCCCGGGCATGCACGGGGCACTCGCGCGATCGGACAGGCCGCAGGCCCGCGCCAGCCCCGGCCCGAGCAGGAGCAGGGAAATCAGGGCCACTGCCAGCCGCGGGATGCGTGACCTCACTGCGACCTCACACCGCAGGTGCCAGGGCGCGCGAGGCTACGCCGCCGCGAACCCGAATTCCAGAGCAGGCCCGGCAGACTTCCCAAGAATTAATATAATCACGTCATCCCCAAACAGAATCCGACTCTGCCGTGGTGCCGTGTATGCTTGACACAGGGGCATGCTCCGCCCGATTGCGGCGGCAGGCAGTGTTCATGGGAGGCCCGCGATGCAGCTGTTGAGCAGCGTCTATGAAAGCGCCCGCGTCAACATCCCTCTCGAGCTGTACCCTGCGCGCGCCGCACTCAAGCCCTGGAACGAGCTCGAGGAGCAGGTCGGCACCGAGATTGCGAGCCTCGCGGACAAGGTGCAGTCCTACGTGCGCAGCGGGGACGGCATCCTGGCGAACCTGCAGCGGGTCACCGGCGAGTTCAACCGTGGCCTGCGCAGCGGCGTCCTGGGCACCCCGCCCGGGTCCACGCCCCGGTCGATCCTGAAGGACAGCCCCGAAGCGTGGGGCCGCGAGATCGGACGTCGCGGGGCCTTGGGCAACGACCTCAACGTGACGGTGCTCAAGCAGCTCATCACGGTGACCCATCTCCTGGCCCACGAGTTCGGGCAGCTGGAGCAGGCGCGTTCGAACCCCTACGAGTTCCTGCTGCGCAACGTGGGGCCGCAGCGCGCGGACGAGCTCGGCGACCTCGCCTTCGCCCTGCCGGTGCTCCTCAACCACGAGCGGTCCCTGGTCGAGGAGCACCTGCGCAGTGACGGCTACGTGCCGCCTGCCCAGTCCCCGGCGCCGTCGCACCAGGAGTTCCTGCGCTGCGGAATCGCCGCGCTCCTGGACCCGTCTCCGGATAGCTGGAGCCGGGTGGCTGCGAACATGACGCTGGCGACCACACCCTTCGCCGACGGCACCACCCTGCGCAGCGAGGATGCCCGCGCGCCGGAGCACGCGGCGACCTTGGTGTGCGGCGCCCCCATCGCCGCGCACACCGCGGTACGTCGCCAGCTCGACCGGGTGCTGCTCGCACGCAAGTGGCTGGGACGCAGGGAGTTTCCCACGGACGAGAGCGAGGAGCGCTGGGAGCAGGGGGTGCTGTGGCGTGTCTTCCAGGAAACGCCCGCATCGCGCATCCGCGGTTCGGACGCCTACCTCGCCGACGTGCTGGCCAGCAACGTGATCCACGCCGTCTCGCAGTACTTCGAGAGCATGAACGAGCCCGGACAGACCGAGCTCCAGCTCTTGCGCACGCACGTGAGGCCCTTCGCGCGCGGATTCGACTCGCGGGTGGAAGGCGTGATCGAGCCGCGGGCGTTCGCGACCGCGGCCCGCGCCCGGGCCATGAGCGAAGGACTTCGCCGGTTCGAGCGGGGCGGCCAGCTGATCGCCCAGGTCTCCGCCGACCTGCAGGACCTCGTTCGCACCGTCAACGAGCTGCACCACGCGTTCCGGGACCCGACGGGATACGTGCTCGAGGAGCTGGAGAGGAACGGCGAGACGCCGGTGGCGGCGCACCTGCTGATCTTGCTGCGGAAGTACCGCACGCTGCCCCGGGAGCTGTTCCGGGAAAGCGCGGAGTTCGACCGCCATGCGGTCACCCAGGTGAACACGCTGATGCCGTTCGACCTGATGCGCTCGGCCCTGGCCCAGGTGACGCACGCCGTGGCGCCCGACCTCGAGTTCGCACACGAGGCGCCGTCGTGGCTGTCCGGCGCACGCAAGACGCTGGCCCGCTCCCTGATGCTGTGCGAGACGTCGCAGGCGCCGGCGGACGATGAGGTGGTGCTCGCCGTACGGGCGTTCGACCGGGAGTTCGAGGTCCTGGTGCGGCTCATGCGTTTGATCGTGCGACGCCTGCACCTGGCCCGCACCCTCGGCCGCTCGAGGCCCCCGCCGGGCGCAGTGGGCGCCGCGGCCCGCCGGAGCGCGATCGGCGTCGCCTGAGCGCAGGCCCGGCGGTCAACCGCCGGCAGGACCTGGACGCGGGACGATCATGGAAACGGCCACGTCCACCAGGGTGGAACGTGAGGCCAGGGCGGAAGTGGCGCCAGCTCGTAGTAGGACCATACCGGCGCACCGTAGAAGTTCTCGACGAAGCCGTCGTACTTCCCGGCAGAGATCAGGCGGTGGGCGTAGTTCTTCTCGACGCCCCCGTTGACGACGATCACGGTGCCCCAGGGTGCGTTGTAGACCCCGCCCCCGTATCCTCCGTGCCCGCCGAGCGTGCCGTAGGCGTGATTGCTCTCGACCGTGCTGTTCCGGATGGTCGTCTGGCCCAGGAAGGAATTGAAGATCCCGCCTCCATGGCCACCGAAGGCCTGGGTGGACACACCGGCGGAGTTGGTGCTGACCAGGCTGCTCGTGATCTTGGCAGTCGCATAGGTATCGTTGAAGATTGCGCCACCGTCTCGTCCGGCGTGGTTGTAGGCGAACGTCGAGTCTATCGCCTCCAGATAACCTCGATTGAACACGGCTCCACCGGAGTTGACGGCCTCGCTGTGCGCGATGCTGCAGTTGCGCAACGTGAGGTTGCCGTTATTGAAGATCCCACCGCCGTACGGGGCACGTCCGCCCCACCCGCCTGCGCCGATCGCGACGGCCTTGAGCTCGATCGATACCCCGACAGCGACCAGCATGAACCGGTCGCTCTTGCCGCTCTTGTGCATCATGCGCATGCTGGTGGTGGCCCCGAGCTGGCCGACGATCGACAGGTCATCCGTGATCTTCAGGGCACCGTCGCCGGTCCAGTAGGCGGTCATCGACGAAGGCGCCGTGCCGGCGGTCAGCCAGTAGTTGCCGGCCTTCAGCTGGATCACGTCCTTGCCCGGCGTCGCGTTCGCTTTCTCGACTGCCTCGCGCAGCGTCAGGTACTGATCCGAAGGGTCCTTGGGCAGGTCGATGAACGTGTTCGGTGCGAACGTTGCGGCGAACGTCGCTGGCGAAGCTGCGCTCAGCACCACGAGCAACGCGCTGGCGAGCGAAACTCCCCGGATGCTCGACGCCCTTGGAGCTGATGTCCGCCAGAGGCGCTGCGGGCGGGTATTCATGCGCATTCTCCTGCTGTCCGAGGACGAATATCCCAGACGGGCGCTTGCTGCCCTTGATCTCCGTCAAGTCGGTCCGAAGGACGCGTCTCGACGGCCAGGAGGCTCGGGAGCCGGCGGTGCGTGGGGCGGGCTAGGGTACGTCGTCGTCGGACGCGGCGACGGATGCGACCGGGTCGTCGCCTGCGGCGTCTGCGCTGGCGATGCCCGCCCCGGTGTTCTGGCGGTCCGCCCGCTACCGCAGTCGCTGGACGGAGTCCTCGCGGCCGCATCCGAAGCGGCCGACGGTCCCCGCTACCCGCACCGGACCGGCCTTATCCGAACCCGGATGCATGTCGCCGGCCCCGGGCGAGCAGGCGGCGTCAGATCGGCGTCACTTGTCCTTCTTCTTCTTCTTGTCGGAGGACTTGCCTTGCTTGTCCTTGCCCGGCTTCGTACGGTCGGGTGACTCGCCCGCTGCCGACTGCCGGCGCGTCACGTTCGGCTCGACGATGCCCCCGCCCGGGCCGCGCCCCGGCCCCTTGAGCCGGCTTTCGAGCTCCGTGAGCTCTACCTGCAGTCGCTCCAGATCCGCCTTGCCGTGCTCGAGCCTCTGGTCGAGTCGCGAGACGGCGTCGGCGCGTTCCTTCTCGAGAGTCTTGACCCTGGCGCCGGCACTGCCGACCTCGCGTCGCTTCTCTTCCACCGCGGCCTGCAGCGTCAGCTTCTTGCCCGAGCGCAGACTGTCCATGCTCTGCGCCAGCCTGGCGTTGAACTCCGCCTGTAGCTTGAGTGCCTCTTGCACTGACTTGATGTCCATGGCACGACTCCTCAGATCTGCACATTGTAGCTGGCGATGGGTGCCGGTGTGACGGTGCCCACGTTGAGATAGCCGCCCGTGGTGACGTTGCCCACCAGGGCCACGTGGGCGCGATTGGCGAGCGACATGGAGTACACGCCCTGGCCCGCCTTCACGTGGTTGCCCATCGCGATCAGGTGTCCGCCCCACAGCCGGACGGTGGCGGCGGCGTCGCTGGGCACACCGCCGAGATGCTCGCACACGTTGTTGCTGAAGGTGACCTTCTCGAAGCGGAAGTCCACGTTGTCCGTGAGAGTCAGCCGGAACAGCTCGACCAGCGCGGTCGGGCTCGGACCGCGCAGCGTGTTGCCGCTGATGAGCGCGCTACCGGCCATGAGCTCGATGAAGCCGGCAGCCAGCGGATAGCGCAGGCCGATGGGTCCCATGAACAGGAGGGCCCGGTGCTCCTGGCCGGCGGCCAGCGCCGGGGCGCCCGTGTAGCCCACCCGGTTGCCGGTGACCTGCACGGCGGCGAGCCAGCCTCCGATGCCGATTGCCGCGCCCTGTGTCACCTGGTCTGCCTGGGGCGAGATGCCGGTGTCGGACACCGTGCAGTCGTGGATCTGGACCACCGCGCCGCCGGGCGACAGCACGTCCTGGCTGAAGGCGGCGATGCCCACCGATAGGACCCCGTAGCCGCAGTGAGAGACGCGGTTGCCGCCGAGCACGGCGCCGTCCTTCGCGAGCAGCAGGACGCCGCCCACGACGCAGTCGTGCGCCGAGTTTCCGGTGGCCGTCAGGCTCTCGTCGAGATTGCCCGTGACACCCGTGCCCGCACCGTCGATGCAGTTGTCGACGATACGGTTGCGCGCACCCTCGCCGGCGTGGATGCCGAAGACCACTCCGCCCACGGCATTGTCCCGCACGCAGGTGTCCTCGCAGGCGTCGAGATAGACGCCCGACCAGCCTGCCCCGGCGCCGTCCACGAGATTGTCCGTCACGACCGCGCCCCGCACGCGGGACAGGACGATGCCCGACTGTGCGCCCAGCAGGCGGTTGCCCCGCACCTGCGCGTCGTCGGCGACCTGCTCCTGGTTCGCGGCCACGGTGCAGTAGATGCCGGACGGCACAAGCAGGGGAAGCTGCAACGTGCCCGTCTCCAGGAGGTTGTCCTCGAGCACGCACGCCCCGGCGCGCACACGGATCCCGCCCCACAGGTTGGACGTCAGATCCGCGTGGTTGGCCCGCACCGTGCAACGGGACGACGCGATGTCAATGGCGTAAAAGCGCCCGTCCAGATACTGGCGCAGTGCATCGGTGGAGTCCGGGAAGCTCTCCGGGACGCTGCCGCCGCTGCGGGCGATGCGGTTGTGTGCCACCAGCGACCCGTGCGCGCCGTTGCGTGTCGCGATGCCGACCCAGAAATGGCGCACGCGGTTGTGCTCGATGCGGGCAGGCGCCTCCGTATCGGTATCTACCTGAATGCCGTACTCCCCGAGGGGAATGTCCGACTGGCCGGCGAGATCGTAGGTCAGTCCGCGCACCAGGTTGCCCTCGATTCGAAGCGAGGACGCAAACTCGTTGACCCAGATGCCCAGATAGACCTCCAGGATACGGTTCTCCGCAAGCGTCAGGTCGAGCACGTCATCGGCGAAGATGCCGATATGAGTCGAGAGCTGGGCGCCGGTGTACGCGAGCTGGCAGTGCTCCACGCGCACCCGCGCGCAGTCGCTGATGTACACGATGAGCGTGCCGTCGCCAGGGGCGATGGATTCGAAGCGGATGCCCTGCACCACGATGTCCCTGATCAGGCTTCCCTGCGCGCCCACCTGCAGCATCACCGGCAGGCCCCCCGCTCGCACGATGGCGCCCGGGCTCTCCCCCCGCAGCAGGATGCGCGATGCCCCGATCTCGATCGGTGCCTCGATGTCGTGGACCCCGGTCTTCAGGCAGACGCAGCCGCCCTCCACCGGCAGCGAATCGATGGCGGCCTGGATGCTCTCCCCCGGCGCCACGTTGACGGTGCAGCAGCCGCTGCAGGTGGCAGGCGGCGGCCGGCAGTCGGTCTCGCCGTCCGGAAAGGTGACCAGGGCGAGGCGGGTGTAGTGGCGGTGCACGCCCAGCGGGGGTGCCAGCTGCAGGTTCTCCAGCGAGGCGTCGGCGGTGCGTGCCGCGAACACCCAGTAGTCGCCGGCCTTGAACTCGCCGCTGCCGGAGAGGCCGAAGTCCACCTGCACGCCGTTCTCCAGCACGACCCAGGTGCCCGCCGGCGGGATTGTGATGACCCCGTTGCTGGCGACGGGATCCAGCTCGCCGACGACGTTGCCGGCGTCGTCGCGCACGGTGCCCTTCTGGTCGAATCGGCGCACGCGGAGATGGCGTGCCTGCAGGGTGTCTTCCGGGCTGCCGCCGCCCGGGATCAGGCCCGCGGGCAGGGCGGGCGAGAAGCTGATGGTGCGCGCGGCATCGTCCACCGTGATCTTGCGCATCACCCCGCGGCGAAGCGCCGGGTCATTCCCCTCGCCGTTGAGCTCCCGCCAGTCGTCGACGATCTCGACCCAGTCCCCGGTGTTGAAGCGCAGCACGGCGTCTCGCCCGAGGCTGTCCAGCTCGAGCTCCGTGGCGGAGACGATCTCCGTCACCCGGGCACCGACGCTGGCGTTGTCCCGGGACCACTTGAAGGTCGCCTGGCCGAGCGGCCCGCCGTCGTGCACCTCCACGCGGTAGAGCTGGTTCTCCAGCCCGCGGTAGCCGCCGGTGGGCGGGAGCTCGCACGGATCCTGGTCCGGCGGCACACCCACCTCCCGGGAGCTGAGCCGTGCACCCGACGGGCGGATCAGTGCCGGCCAGCCCGGGATCTGCGCATCCGGCGTCTGGCAGTCGACGGCACCCACGTTCGCCAGCAGGCGCACCTGCCACACGGTCTGCACGCGGGTGGTGGTATCCACCGACAGCGCCTTCTCCACCAGCGTCGGCTGCTCGAGCCGGGTGACCTCGCGCTGCCAGGTCTCCAGGTACGCCAGGTGGGGGCCTCCCCCGGGAAGCGGTGGCGGGTTCTTGAAGTAGGGCTGTGCGGTGTAGGCGAGCGCGCTTGCGCCGCGCAGCTCTGCGAGGACGGGGTCGAACTCGGCGCTGCCACCGCCGTGGTTCTCGGCGAGCAGGCCGTCCACCACCATGCGACCCCGGCCGATGCTGATCTGTCCGCCCGTGGCCTCGATCCTGAACGCGTCCGGTGTCTGCGGTGACACCATGGCCGTGCCGGCGATACCCGGTGTCGTGGACGGGGGCGTGCTGTCCAGCGCGGCGGCACGGGTGCGCCGATCCAGCAGCTCTGCCCACTCGTTCCAGTCGGCATCGAGCTGCACGCGCCCTTGCTGCATCCAGACGCCGGCGTAGTCGTTGCGGGCATCGAAGCGGTGCCTGCTGTAGTCACCACTCATGGAAATTCTCCTCAGCTCGCATGGAAGATCCCCGCTCGCAGACCGAAGCGCAGGTACTCGTCGAGCCGCACCCGGAGGTTGATCTCGCGCTGGGGTTGATACAGGTCGTGCATGACGCCCATCTCGCTCTCGTCGTGGGCACCCTGTCGGATCCCCCCGGGAGTCGCCTCTCGGAGCTGGCAATAGCCCGGATCGCCGTGGCGCAACGACGTGAAATGCGGGCGCATCCGCGTGTCGCCGGCGGCGGGCTGGCAGCGGAACCGCCGCGGGGTGCGCGACCCCGGCGGCACGAACGAGAAGCGCACGCAGCCGGCCTGACGCCGGTCGGCCCACACGGGCGCCGGCCACGTCTCGCCGGCGCCGGCCAGCGCGGCGATGAACAGGGTGTCGCTGGCCAGCGTCAGCTCGCGGGTGTGCACCTTGCCGATGATGGTGCAGCGGTCCAGGGTCAACGCCGCGGCCGGTGCCAGGACGTCGGCGCCCGGTCCGCGCACCGCGACCCGATCGCGCGCCGTGGCGTCGACGATGCACTCGCGCAGCGATGCCTTCGCATCCCGCGCCACATGCAGCGGTCCCGTGATGCACCGATCCAGCTCCACCTGCGCGAAGGGGTGCTCGATGCGCAGCATCGGCGCGTCCGGCTGCGCGAGCGAGCCCGGCACCAGCGTGCAGTCGCGCAGGACGAGCCGCCGCGGCGCGGTGCCGCCGCCGGCTGCCAGCACCAGCGCACCGGCGGTGATCGTCCAGCCGTCCAGGATCAGGGTGGCATCGGCGCCCACCACGAGGTTGATGTCGCCGCCTGCCACCAGCAGGGGACGCGTGCCGTTGACGCTGCGCAGCACCGTCGTGGCCCCCGCGTCCACCGTGATGCCGGGAGTCTGTGCGTAGCGTGCGCTGTCGGTCGCCTCCACCACCCCGCCTGCCTGGACCGCGTCGAGTGCCGGCTGCAGCGCCGCGCCCCCGTGCACCTGCTGCGTCGCACCCGCGGACACCCGGGTGGGCGTGCGCTCGTACTCGCCGCCGCCGATGGCGATGGTGAATCCGTAGTGGTAGCTCGCCAGCACCGGCGTCGCCGGGGGATCCGGGAACGCGATGCGCCCGAGCACGGGATCCACGGCAACGTGCGTGGCGCCGGCGACCGGTGCGTGTGCCCATCCGATGACGTTGCCGCCGCCGTCGACCAGGTCGCTCAGGTCGCAGATGCGAAGCATGGCGGCAGCCACGCCCTGCGGTGCATCGCCCGGGTTGGCGCCGGCCAGCTCCAGGTAGAGGCTCTTGTCGGAGCCGTAGTAGTCGTCCAGGTGTGCCTTCAGCCAGCGGCGGGCCAGCGGCAGCGGCACGTTGCGCGGCTGCGCCAGATGGGTGATCTCGTCCTCGGTCTGCGGGAGGCTGTACAGGGGACCGTCGCGCCCCAGGGGATCGAAGCGGAACCAGCGTCCCGCCGGATCCAGCGGCTCGCTCACGGCCGGAGAGCGGGTCAGGGGAAAGGCGCGCACCCGCCACAGGAACAGGCCGATGTTGGGGATGTTGTGCCGGCCGGCGCCGGTCTCGATGCGCCGCATGTCGGCCGTGTGAGCGATGCTGTCGAAGGCGGTGTCGCGCCACAGGAGCCGGTCCCACTGCCGCAGGTCGGGCGCATAGCGCGCGTGCAGGCGGTGGTGGTTCATGTACTGGGTCCAGCCCAGGAGCTGGAAGAACTCGACCACGCGCGCCGGCCAGCCCGTGACGTCCCGCGCCACCTGCTCGAGCATGGAGGCGGTACCCTTGCGGCGCCGGTAGCGGATGGTGTTGGCGACATCGGCACGCGGCGAGGCGATGCCCGGTGCGACGCCGTGCAGTCCACGGTAGCCGATGAGATCGCCGATGTAGGGTGCGACCCACGGCGCCGACGTCTCGATGAACTGGTCGTCGTAGAGCTGTTCGAGATTCTCCTGCAGTGCCTCCACCTGCTCCGCGAGGACGCTCAGCAGCTCCCGCAGGGGATAACCCTTCTCGGCATCCCGGACCCGGTGGATCGCCGGCAGCAGCTCGTAGAGATCGTCGGCGCTGAAGCTCATGTCATCTCGTCCAGGTGGTCAAACGGCCCGCCGTCGAGGAGCAGCAGCTCCGCCGCGACCGGATTGCCGGCCGAGTCCACGCTGGCCGCCGCCGGCGTCAGCCAGTCGGCGAGCGCCGGGGTGGTGTCGCGGTAGAAGTAGTCCACGTCCACCCCGAGCACGCCGCTGACCGCGTGGGCCACCGCGATTACCTCGGAGCGCGCCACGGTCTGGCCAAAGTCCCGTGCATCGAACGAGTACGCCGCGCGCAGGGTGGATTCCACGGCGGCGCGAACGGTGTCCCACTCGTGATCCGGATGGCGTCTGATGCGAAGGCCGAGCCGGAAGCTTGCCGGCACGTAGGCCGCGAGCTCGCAGCGCACGCGGGGATCCCCGTTGTCCCGCAGGGACTGGAGCAGGCGCTTCGAGGTCGGGTCGTCGCTCGCCGGCTGCGCGCCGTCCTCGCCCGCCACGGTGATGAAGACGGTGCGTCCCTGCTGCAGGTCCAGCACGTCGGCACGGGCCTTGGCGATGCCGGTGTAGGCGCGCGCATAGTCCTCGTAGTCCCGCAACGACACGGCGCGTCCGAGGGTGCGCACGCCGAGCGGCATGTTCCGCCGGGCGTGATCCACCGTATCGGCGTCCACGCCACCGGTGCTGGATTTCGGATTGGTGACCGCCTTGAGCCCCAGGGGACGCGTCATGAGCTGGGTCAGGCGGCCGGCATCCAGGTTGCCCGTCCTGCCGAGCCCCTTGCGATAGATGGCGCGCAGATTGTCGCGTCCGCTGGGCAGCCGGGCGCCGCGCACACCGTCGCCGAACTGCACGCTCGCCTTGCCGTCCTCGTCGACGCGGGCGACGAATGCGCGCTCGTCGGCGGAGGCACCGTAGAGCGAGGCACGCTCCTTCCAGGCGATGTCGTTGACCCGTACGTCCAGCGCCGCGGCAGTGCCCGACTCTCCGGTGGCGCTCACGTAGGTGAGCGGCGCATGCTTGAGCTCGAAGCGCTGGTGTGTCTCGCGCGCGGCGCCGCTGCCCAGGATCTGGTGCACCGTCTCGCCGTGGGTGGCACGTGCCACGTTGGCGTGAACGACGACGCTCGCGCGCTGGTAGATGTTCTGCAGCGTCTCTTCGAAGGCGAGCCTGGACACGCCGCCCTGGGGCATGACCGATTTCAGGGTGACCACCTCTGCCGCATCGCTGCCGTTGCCCGCCAGCTTGCCGGCGACGATGAGGGTGCGCCCGGGCGCGAGGCCCGACACGGCGCGATCCAGCACCAGCTCGTCGCTGCCCCCCACGTTGCCCGTCAGCGGTGCATCCACCAGGGTCAGGCGCTCCGAGGCGGCATGGACCGCGGTGCCCCGCACGTTGCCGGCGAACGTGGCGTGGCCCGTGCCCGCCAAGACGGCCCGGGTCACCTTGCCGGAAATGGCGAACTCCGCCCGCGACACCTCGCTCACGCCGGAGACGGTGAACGGTCGCGTCGTGGTGCCGTTGGAGAGCACCAGGTAACGGCCGGTGCCGGGCACGACGCCCGGGTACACGGCGTCGAGATCGACGGCGCTGCTGACAGGGCTGATGACGTAGTTCGGCCAGTCGGCGCTGTGGCTGCCGCCGCCGGTCAGCGGCTCGTACTTGTCCCTGAACTCGTTCGGCATGGTCTTCCACATGGGCGCGTTGTGGCCGAACACCGCAGCGCGCTTTCGCAGCACGTGGGCCTGGGGCTGCGCGGCCGGCGCCGCGGCGCCGAGCGCGCCGTTCCACGTGACGCGGGTTCGCTCGCTCGCCGCGTCCAGCGTCACCGACGTGATGGTGCGGAACTCGAAGCGGTTGGGATCGGCGCCGGAGACGAACTCGTTGCCGACGAACAGCAGCGAATCGCCGGGGGCGAGGCCGTTGCCGACGCCGGCCAGGTAGCAGTCGGTACGTCCGGCGAGCAGGTAGCCGGCGCTCGGCTGCGCCTTGAACAGGTTCCACTCGGGCCGTACCTCGACGGGCTCCACGGTCTCGAAGGTCTGTGGCTTCTCGTCCGGGCCCGGCACGCTCTGCACCTGCACGCCGGGAGCCAGCGTCAGCGCATCCGGTATCCCCGAATGCGGCGTCGGCTCGTCGCTGGGCGCGGGCGCCGGCGGGCGCTCCATGGTGAAGGCGAGCCAGGTCTCCGCCGCCTGGCCCGGGCGCAGCCGGTAGCCGATGAGGCGGGCCATCTCCTCCAGCGAGCGCCGTTCGCCGGCAGTGCGCAGGTACGACTCGTTGGCAATGCGCTCCTGGTAGAAGGTGAGGACGTCCGCCATGCAGGCGAACGCGTCCAGCAGGGCGATGGAGAAGTCGTCGCTGTCGCGGGTGCGAAGCGCCGCCAGGGCCGGGAACTGGGGTGAGGACAGGCGCGCCTGCAGGCTCGCCAGCACCTCTCCGTGGCCTCCGATGCGATAGGCGATGCGGGACAGTCCGGGGCGGTTGTGCACGATGACGGGGGCGCGCAGGGTGACGCCCTCGCAGCAGCCGCAGGCATCCTGGGCCCTGTGGTCGGCGACGCTCATTTGCCCCCTCCCACGGACAGGCGCAGCACGCCGCGCTCGGGGAAGTTGCGGTCGTTGTCGAGGCGCGCGATCTCGAGCGCGCCGATGGCGAGCACGCCGTCGTCCAGCGGGCCGGGATCCGGCTCGCGCAGTCGCCGGAAGGTCTCGATCACCACCGAGGCCACGCCCTCCACCGCCTCGGCGGCGGCATACAGGGCGCTCAGGTAGACCGGCTGACCGAAGCTGAAATTGTCCGGGTGGAACAGCGCCGGTGTCCCGTCGGCGAGCCAGCCGCGGCTGAACACCCGCGAGAGGGCCGCGCGCACGTCGCTGCGGAAGTAGTCCGGCTCCACGCACACCTTCATCTCCACTTCCAGCGGCACGTAGCGCGGGGCATCCGCCTCCAGGTCGTAGCCGGCCATGCGGTAGCGTTCCACGTGATCGAGGATGGTCCGCTCGTAGGTGTCGTCCACCACGCCGCCGCCGAGACGGTCGACGGTGAGAAACACGGTGTGCCAGCTCCCTGTCCAGCGGTGGCTCGCCGCGGCACGCTGCACGCTGGCGTGGCGTTCGGTGACCTCGGCATAGTCCTTCTCGGTGACCGCGCGCTCCTGGACACGAAAGGCTTCCGGGGCGTCCCGGCGGATGGCCTGGTCGGTCTCCGGATCGACGCCGCCGCGGGCGGGCAACGGGTTGCTCGCGCGCACGAGCCGGGCATCGCTGCTGACGATGTGGGCGATGGACTCGAGGCCGATGTTGCCGGCGGTGCCGTTGCCGATGCGGTAGGTGGCGGTGAACGCCGTGCCCGCGTCAGGGCGCTTGCCGTTGACGTCGTCGCCGAAGCGAACCCTGGCGCTGCCGTCGTGTTCGCTCTCCACCACGAACTCGGCGGCCTGCGCACCGCTCGCCAGCAGATCCAGGCGCGGCTGCCAGCGCGCGACCTGGCCCTGGTAGCTGGACACCAGGTGGATGGCCGGGCGCGCCGTGCGTGGCTCGGCGCGCAGGACTCGGACGACGGCGTCTCCCGTGTCATACACCTGGAGCTCGCCGGACTCCAGGCGTAGCCAGCAGGCCGTCGCGCCGTCGGACACCGACCACACGCCGTCGGCGCCTTGCACCGACACCGGTCCGTGACTGAACACGACGCCCCGGGCCTGCAGCGCCGCCTGCACGGCCGGCGAGAAGGTGCGCGCGGTCAGGTCGGCGATGATGCCGGGATGGGTGGTGATGGCGAAGCGGCGCTCGCGGCGAACCTCGAGCACGTGGGTCAGGGGGCGCTCCTCGAGCAGCGGGCGGAAGCGCGGCGGGATGTGCTCGATGGCGGGGCGCTCGCAGCTCAGGGTGTCGCCCACCGGCGCGGCCACCAGCCTCGGATCCGGCACGACGCCCAGCGTCTCGCCGTCCAGGGTGCGGCCGTGGTCCGCCAGCACCAGGTTGCCGTAGGCGGCGCTGACCTGGGGCAGCCAGGTCTCACCGTGATCGGCGTCCGTGATGGCGGACAGGCACAGGGGAAACGGCAGGGCGTCGGCGTCGCTCCACGCGATCTCGGTGACCGGCGTCGGCACGTTGGAGGGCACCGGGGCGAACAGCCCGCCGGAGGGGTCCTCCCCGCGCTGCACGTGGCTGAGGCGTACCGCGTGACGGTGACCGCGGTCGGCGTCCTCGGCGAGGCCGGTGCGCGGTCCCAGCTCCTCCACCAGGGCCAGCACGTCGCCGGCCTTGAGGTTCGGGTAATGCCCCGCGAGCGTGACGCGGGTGGCGCCGCGAGGCAGGCAGCACTCGCGATCGCCCCAGGCGTGGAAGGCCATGCGCTGGTGCGGCGCGTAGAGCAGCGTGTCCTCGACGGTCTCGAACACCTCGGGGCCCGCGGCCAGGGCGTCGCGCAGGGCGTCGCTGCCCGGCGCGATCCGATCCGGTACCTTCGCCAGCCGGGTCAGCAACGCGGTGTGCGCCGGGACGTTCACGCCGTCGTCGTTGACGTGGATCTGCACCCATACCCGGGCGCTGCAACCTTCGTGCACCTGGTAGTCCACCAGGCGCGCGTGGCGGCGCAGGGACACGCGCCGGCGCGCCGTGGCCAGGTACGCCTCGGTGGCCACCGCGTCCTGCTGGTAGGAGAGGTGATCGCCCACGTAGGCCAGCAGCTCCACGAGGGTGACGCCCGGGTCGGCGGCGTTGCGGTCGCTCCAGTCGGGCAGCAGCACGCTCAGCCGGTCCAGCATCAGGCGCCGGAAGCTCGCATAGTCCTTGGCCAGATAGTCGAGTCGGGGTGCCTCGGGGGGCGTGGTGGGGCAGGGGATCGGCTGCGCGCAGTCGAAATCCGACGGGCACTGCACCTTGAAGGAGAACTCGAGCGCGCTCAGACGCGGGTCGAAGCCGGCCGGCGGCTGCTCGGAGCCGGCGCCGCTGACCAGGGTCAGGGTGTACAGGGAGAAGTCACCGTAGTAGCGCGTGCGCACCACCAGGAACTCTGCGAGCGGTGCGAGGCCCGCCACCAGCGACGGGGGCTCCCCCGGGGGCAGGCTGTCCGCCACCGCCACCCACTCGATGTCCACGGTCTCGATGCGGTCGCCGCCCTCGATGCGCAGGTTGTCCACGCCCAGCGGTGGCACCGGGCGCAGGAACTTCACGAGCAGCGTGAGCTGGCGGGTGGGATCGCCGGCCACGCCGCTGTCGTCCACCTCCAGGTACTCGAGCCCGTTGAGGGTGCCGTGCAGCCTCACGACCTCCAGGCGGCGCTCGTCGCAGCAGTAGTACTTCATGAAGCACCTGCGCCTGCGTCGAAGCGCGCCCGGGCGCTGGTCTGGGTCAGTCGATCCAGATACTGCACCTCGATGAGCAGCGCACTGTCCCGTGCCTCCACGTTCACGGCCTCGACGACGATGAGGTCGCTCAGCCACTGCTGGAGCGCGCCCTGGACCAGGAACTGGGTCGTGGCGGCCACCTCGGGCGATGCCGCGCCGAACACGAGCTGGCGCACGCCGCTGCCGAAGTCGGGGCGCATGACCCGCTCCCCGGCGGTGGTGAGCAGCACCAGCTCGATGAGGTCGCGCAGATAGTCGGCGCGGTCGGTCTGCGCCGTGCGCCCCCGCCCGTCGAAGGAAAACGGATGATCGAGATGCTTCATGTGGCGAGCACCCGCGGCTGCACGGTGACGGGGAGCAGGCCGGTCCCGGTCGGCACGCACACCGCCTGCCCGCTCTGGACGAGCACGGGAATGCCGCCGGCCATGACCCGCACCGCGCCCACGACCCACTGGCCGGTGGCGCACGGGGGCGCGCCGGTGCCGGTCAGCGCGCAGCCGGTGACGGCGTAGGGCGTGGTCAACGTCACCACCGGCTGACCGGCGACGAGGACGCGGGGAAACGACGCCACCGGCTGCGCCATGCCCGCATGGACGCAGGTGACCACGGCGCCCATGTGCAAGATCGGTGCCGGCATCGCCTGCTCCTCACACCACCGTCAAGGCGCCGAGGTTGATGTCCACGGTGGGGCCCGTGAGGCTGATCACCGCCCCCTTGCCGTTGGAGATCATGATCCCGACGTCGCTGACCGAGATCATGGCGCCGGTCGCCGTCTGGATCTGTATGCCGCCCGTGGGGCCCGGCACGTCGCTGATGACGATGCCGTTCTTGAGCGCGGTCTGGAGCGTGATGCCCGGCACCGCCGGCGGCACGGTTCTCGAGAGCACGGGCACCTCGGCGGCGGTGCCCCAGAAGCAGCCCACCCACACCGGGTAGTCCGGATCGCCCTGCTCGAACTCCACCCACACGCCGGAGCCGATGATGGGCACGGTGTACATGCCCATGTTGATGCCCGCCACGGGCAGGCAGGGCATGGCCCAGCTCGAGAGCATGATGTTGGACACGTCCGGCACCAGCACCTGCAGCCGCCCGATCTGCATGGGGTCGACGTTGTTGACCACGGTGCCGCGGTACTTGCCGTGGTAGCGCTTCTTCTCGTTCACGCCGCCACCCTCGGCACCGTGGAGACCAGGCCGTTGCGCACCAGGGTGAAGTCCTGCTTGAACTCGCCGCGCCTGATCTGGTGGGTGACGCTCTTGACGTAGTACAGACCGTCGAAGGCCATGCCGGCCCCGCGCACGCCGACGAGCTGCCGCGCCTTGAGCACGCGGCCGTAGCGCGGCACGCTCAGGGTGCCCGTGGCGGTGACCGCGTCGGCGTGCTGCGAGGCGTAGGCCAGACCCAGCGCCACCGCCCCGACCGGCGAGAGCTTCGCCGTGTCGTTGAGGAACTTCAGCTTCGGCGGCAGCGGCGGTATGGCGCCCAGCGGTGGGTTCAGCGGCGTGATGTCCGGGATCGGAATCGGGATCGGTGCCTTGGTCGCCTGGTTGTGGATGAACACCACGGGCAGCTCCTTGCTCTCCTTGTCGAACTCGAAGCGCAGGGCTTCGACGTTGGTCTGCGCGTCCATGTCGGTGTTGAGCGCCGGCTGCGGCGCGCCCACCTTGATCTCCGGACCCCAGTAGGCGCGGCTGGTCCCCGGCACGGGGCCCGGATCGATGTAGAAGACGTAGCCCGATTCGCGCGCGAGGGTCGTGATGTACGCGTAGTCGTTGCCCTGTTGTCGCGGTATGCGCTCGATGGGGATCGGGAGATCCTCCACCACGCTGGGGATGACCACGGGGACGACGCCGAAGGCGGCGTACTTGGCCAGCAGGATCAGCACCCGCAGGGCCGGCGGCATGGCCGGGAAGGGCACGCCGTCGAGCTCGACGAGCTCCATGAGCGCGGTCAGATCCTTCCCCTTGACGACCAGGGTGGACGGCGTGTCCCCGCTCCCGGGCTGCACCTCGTGATGGGTCATCATGCCGTCCATGAGGACCTCGGCACTGGCGCCCATCATGGCGACGATGACCACACGCACGATGGGGATGGTGCTGCCGCCGGAGAGCAGGAACAGTGTCTGCAGTGGCGAGCGGCTGGAGAGCCTGAAGCGCAGCTCGAAGCCGCTCGGCGCATCGCCGCCGTTGACCTGCACCCGCACGTCCTCGAGCGCGTCGATGACCTCTCGCGGCGCCGGCACCGGAACCGCGGGCCCGATGAACAGCCTCAGCTGGACGTTATTCAGCATCACTCTCTCCGGGCACGTCTGCGGGGAGCGTGATGGCGATGCGCCGGCCCGGGGTCTCCACCAGCTCGTCGGGTCGCATCACGCCGTTGGCGTCGCACAGTCGCCAGAACAGGTGCGGATCGCCCAGGTAGAGCGCCGCCAGGTTGTCGGGCCGATCGCCCTCCACGACGGTATGCTGCTGCACCAGGGAGAAGCGCTCGGGTGACGGCACGAATCGTCGCTTCAGGTATGCGGCGGATTCGCCGTCGGCGTCCGTCATGATGGCCGTCGGCGTGCCGTGGTAGCGGCTGCTGGTCGGGTATGACGAGGTGTCCAGCACGCCTGCGTCGAGCAGCGCCTTGAGTGGATCGTTCATGGCAGTCCCGTGAGGCCCAGTGTGTCGAGGGTGGCGGCGCCCGCCTTTCGTGCCAGGGCCTCCTTGTTCTTGAGGTAGCTCATGAACAGGCTGCCGCCCTTGTGCGTGAAGCCCAGGTCGTCCACCGACAGCACGCGCATCGCCAGCGTGACCCGCGCGCGAATGGGGTTGAGCGCCGTGTCGAAGGCCTCCTCCACGACGGAGAACTCCGTGAAGCGCACCGGCACGGCGCGCTGCCTGCTCCACACGAACACGGCGAGCGCCGCTTCCATGGGAATGATCTCCAGCGCCCCGGTGCCGGCCAGGTCGTGGTTGCCCTGCAGCGCGTCGCTCCCCGGATAGACCAGGGTTTCCAGCACGGCAAGCTCGGAGTGCAGGCCGTTGCGCACCGTGTGCGCATTCTCGTCCGGGAACTCCAGCCGATCCGTGGCGTCAATCTCCACCTCCAGCCGCACGGTCTCGACCGGCGGGCCGTGCAGGCGAAGGGCCTGGGTCCGGTCCTGGGCCGCGGCCTCGGCGGGCAGCTGCAGCGTGCGCGTGAGGGTGTCCGGGTTGTACTGCAGGGAAATGACGCGCAGCACCTTGGCGCTGCGTGGATCGAGGACCACGATCCCGCCCTTCACCAGACGCGGCGAGAAGGTGCCGCTCATGCGGCGTCTCCCGCAGGCGTCGCGGGATCGTCCCCGTCCGGGGTCTTGTCCCGGGGCGTCGCGTCGTCGTGGGCGGGCGGGGTGCCCGGCCGCGGCGCGGTCTCCGGGGCGGCGCCCTGCTGCAGCACGTGGGTCAGCTCGTGGGCCAGCAGCTCGCGTCCCTGCGGCGTATGGGGGGCGTACCTGCCGTGCGCGAACACGATGTCGGGGCCGACGGTATAGGCCTGCGCCTCCAGCGATCGGGCCGATTCCGACGCTCGCGTGTCGGTGTGCACGCGCACGTGCTCCAGGGATTGCCCGAGGCGCGACTCCATGAAGGCGCGTACCGGCGCCTCCAGGGGCCGGCCGCCATCGTCCACGGCTTTCTCGACGCGTGCCGGGTCCGCCGCCGGCGCACCCCGGGCATCCGCCTTGCGCTGCACCGCGCCACCGGTCTCCTCCTTCTTCTTCTCCGGCGTGCCGGCGCCCGGCACCTCCTCCGGCGACTTGAGCTCGAGCTCCTTGTCCAGCAGGGAGAAGGGCTTCGGGCGCCAGATGCCGGGCAGCTGCAGCTGGTAGGCCGGCGGCTGGTTGGCGAGCCCCGGGTACAGGTTCGCCGCGCCGAGGCCCGGCAGCGTGCCCACCTTGCCGAACACCACTTCCCGCATCGCGCGCTCCTCGGCCTCGCGCTCGAGCGCCTGGGGCGAGCCCGGGGGGTACTGCAGGCCCTGCCGGAACCGGTGCAGCTCCAGCGCCATGCGCGCGTTCTCGGCGCGCTGCTTCTCGGCACGGGTCTCGGTGGGCTTGTCCGATTTCGCCACCTGCTCGGTGTACGTGAAGGTGACCATGGCCTTGGTGGGATTGTTGACCGGCCCCTCGTAGGTGAGCTTCACCTTGAGACCCGGCGTGATCGCATCCAGCGGGATCTCGGGTACCTGCATGGGCAGCTCGGAGCCGCTCGCGGCGAGCCCGGCGACGACGCCCGCGGCGGCGCTGCCGATGATGATCTTGCCGTGCAGCGTGCCGGCGAATTCCTTGCCGCCCTTGACCAGGGGATCGCGCTCGGCCTTCTCCTTGAGCTTCTTGCCGAGCGGGGTCTCGAGGAAGGCTTCGCCCAGCTTCTTCAGCCCTTCCTTGTACTTCTCCTCGTCGCTCTTGGGCTTGTCCCCGCCCTGACGTTGCACCCTGCCCACGGCGACGCTGGCCAGGGAGACACCGCCCCGGGGCAGGGCGGCGCCCCGCGTGACGGCGCCGGCCACCGCGTCGGCCTCGCGCTCGCGTGCGTCGTCGGGCTCGCTGACCTGCAACGGCTCGTCGCGCTGCACCCAGGTACGGTTCGCGGATCCGGGTCGGGTGGTGAATCGACCGTCAGTCATGGTCGGCACTCCGGGTCACGGCGGTGGCGTCGGCCGCGACGGGGCGCTCGCCGTCGCGTCCGTAGCCTTCGCCGTGGGTCAGGCGGGCCAGGGCGCCAGCCACCGCGTCGGCCACCGAGCGTGCGTCGGCCCCCGCACGGACCTCGATGCGACGGTGGCTCGCACCGGCGACGTCCTCGCGCGGCGCCGCGGACGTGAAGGCCGCGCGCAGGGCCTCGTCGAGCGCCGCGGCCAGCGCCTCGCCGCCCAGCTCGCGTGCCGCGTGCACCGTGAGGCGATCCACGTGCAGCTCGATGCGCCGTCTCATGCCCAGCCTCCCAGCTCCGTGTCGCTGACCGGGCGCTCGATCTTGGCGCACTCCATGCGCGCCGCCCGCACCAGGTGCACCATCCCCAGCGGCCGACCGGCTTCGGCGGCGAGGAACGCTGCGTTGAGGGCGATGTTGCGGATGTTGCCGCCGGCCACGCTCAGCCGCGCCAGCCGGTCGAAGCACAGGTCCTCGCGCGGCTGCGCATCCGGGAACATGCGCATCCAGATGGCACGACGCTGCGCCAGATCGGGGAACGGGAACTGCACCACGAAGCGGATACGGCGCAGGAAAGCCGGGTCCACCACGGACTTCAGGTTGGTGGTGAGGATGGCGAGACCACGGTAGGCCTCCATGCGCTGCAGCAGGAAGGCCAGCTCGATGTTGGCGTAGCGGTCGTGACTGTCCTTGACGTCGCTGCGCTTGCCGAAGAGGGCATCGGCCTCGTCGAACAGCAGCACCGCGCCGCTGGCCTCGGCGCCACGGAACACCCGCTCCAGGTTCTTCTCCGTCTCGCCGATGTACTTGCTGACCACGGCGGACAGGTCGACCCGATAGAGGTCCAGCCCGAGCTCGTTGGCCAGGACCTCGGCCGCCAGCGTCTTGCCGGTGCCGCTCTCGCCGGCGAACAGGGCGCTCAGACCCAGCCCGCGCCGGCTGCGCGCCGCGTGCCCCCAGCGCTCGTAGACCTGGGTGCGGTGGCGCATCTGGCGCACCATGTCCTCGAGCAGGACGCGCTGGCTCTCGGGCAGCACCAGATCGCTCCAGTCGAGCGTGGACTCGATGCGCTCCGCGAGCCCCGCGAGCTCCGCGCGGGCGCCGTGCCGGCAGAGCTGTCGGATCCGCGCGACCGACGGCCCGCCGGGAGGCGGCTCGCCGTGGCCCATGGCCGCGACGCTCGCCGCCACGTCCGCGATCTGCGCGCCGTCGAGCCAGAACTGATCCGCCAGGGTCTCCAGCTCGGGCTCGGGCAGCAGCGCGCCGAGATTCGCCTGCCACAGGGCACGCCGTTCCGGCGGCGCGGGCGGGTCGATGGCGAGCAGCACCCGTCTGCGCTCACAGGCGGGGGCGCGACCGATGAGCACCACGGGACAGGCGAGCTCGTCCACCCAGGGTGCAGGATCCCGCCCGTCGCCGGTGCCCGCGTCCAGCACGATGGCCGCGGGCACCAGCGCGCACTCGCGCTCGAGCAGCCGCGCGAGCAGAGCACGTTCGCCGGGCGCCGACGGCAGGTCGCCTTCGCGCAGCAGCAGCGGCTGCCATCCCATGCGCACGCAGGCCTCGGCGGCCACCGCGCGAGCGCTCCGCGGGTGCCCCGTGTCGATGCACGCCACCGGCGGCGTCACGGGATGGTGATGCCACAGGTCGCGAAGGGCGTCCACGTGTACGCGGTGTGTGGCAGGCAGCACGCGCGGTGCCGTCAGCGGGTGCAGCAGGCCGGCCAGCCTGCGGTCGCGGGCGTCGATGCCGAGCAGGTAGTTGAGCACGCGCTCGTCGAGCCGGATCGCCGCGCGGATCAGCGCCACGTCGCAGCTCATCTCCATGAGGTGCCAGCGGCGAAGCGGTGCCTGCGGTGCGAAGGCGCTCCAGTGGGGCTCCGGCAGGGCCGCCAGGGCGAGCCCCGCGCTGGCACCGTCGTGACCTTGCCCGTCGAGTGCGGCGGCGCACAGCCGGGTGAAGCGGCTGTCGAGCTCGAGGCCCGCGCACAGGGCGATGACGTGCGCCTCGAAGGGCGACAGGTCGAAGCGGCGCCGCAGCGTGTCCAGCGCCTCGGGCCAGGGCGGCACCGGCTGCGGCCCACGACGTAGCGCCTCCGGGTCGTGGGCGTAGCGCTCCAGGCGCTCGGCCAGGGCGTCGAAGATCGCCGCCAGCGCATGCCGGTGGCTGTCCACAGGCGTGGCGGTGGCCGGGGCGTTCACGGCGGGATCACCATCTGCTCACCGGGCGTGAAGGTGGGCGGCGTCACGCTGCGATTCACGAGCAGGCTGTCGACGCCGTCGATGCGCAGGCGCAGCCAGTGGGTGCCTGCCGCGAGGCTGGGGAAGACGAAGGGCAGACTTGCCGTCTGCGCGGCGATGGGCGCGGCCATGGCCTCGCTGCCCCCCACGACCAGGCTCGCATCCTGCCGGGGGCGGGCCTGGGGCGAGAACGTCAGCTGCACCGTCACCGCGCCGGTGGCAGGGTTGCGCGCCGCCGACGAGGCTGCCACGTCGATGCGCGGCGCCAGCAGCAGGGGCATGCTGTTGCTGGTGCGCACCTGGGTCTCGCCCGGGCGCTGCAGGAGCACCGCGACCGTCCACGAACCCGGCGGCCAGTCGACACTTGCCGCCAGCGTGGCCGGCAACGTCACGCCCAGCCGCTCGGCGTGGGCGTTGGTGCCGATGGTGATCTCGATGGGGGTGGCCCTGCGCCCATGCTCGAAGCGAACGCGTACGTTGGTGCCGTCCAGGTGGTGGCCGCGCAGGACGATGGCGTCGCCCAGACGGGCGGCGGGCTGGCGGTTCGGGGGCTCGATGGCGGTCAGCGTCGGGAACGGCGCCAGCAGACCCGGCTCGGTCACCACGCCGCGCTCGCGCCCGGACACCGGGTCCCGCGGGCCGCGGGTCAGCACCGGCAGCGGCGACACGCCCGGGCGCCGCGCCTCGACGAGCACCACCGAGGCCTGATAGGCCGCCGTGGGCCGGTAGTGGGCCTGCAGCGCCGACCAGAGCTTGGACATCTCCTCGGTGCTGAGGGTGATGGGCGTGAGCTTGATCTGCTCCACCTGGTCGGCGATGTCGGCGGCGCTCAGCGCCTGGAAGGCGGGTGGCAGGATGGAGCCGTCCACGGCCGCGCCCGAGAGCGCGCCACGGATGGCTTGGCGGTCCAGCACCGGGGTCTCGTGCAGCAGGTGCATGGCATAGCCGAGCAGGACCTCGGCGTGCAGCGGCGAGGCGCCGTAGGCGGTAATCAGGTAGTGCAGATCCAGGGCGAGAGGTGCGTTGCTGATGCGCCCGCCCCGGGCGCTGCGCGACGGCAGGTCGGCGTTGCGCCACGCCGCGTTCGGCGTCGCCTGGTGCAGGAATATGTTGAGCTGCGTGCTGGCGTTGACCTCGTCGATCTTGATGGAGTCCGGCGGCACCACGGTCACGTCCACGTTGCTGCCCAGGGCCCCGGTGATGTCGTTGTTGATCAAGCCGTCGTTGAGCAGATCCCTCAGCACGGCGGACACGGCGGCGATGGCCAGGGGGCTGCTCATCTGGATCGGCTCCCGCGCCGCAGATACTCGTCGAGGGACACGCCCGGGCGGGGTGGCGCGGGGGTGGCGCGGGCCGGTGCGGGCGCGGGCGCCCGGGTGCGCACCTCGACCCGGCCGATGTGGATGTGCACGGTGGCCTCGCCGTCCGCGGACGACGGTGACAGGTCGCCCGCCACGGCGAAGTCCGGGGCAGCCGGGTCGCCGGTCAGCGGCAAGCTCGAGGCCGAGACCGCCGAGGCCGTCACCTCGGGCATGACGACCAGCGGCTGCGGCACCGCCGCAGGGGGCGGGGCGGGGGCGCCGTCGCTTTCCGCGTGGCCGGGAGACGGTGGCGGTGCGTGGCGTGGCGCCGTCGCGAGACGCCCGTCCCCGGCGTCGCTCACCGGCCCGGAGGGCGCGTGCACCGCGTCGCCGGCGTCGCGCGTCCAGCCGGTGCCAGGGCGCTGCGCGGGCGCAGCGATGCCGGCCGGATCCCGGGCCGGCCCGCCGCCGTCGTCCGGGCCTCGTAGCGGCTGCGTGGCGCGCGGGCGCGACCCATCGGCACCGCTCGTCACGCCCTTGGACACCGCTCGCGCCTCGCCGCTCGCCGTGTGCGGCGCAGGGTCCGCCTGCGCCTCGTCTGCGGGCTGCTCCGGGGCCGCGAACAGCCCGGGAACGCGCGCCGACGCCACGGGCTCGGTGCCCAGGGCGCGCCGCGCGAGCCGGTCCAGGAAGCCGCTCATGGGCTCACCATCTGCAGGTAGATCCCACGGCGCCCATCGCTCAGGGCGAGGATCTCCGCCTCGCTCCACCCGTAGGCCCGCGCCAGCAGGTGCACCTCCAGCAGCACGCGCCGTGCCCTGGCCGCGATCTCGCTCCACAGCACGTGCGCCACGTCCAGGGTGATCTGCCAGGCGCGGGTGCACTGCGGGCACCTGAGGTCCAGCAGCCGCTCGGCCGCGGGATCCGTCGCCAGCGCCGCGGCACCGATGTCCTCGCACAGCGCGTCGGGGAGCTCATCCGGGGCGACCGCCGCGTCGCCGCGACGTGCGCTGGTCACGCAGCGCGTCATCAACGCGCGGCGAGCCGATGACACGTCGGCGCTGCAGACGGCGGCGGCAAGATCGAAGCTGTTCAGCGCGCGCACCCCGATGGTGTACCCCGCGACCTCCACCTCGCCGTTCCCCACCGCCTGGTCAGCACCGCGCAGTGCCCGGCAGCTCAGATCGAACTCGGCAAGCTCGCCGCAGTCCGGGCAGCGCGCCGAGGCACTCAGGCGATCGCCGAAGGTGCGCTCGCGCAGCGCCAGCAGGCGGGCGTCGCGCTGACCCAGGGGAAGCGCCGCCAGCTCGTCCCGTGTGCGCTGCGGATCGGTGGCGCCCAGCAGCACCAGCGCGCGATCCACCGGGTGCAGGGGGTGGCCGGTTTCCCACAGCGCGAGGACGTCGGCGGCGCGCAGCGCGAGCATGGATCACCCCGCCGGCTCGGTGAAGGTGGGCTCGCTGGGCTCCGTGACGTCGTAGTCGCGTTCCCAGCCCTCGTTCTCCAGCTTGAGCGTCTGGATGGCCACCGCGTTGGCGTTCGCGTCCAGGTCCGGCAGCGACTGGAACTCCGAGACCCAGCAGCGGAACACCTTGTAGGCGATGGCCAGCTGCCCGGCCTCGTTGTAGACCTCGACGATCACGTCCTTGCGAAAGTCCTTCAGCGAGACCTCGCTGCCGAGGCCGGAACCGAAGTTCCACACCTTGTTGGCCCACTTCTCGAACTCGGTGTCGTGGGTGACGCCGCGTTCGAGCGTGATCGGCTCGAACTTGGTCCGCCCCGGCGACTTGCGCGACGTGGACGGATCGCCCCCCTCGCGATGCTCCACCACCTCGGTGCTGCGCTTCAGCGCACCGACCTTCGAGACCCCCGCCACGTAGCGGCCGTCCCACTTCACCCGGAACTTGAAGTTCTTGTACGGATCGAAGCGCTGCGCGTTGACCGTGAACTGCGCCATGGTTGCCTCCTCAGGTTTGGATCTGTCCGGCGATCTGCTGGATGCGGATGACCACGAACTCGGCAGGTTTCAACGGCGCGAAGCCGACGACGATGTTGACGATGCCGCTGTTGATGTCGTTCTGGGTGGTGGTCTCGCTGTCGCACTTGACGAAGTAGGCGTCACGGGCGCTGCTGCCCTGGAACGCGCCCTGACGGAACAGCCCCTGCATGAAGGCGCCGATGTTCAGGCGGATCTGCGCCCACAGCGGCTCGTCGTTGGGCTCGAAGACGACCCACTGCGTGCCGCGGAACAGGCTCTCCTCGATGTACAGGGCGAGGCGTCGTACCGGCAGGTACTTCCACTGCGAGGCCAGCTGATCGGCGCCGCGCAGCGTTCGCGCACCCCACACCACCCGGCCGACCACGGGGAACGCGCGCAGGCAGTTGACGCCGATGGGATTGAGCTGACCGTTCTCCCCGTCGGTGAGCTTGGTGGTGAGCTCCACCACGCCGTTCAGCGTTGCATCGAGGCCCGCGGGCGCCTTCCACACGCCGCGCTGCGCATCGGTGCGGGCGATGACGCCTGCCACGGCGCCGCAGGGCGCGAAGTCCGCGAGCCGGTTCTCCTGCAGCGGGTCCGGCAGGCGCACGCGGGGGAAGTACAGCGCCGCGTGGTCGGAGCGGGCGAGGCCCCAGCCCACGCTGTCCAGGCCGGCACCGCCGGTGAGGTCCGACGGCTCGTCCCAGCTGTCCAGGGGATCCACCAGGTAGACCGCGCGACGCTTCTCGCAGTAGGTCGCTGCGGCGCTGCGGGTGGTGGCGTTGACGTTCCCGCCGGGAAGCCGTGTCAGGGGCGGGATGCACAGCAGGTTGAAGAGGTCGGCGTGCTCCAGGAGCCACAGCCCCTGCTTGTTGCCCTGCAGCGAAGCCAGCGAGATCTGGTTGTCGGTGATCGCGCTGCCGTCGCTGCCGTTGGCGGCGAAGGCTGTGGACGAGGCGTTGTCCAGCAGCGGGTCGGCGCCCGGCGGCGGTGCGCCGTGGGCGGTGGGCCGCGTTGCGGGGACCGTTCCCGGTGCGGCGATGCGCACGAGATTCGACTCCTGCCCGAGCACCGTCGTGACGTAGCGCGCGTTGTTCGGGTCCGTGGAAAGGTTCAGGAAACGCTCCGTCACGCCGGTCGCGGTATCCCGCACCGAGAGGTTGAACAGGCTGTTCGGCGGATCCGTGGGCAGGGCCGGGCGCGTGATGTGATCGACGCGCACCCGCAGGGCCTCGCCCCAGTCCCCGGGACTCGCGGCCACCAGATTGAAATTCACGGCCAGGGTCAGGCTCGCCGCCGTGCCGCCGTTGTGCACCCGACAGATGAGCGCATCGGTTCCTCCGTTGGCGAAGAACTGCTGCACCGCGTAGCTCATGGTGCTCTCGCGCCACAGCCCGCCGAAGCGGCGTTCGTACTCGGCGAAGCTCTGCACCCGAACGGGACGGTCGACGGCGCCACGCAGCGCGCGCCCGACGAAAGCGGTGATGGATGTCGCCACACCCGTGATGGTGCGGACCGCGCTGGGCGCCTCTTCGATGTATACGCCGGGATAGGACAGCGTCGCTGGCATGGCTTGTCTCCTGCTCGAGCGTCAAGGGGTGGCATCGCGACCCACGAGGATCTCGATGGTCGCGTCGGCACCGGTGTTGTTCGTGAAGGTCAGGCTCGTGACCCCGGAGCCGAGAAGGCTCACGGCACCGGTCCCGAGCAGCACCAGGGGAGCGTCCAGCCCCACGTCGTTGCCGCCCACGTCGTAGGTGAGCTGGGCGCTCTGGGGGCTGGCGCGGATCACGAGGGCGGAGACCGTGCCCGCCGGCACGAGATCCACCTGCTGTGAGGCCTGGTCGGCAAGCGTCACCTTCAGCTTGTCGTAGGCCTCGACCGCGAGGGTGCCTGCGCCGGACAGGCTCGGGCCGTTCACCGCCTGCGTCACGTAGTTCCAGCTGATCGTCTCGCTCATGACACTCCTCCTCCTCCATTCATCCCGCCGGCGACCTCATGTCGCGCGTACCGTCGGGGGTGCTCAGTCGTCGCGCGGCCCTCGCCGGTCGGGCCGCTCGCCGGCGCTCGCGTAGATGCGCCCTCCGTCGGGCAGCAACTCCTCCACGAGGACGCCTCGCCGCATGAGCTCGTCGATGGCCTGCTGCACGGTGCGCAGCGAGGTCGATGCCGAGCGAGGGCTCAACCACCACTGACGAATTCCTGTTGCGCTGTCCTTGCTGCGGGGGTGCAGTTCCACGTAGCGCTCGATCTCCTTCGCGATGGTCTCCACCTCCGTCGGAATGCGGGCATCTCGATCCACGGACATGGCCCACGCTCGTCGCGCCTGGTGCGCCATGCCGGCTTCTGTGCAATCGCCGTACCACCTGGAGAACCCGCGCAACTGCCTGAGATCCGGTGTCTCGTCACGGCGGCGCCGGAGGCCACGCTGGGTCGGCCACGGCCCGGCTCGGCCGGTGTGGCAGGCAGGTGCCTGACGGCGCTGGACTTTCGCAGTGGGTCGCTTTCGACCCACATCGAGGTGCAGCGGGACCCAGGGGGCGTGCTCGGGGGATGGCGCCCGTGCGGCGGGCGCGCGCGGTCAGGAATGGCCCGACGCGCGCTGGAAGTCGGCCCGTTTCAGACCGTGTTTCTTGATGAGCTTCCCGAGGGCGCTGCGCTCCTTGCCGGCGATGCGGGCCGCATGACTCACGTTGCCGTTCGTCGTGCGCAGCAGTGTGGTGAGGTAGGACCGCTCGAACTGGGCGATGGCGCGTGCCCGGGCCGCGTTGAAGTCACCGGTCGCGGCAACGGTGCGGGGCGCCGACCGCGTGCACTGGCGGTACACCGCGCCCGGGTCGTCGATGCGAACGACCGGCTCGTCGGAGATGAGGATCTGGCGGTGGATGAGGTTCTGCAGCTCGCGCACGTTCCCCGGCCAGTCGTGGGACAGGAACGCCGCGACCGTGTCCTCGTGCAGCGTGCGCAGTGCCTGACCGTACTCCTGGGCGTAGCGGCGCAGGAAGCACCTCGCCAGCAGGATCACGTCGTAGCCGCGCCGTCGCAACGGAGGGAGCTCGAGGCTGACGAGATTCAGGCGGAACATCAGATCCTGCCTGAACGTGCCCCTCTCCACCTGCTCCTGGAGGCCGCAGTTGCTCGCGGAGATGATGCGCACGTCCGCGTGACGGTTGCGCCCACCCACCGGCCGGTACTCGCGGTCCTCCAGGAAGCGCAGCAGCACGACCTGGGCCTTGGGGCTCAGGGCATCCACCTCGTCGAGCAGCAGGGTTCCGCCGCGTGCCTGGGACACGAGGCCCGCGCGTGCTTCCTTCGCGTCGGTGAAGGCGCCTCGCTCCGCTCCGAACAGCTCGCTCTCGATGAGGCCTTCGGCGATGGCGCCGCAGTTCACCGCCAGGAACGGCTCGTCGCGGCGTGCGCTGGAGTAGTGGATGGCCCGGGCCGCGAGCTCCTTGCCCGTGCCGGTCTCGCCTTGCAGGAACACCGTGGCGTCGCAAACCGCTAGCTTCCTGATCAGCGACAGCGCATGCCGGAACGCGGCCGACTCGCCGACCAGCCTGGACAGGTGGCGCGTACCGGTCACAACGTCCTGATCCTGCCGGGATTGCCGGTCCGGAGAGTCCATGCTGCACACGTGGCCTGCGCCTCGGGTGGTCACAGAACCGAATTCGATTCTTGATCGGGCTCGTGCGAGGGCGCAACAGAGCGGGCGCTCGCCAGGGACCGGCGCCGCCCCTGTCCGCGCACGATCTGATCCGGATCAACATTGCGGGTCGAAAGGGGCGGGGTCAGGCAACGCGTGGCGCATGCGCGGTGCCTGCGGCGCGCAGACCCGCGGGCGACGCTCGGCAACGCAAGTCGGGGCGACGTGCGCATGCCGCCGCTGTGATACCGTAGTCGCGGATCGAAGGTGTCTCGATCCCCTGCGTCGTCGCGTCGGAGCGGGTCTGATGCAGCACACGTCCATGTCGAGGCAGGCGCCCGACCGCACCGTCCACTCGCCGTCGGAGCCGACGCGACCGCCGGCCGCGCGAGCTCGCCCGGGCGGGAAGGCGAACGGCGTGATCCCACGAGCGGTGACGGGCGCGGATGTGGCGGGCGGCCGTCACCCCGCGGCGTCAGCATCGGTCCCCGGTGTCCTCGATCACGTTCCGGCCCATCCGAGCCCCGCACCGCGGGCAGCGGGCGCGCTGCGGCTGAGTGACGCGGGGCATCCGTGGGAGCTGCAGGCGGAGCGGGTTGCCGATGCGCTGGCCGGCTCCCATCGCCAGCGGGCGTATCCGCGGGGCATTCGCTACCCGACGCGTGGCGGCGGCGATCCGGCAGGCCTGGACCGCAGGACACGCGCGGCTCTCCTGGGCGTGCGCTCACCGCCCGCGCTGCGGGTGCTCGCCGACAGGCCGGGGCGTCCGCTGGACGGCGCCGTGCGCGATCACATGGAGCGGCACCTGGGCCACGATCTCGGTCACGTGCGCATCCACACGGACAGCACCGCGGCCGCGGCGACGCAGGCCGTGGACGCGAGCGCGTACACCCTCGGCCGTCACATCGCCTTCGCGCCGGGCCGTTACGTGCCCGCGACCGCTGCCGGGCGCCATCTCATCGCCCACGAGCTCGCTCACGTGGTCCAGTTCCGCAGCACGGCGGGTGCCGTGCCTGCGGCGGTGATGCGGCGCGGGCGCACCTGGCGGGGATTCTGGGCCAACCTGTTCCAGTCCTGGGACTACTCCAAGGAGACCCTGGACGGGTACATCGCCTACCTGGCCTCGGCGAAGCAGACCCTCGAAGACGACGACAGCGACGACATGGCGCGCCAGGTTGTCGCGGAGTGGAAGGTCGACAAGTCCCGCTACGGCCTCACGCCGGAGGTGCGAACGCTCCTCGTGCGGGAGATGCTCTCCGGCCACGTGGGCAACTCGGACCAGGAAGGCATCATCGACCTGCTGGAAGGCTCGCGGAACGCGGAGCTCGAGATCATGTTCCGCACCGGCGCCAACCCGCTCACCTACCACGAGATCCACCAGGAGTTCGATACCTACGCGGCGCGCCTCGAGCTCTTCAACGAACGGGTGCTGAAGAAGCTCGGCACCTACAAGGCGCCGGATGCCGCGACGGCGCGGAGCCCCGGTCAGGCGCTCGCGGACGTGAAGAAGGCGTATGGCATCGTCTTCAACGACGTGTCGCTCTCGTTCCAGCTCGCTCCCGCGGTGCTGTACGAGAGCTTCGCGGTGGATCTGGTCATCCCGGACGCGAACGCCAGCGTCGGCATCACGCTGACGCCCAAGGAGCTGTCCATCGACATCCGACCGCACCTGTTCGCCGACGTCGCCTGGCCCGTCGCCAACGCCTACGTGAAGGGTTTCGTGCTGCGGTTCGACGGGCTCAAGTCCAGGCTGGAGGTCGTGGGCTGGGACGTGGTGTCGGACACGGCGAACGAGAAGCTGCGGGCATTCGTCGCCGACCTGCTCGCCGGCACGCGCTTTGCCGACCCCAAGTACGACCCGATGAAGGATCCCCACCTCATCGGCGAGATCCTCGACCAGTCGCTCATCGGCGATCTGGAGCGCGTGAAGTACAACCTGGAGAAGCACCTGCCGGCGGGCAAGGAGAAGAAGGGCAAGACGCCCGAGTTGGCGGACGTGGTGTCGTTCCCCACGGTGGAGCTCAATCTCACCCACCAGCCGGGAACGCGGCTCGGCGACGGCAAGTGGGGTCTGCTGGTCGAGCCCGGCACGCGCTTCAAGCTGCGGCTCAACGTGGCAGGCAGCGGCTCGGAGCTGATGAAGAAGGACGCGAGCCTGCAGGGACTGCGCATCAGCACCAGCCAGGGGATCGTCGTCGTCAGAGGCAAGCAGCCCATCGTGTCCATCGACTCGGTGCAGATGCTGCCGGGGCTGAAGATCCGCCTCGCTGGCGTGCACTGGCTGGAGGATGCGAAGAAGATCCTCAAGGAGGAGTTTCCCGGTAAGTTCAGCAGCACCGTGTCCGACCTGGCCGAGAAGGCGGACTCGGCCATCGACGTCTTCAACTGGGTGGTGACCCTGGGCGGGCTCCGCGGGGATCCGGGCCCGGGATCCAACGTCCTGGGCAACACGGCGGTCAGCCTCGCGGAGTGGGTCCTGAAGCTGGTGATCCGATCCACCCTGGAGGAGCATCGCGAGACCTTGCAGTCGAAGGTGGGTATCTCGTCGCAGCAGCTGAACAGGTTCTTCGGAATCGAGCGGCCGAAGGAGAAGGCCCCTGCGGCACCGCGCCCGTGACACCGGCCGACCCGTTGCCACCGCCTCCGCGCCCCGAACGCCCGACTCGCCGTCTCGAGGTGCCTACGCCGCCGCGCATCTCTCGGGCCGGCGCCCCGCCAGACCCGTCGCGCTGAGCGCCCGGAGCCAATCGCCATCGAATGCCCGCGCCCACGTCTCCTGACGCCGCCGATGGCATGTGGGGGTCCGTGGTCATTGCGTGAACGCCCGCACCGGGCGCAGCATCCTGTCCAGCGGGGCGAGCGGAAACCGAGCGCGACGTATGGAACCAGCATCCGAAACCCACTCCCAGTACACGCTGCTCGGGACGCGGCGGTTCCTCCCGCTGTTCATCACCCAGTTCCTCGGCGCGTTCAATGACAACGTTTTCAGGAACGCGCTGATCATCTTCATCACCTATCACGCCGCGATCGCCACTCAGGCCGAGATCGACACGCTCATCAACACGGCGGCGGGGCTGTTCATCCTCCCGTTCTTCCTGTTCTCCGCCCTTGCCGGGCAGCTTGCGGACAAGTACGAGAAGTCCCTGCTGATTCGTCGCATCAAGATCGCCGAGATCTTCATCATGATCCTGGCGGGCGTCGGGTTCTACATCGGGCATGCGGGGTTCCTCATCGCCGTGCTGTTCGTCATGGGCACCCAGTCCACGTTCTTCGGACCCGTGAAGTACTCCATCCTGCCGCAGCATCTGGAGGAAACAGAGCTCGTCGGTGGCAACGCGCTGATCGAGACGGGCACCTTTCTCGCGATCCTCGTTGGCACCATCCTCGGCGGCCTCCTCGCGGACCTGGGCGCCATCGGACGCGGCTGGGTGACCGCCGTGCTGCTCGTCGTGGCCGTCACCGGCTGGCTCGCGAGCCGCAGCATCCCCGCGGCCGAAGCACCCGTTCCGGAGCTGAAGCTGAGCCTCAATCCCTTTGTCGAGACGGCCCGCGTGCTGCGCTACACCTACGAGAACCGGGTGGTGTTCCATTCCATCCTCGGCATTTCCTGGTTCTGGTTCTTCGGTTCGCTGTTCCTCACCCAAATCCCCAGCTACACCAAGTCCGTGGTGGGCGGCGACGCCCAGGTGGTGACGCTGCTGCTGGCCATGTTCTCCGTCGGCATCGGCGCGGGCTCGCTGCTCTGTGAGCGCATGTCGGGACGCAAGGTGGAGATCGGGCTGGTGCCCTTCGGTGCGATCGGCCTGACGCTGTTCGCCTTCGACCTCGCGCTCGCGTCACCGGAACGCCCGGCGGCGGCGACGCTGGGGGTCGGCGCGTTTCTCGACCAGCCCGGCAGCATGAGGATCCTGGCCGACCTCAGCTTGATGGCGCTCTTCGGCGGCTTCTACAGCGTGCCGCTCTACGCCCTGATCCAGCAGCGCACGCGGGCGGAGAACCGGGCGCGGGTGATCGCCGGCAACAACATCCTCAACGCCCTGTTCATGGTCGTGTCCGCGCTGTTCGCCATCGCCATGCTGAACGCGGGCGTGACCATCCCAAACCTCTTCCTGGCCGTCGCGCTCCTGAACGTCGCCGTGGCGGTGTACATCTTCAAGCTGGTGCCCGAGTTCCTGATGCGGTTCATCGTCTGGATGCTGGTGCATTCCGTGTACCGGCTGAAGCTGAAGAACCTCGACGCGATACCGGAGACCGGCCCCGCGGTGCTCGCCTGCAATCACGTGAGCTTCGTCGACGCGCTGATCATCATGGCGGCCTGCCGGCGGCCGATACGGTTCATCATGGATCACCGCATCTTCGGCATCCCCGTTCTGAGCTTCGTGTTTCGCACCGGCGGGGCGATCCCCGTGGCGTCGAAGAGGGAGGATCCGGCGCTGCTCGAAGCGGCCTTCGATGAAGTCGCCCGGGCGCTCGAGCGCGGCGATCTGATCGGGATCTTTCCCGAAGGGGCGATCACCCTCGACGGCGAGCTGGGGCCGTTCCGGCCCGGGGTCGAGCGCATCGTCCGACGCACGCCGGTGCCGGTGGTTCCGATGGCGCTGCGTGGCCTCTATGGCAGCTTCTTCAGCCGCAAGGGTGGCCCCGCCATGTCGAAGCCGGCGCGCCTGCTGTCGCGATTCTGGTCGCAGGTGGAGCTGGTCGCGGACCCGCCCGTGGCACCCGGGCACCTGCGCGCCGAGGACCTGCGACAGACGGTGCTACGGCTGCGGGGGGATCGCAAGTAGCGGACAGTCGCTGGGATCGCCGGCCATCAGCGCTGGCGCCGGAGCGCTCCCGGTTCGAGGTGACCGCATGTCCCGGGCCGGCCACGGGATACGGCGTCTCCAGGATCGCCTCGCGACCGTCGTTGCGCCGCAGCAGGCAAATTTTCGTTCGACCTGGATCGACGGCGTGCGTTAAATTCCTAGAGCCACTTCCGATCCCATGCGCGGGGCGCCCGGCCCCGGCGGCGCGCCGTGCAAGCGCGCTCGTGAACGTGCACGGGAGGGGACCGCTGGCACGACCCAGAACAACGACGCGACAAGAGGAGTATGGGGACATGAGAACTGCAGGAACCCGTCATACGACCGGGCGGCTGGCCGCGCTGGCCCTCGCGGCATGCGTGAGTGCGCCAGCCGTCGCCGGCAACAATCCGGTGGACGAGAAGTGGTGGCCGAGCGAGTTCGGCGCCGACGACCAGGCCGGCGCCACCAACTACATCACGCCGCAGAAGCGAATGGCCGCGGCCGGGCTCGTGAAGACCGGCCAGGTCGCGACCCTGGGCATGCCTTATCACCTGCGCACCCCGGTGTTTCCCGGGCGGCTGTACTCCATCACGATCCCCGGAGGCGGCAATCCCACCCACGATCTGGCATGGAGCGGTGAAGGCTACCGGCAGACCTTCATGGACGAGCTGGTCACGGCCCAGATCGGCCAGGTCGGAACGCAGTTCGACTCGCTGGCCCATCCGATGATCCAGATCCGGGGCAAGGAGGGCTGGAAGGACGGTGACTACTTCTACAACGGTAACCGGCTGCAGGACATCGGCGGTCCCTACGGCATGAAGCGGCTGGGCACGGAGAACGTCGGATCGTTCTTCACCCGCGGCATCATCATCGACATGGTGAAGCTCAAGGGCGGCCCGCTGCCCATCGGCTATCCCATCACCATGGAGGACTACCGCGCGGCCCTGAAGATGGCCGGCATCGAGGACGCGCAGCAGGGGGACGTGGTGCTGTTCCGCATGGGATGGAACGACCTGTGGCGCAACAACCTGGAGAAGTCACAGGACCAGGCACTGGCGGACAACGCCCGGTTCAACTCCGGCGGCCCGGGCGTCTCGCCCGAGGTCTGCGATCATCTCGCGAGCCGCAAGATCGCCATGCTGGGGGCGGACAACTGGGGCATCGAGCCCTACGACTTCACCGGGGAGGGCAAGTGGCCGACCCCGTTCGCCGAGGTGAAGGACTGGGCCTACTGCCACATGAACCTGTCGGTGCGTCGCGGCATCTACCTGTTCGAGAACCTGGATCTCAAGGATCTCGGCGAGCGCGGCCCCGGGGAGTTCCTGTTCTCCTGGGCGCCGCTGAAGCTCGTCGGCGCGACCGGGTCGCCGGGCAACCCCATCGCGGCCTGGTGAGGACGGCGGTCGGGGCGGACACGGCTTTTCCCCGGTCCGCCTCGACCACTTCAAGCGCTCGCGCCTCGGGGGCGCTTGCGACACCGTGCCCTGATCGCCAGGGCGCATACGCGTGCGGTTAATGCACTTGCTCGTCCGAAGCGTACGGCGCGGCGACCGGCGCCGGCGATAGAATGCGTCCGACACCGATCCTGAGGTGAACGGAGATGGCCGAGATCGAGTACTTCTATGCGGCGCACTCGGCCTATGCGTACCTGGGCTCGGCGCGCTTCATGGCCATCGCCGCGGCGGCGGGACGCCGCATCGTGCACAAGCCGGTGGATCTCGACCGGGCGCTGGAGGCGGCGGGCAGCATCGGGTTCCGCGAGCGCCCGCTCGGGCACCGGAACTACCACTTCAACCGCGAGATCGAGCGCTGGGCCGAGTACCGGGGCGTGCGCACCATCGGCCGGCGGCCGACGCACCACCACCATTCACCGGATCTCGCGAACTGCGTGCTGGTCGCGGCCATGGACGAGGGGCACCCGGTCGATGGGCTCGCACACCGGTTCCTCGAGGCCCACTGGGGCGAGGATGCGGATCTCGCGGATCCGGCCACGCTGGTGCGGCTGGCCGGCGAGGTGGATCTGGACGGGGACGCGCTGCTCGTGCACGCCGGCACGCAGCGCGTGCGGGATCGCTACGACGCGATCACGCGCGAGGCCATCGATCGGCACGTGTTCGGATCGCCCACCTACTTCGTGGACGGCGACATGTTCTACGGCCAGGATCGCCTGGAGCTCGTCGAGCGCGCGCTGGAGCGACCGTTCGCGAACACCTGGCCGCCGATCGCGTCGTAGCGGGGCGGGTGGCCGCGCCGCTCACCAGCGGTGTGAGGACCAGCCGGAGGACCTCGGCCTGGCCACGGCTCGCCGGACGTTGCGCGTGCTTCCGGGCGTCCCCCGGCCCGGCGCGGGCTGGGGAAACAGCCCGCGACCGTTTCGCTACGGATCCATCTCCTGCCCCGTGACCACGTCGAAGAGCTGGTTCACCGGGGACGGCCCGTATGACAGAAAGGTGCCGGCGAGCCCCTGCTGCTCGACGCCCGGTCGGCTCCAGTCGCACACGCCCGCCGGGAAGATCGCCTGCAGCCGGCTCCACTGCATCGGCGTGAACGCCACCGCGTAGTCGGCCGCATCGAGCGGCTTGAGCTCGCACTTGATGACGTCACCGGAGAGCGGACCCCCGGCGACCATGCGCGGTGCGGGGAACGACGGATAGAGCTGGTTGCACTGACCCGGCCCATCGAAGGTCTGCTCCTCCTCGATCTTCACCGGCGTCGCGTCCGGGGTGTAGCACGCGTCCACGAGGTCGGCCGGCTTGTTGGCGACCACCTTGTCGGTCGCGCGCAGCGCGCCCGGGTCTCGCTGGATGTCGCGCAACCACCGGTCCATCTGGTCGAGCACCGTCCACAGTGCCGGGTTGTCGCACTCGAACGACGAGCCGAAGCCGCAGCTGAAGCGCGTGTCGACGACGATGATCACCTGGTTGTCGGCGTGGCCGTTGGCCTTGATCAGGCGGTCGCGCATCTCGAACGAGTGAAAGCGCATGTGGATGTCGCCTCCAGGCTCCAGGTCGAGGTAGTTTCGGAAGTCGACGATGGGGATCTCGGCGAGCCCGCCGCCGCCGTTGGTGAGCCGCCCGCCTCGGTAGGAGAGCCGCGTCGCGGCGATGTCGGCTCGCGTGCGCTCAGCGATGAAGTTCGCATCGATGTCGAAGCCGCCGATCTTCTCGTTCAGGTCGAGGAACTGCCCGGCGCCGATCGCTCCTTCGTTGAGGGCCTCGAGGCCGTACTGGATGCCGACATTGTCGAGCGGCCGGCGCGCGAAGCCCGTCGGCATGTCGCGCCCATAGCCGTTGACCGCGTGGTCGTACACCGTCGGCCGCGCCCCGGTCGGGTTCAAGACCGGGTCATAGCGCACCTCCATCGGCACCGCGTTGTCGAACTCGGCCGACAGACGGTCGGGCCGTCCGGGCACCGGATCGATGCGCGCGGCGCCGTTGTCCATGTTGGCGATGCTGTCGAAGACGCCGAACCCCGAAACGACACGCTGCTCCTCCTCGGACCACGGCACCAGGCCCAGCGCGTTCGCCTCGTCGAAGTAGCGCTTGAGCAGGCGCGAATCGCTCAGCAGGTTGACGGTCGCGAAGCCGACTTCCGGAAAGCTTCGACCGATGACGATGCCATCGAATATGCCGGGATAGTTGTCACCGGTCTGGTGACTCTGGTAGGAGCCGCCAGATGAGCCCCACCCGAGCGTGTATTGCGGCACGCCGAAGCGCTCGACGAAGTGCTCCTTGACCATCATCGTCGTCTCGGAGGACAGGATGTCGGCGCAATTGTTGCGATATCGGTTGAGCGATGCGCCCGCGGTCGCGTAGCCGCGTGAGAGCATCTCGTCGATGAGCACGCCCGAAGTGTCGGAACCCTGGATGTACCAACCCCTGCGACAACCGCCGCCCTGAGGATAGATGAGGCGTCCGTTCCAGCCGGGAGTCGCATTGAACGGGTCGGGGAGCGGCGTGCCCGGCTGGTGCAGGAACGCGATCTCGTAGATCGCGCGGTTGATGACGCCCGTCTCGAGTCGAATGACGTAGGGCACCGTGTGCCCCTCGTTGGTGGTGGTCATCGCGACGTCGCCCGGCAGCGGTCCTGCGGGATCGGTGAGCACCTCCAGCGACCCGTTGGTCGACTTGTAGAGGTAGTCGACCCGGGTCGGCGCCGAGCAGTTCGGATCGAGCACCGGGACCTGCGTGAACGTCTCGCCAATGGCGCCGCTCGCGAGCTCGAACTGGTGTGTCTGGCAGAAGAAAGGCTCCTCGTGGGGCCCCGAGATGATGGGCCCGGTGATGGGCCAGTTGGTGATCTCCAGCGACGCCGAGGGCCGGCCCTTACCGCGGCCATTGGATTTCACCTCGAGCAGGTTGCTGCCGAGGTCGAGCCCGCGCACCAGACCGCGCAGCGTGCGACCGTCGCCAACGCTCCGGAACGCGCCGGTGACGTCCGTGGCGTCGTTGAGTACCACCCGAACCTGGTGAGGTGGGACGTTGCGCGGCACCCGGATGTCGACGAGCACGTCGCCGCCGCTCGCCAGCCAGGCCTTGGTGGAGATGGTCTCTACGGTGAAGGTCTTGTCCGGCGGTCCCTTGCCTCTGGAGCGATCGGATCGGGCCTCGGCCTCGTGGCCGGATCCCAGGCTGAGAACGACGGCTGACGCGAGCGCCAGCGACAGGGCTGCTCTTCTCATCGTGGGTGTCCCCCGGATGGGTCGGGAGTCACCGCAGGTAGCCGGAGAGCCGGCAACGCTGCCAGGCGACAGGCCCGAGGTGTCTATCGGAGATTGGTAGATTCCGCGCCGCTTCACGGACGACGCAGGAAATTAATTCTCGATCCGGGTGGTGATTTTGTCACGCTGCGGCGCACCAGCGCCCATCGTCGCACCGCACTGACGGAGGCGCGGCCGCTCCGTGTGGCCGGGTTCCGCCGCGCACACCATGCGTTATCGCAGCGCGAGAAGCATCACGCGCATGCGCCCCGCGCTCGCTGCGCAGGGCCCCCGGTGCTGCACCACGCGGTACGTCTCCAGATCCGCCACCAGCAGCCCGGATCTTCGGGGATCACCACAGGGGGGCGTCCGCTGTCGCCGGGCGTGCCGAACGGCAGCGCGCCGACGTGGAGCCGGCTCGACCCCGGGATCCCGCTTTCGAAGGCGCCCGCGGACGCGCCCAGGTTCTGGGTGCCCGGCACCGGCCGATGATCCCCGGCGCACCCTGGTTCGCCATGATGGCCTCCCGACCCGGTGCGGGAGGCCATCATGGCTCAAGGACGCAGACGCGACAGGCCGGAGATGCTGAACCGGCCTCGCACGGTCTGTGGAGGACGCGGGTATCCCGTGGTTGCCTCGACTCAGTCTCGCGGGAAGCCGCCGAGGACGTCAGGTGGCGGCGCGCCGAGAGCGCCGCCACTCTCGCGGTAGTCGACCCACGCCTCGAGAGCATCGAGGGCAGGATCGATCATGGCATTGAACTCGGGGCCGCCGTGCCCCATTCCGGGGATGTAGTACACGGCCAGGACATCACGCGCGCCAGCGACTCCGAAGAGCGTTTCCACCAGCCGCTTGTACACCTCGGTTTCGCCCGGGGACACGATGACGTCATGGGTGCCGTGCGCGACGATCACAGGACGCCGCAGGTTGCCGGAATTGTCGAACCTGCGGAAGTCGTTCTGGACTCGGGGCGGGCTCTGGTTCGGATCCCACGCCTTCAGCTCGTCGATGGAAATCACCCCGTCACCGTTCGGGTCGTAAGTCGGGTCGAATTTCGCGAGTGACGTCTCGACATAGCCGAGGAGACTACCGTAGCGCCCAGGCCAGCGGTACTCGGATCCCGGAGGCCGGCCGATGTTGAAAGCCAGCCCGGCGCCGGGCTTCCGTGGCTGATTGGTGATCTTCGCTGGCATGTCATAGATGTTGAACAATGCCTCGACCTGCGCCGGAGTCAGTGGCGGGCTGAGCGGCTCGGTGGCCGGATCCCAGTCCGGATCGGCGGTACGAGCGTCGATGATGTCGAAGATGCGTGGTTCGATCACGTCATAGTTGCGCAGGAACCTCGCGTTCGATCCGAGCCACTCGAGATGAGAGCTGATTCCGTATCCGGCGATGCCGCCGTCGTACTCGGACGGATAGTCCTCCACCATCATCTTGGTGTTGTGTCCACCATTGGAACCCCCCACCATGAACGTGCGAATCGCGGCCTCACCGTAGTGACGCTTCACGGTGGCCTTCACGTAGTTCGTGAGCTGCAAGATGCGACGCCGTGACTCGAAGTACTTGTCCTCGGGACGATCGATGATGTCGAAGCGAAACCAGCCCTGGTCGCTCAGGGCGTATGCGTAGCCCTTCGCGAGTCCTACATCCTTGAAGCTACCTGTCGAGAACTCATTGCCCGAGTACCCGCGCGCCCCGATCAGGAGCCTTCCATTCCAGTCGTCCGGCAGCGCGATCTGGAAGTTCGCGTCGCCGAGCCGCCCATGGATGTAGCGGTGCGGGACCGGATCCGCCCGCAACTCGTCGGTGTCGATGTTGTGCGGTGCCGCCTGCGCCCCCGGTGCGGCCACCGTGAGCGCGAACGCGGTGCCGAGCACGGCCATTAAAGTTTTCATTCCTCTTCCCTCCCCACGTGATTGCCGATTGGCGAATTCGATGAGCGATCTCGACCGCAGTGCCTGGACTTGTTCTCGTTGCTACACCTCCTTCGTCCTGGCGGAACATGTCGCTTCAGCGCGTCGCTGCGAGTCGGAACGTCTAACGATGGCGCCGCCCGCGGCCTCCGGACAGAAGCTCCGGTGGAACGATTCTCAGGCCACCAGCCCACCGGCAGGGCCGCGCCGGGACCGGCGTCCGGGGTGCCCCGGCATCGGCCCGGAGCACGCGCTCCGAGAATCTAATTCCTGAGGTGCACAACGGTATCACGAATCCGGACACGATCGACAAGTGTCCGGCGACACGAGGTCCCGGGCGGGCAGGAGACGGCGCCGGGCGACGCCGGCGCGCGGCGAATGCCGGTGGGCGTCGGCTCGCGCCCCGGCGCATCCGGTCCCATGCGCACGCGCCGCAGTGGGGGGCGCCGGCGATGAGCGGCCGCGCCCTCCGCTAGACCCTCTCAGTGGTTGAACGTGCCCCTGTTGTTTCTCCAGGTGTTGTCCAGCACATCCTGGTCGAAGAGATCGAACATGCCGCTGGGCGCCACGTTGGCAAGCCCGTTGCCCTCGGCCTTGTTCTGGCCAACGAAGTTGTCCATGCCCGGGGCCAGCACGACCACGCCGGCCCGCGCGTTGGCGTGCGACTGGTTGTGAACGATCGCGTTCCCGTCGGAGCCGCCCCCGACCTGGATCCCCCAGCCATTTCTCAGCGTCTGATTCCCCGCGATCAGGTTGTGGTCGTTGTCCGCGGCGATGAGCTGGACACCGCAGCCTCCGAAGTTGGCCACGACCTGGACGCCGTTGTCGTTCGATGTGTTGCCCAGGATGAGATTGCGGCTGCTCGCTGCCTTGAGCGTGATGCCGTTATGACCGTTGCCGTGAAAAACGTTCCTCGTCACGACGTTGAGGTGCGAATCGACGAGCTGAAGCCCGTCGCGGAGCGTGGTCGCGTCGCTGAAGTTGCTCCGCGAGATGTTGCGATGCACCCGGGAGCGTGAAGCTCCCTCGAGCACGATGCCGGCCTCGAAGCCCTGGACCGTGAAGCCCTGGATGCGTACCCCGCTCGTCCCGAGGACGTGAATGCCGATACCCCCGAGGTCCGTGCCATCGATGACCGCGTGCCTCCCGAGCAGGCGGATGTTGGGGGTGGTGATGAGCACGTTCTCGCCGTATGTGCCCCTGGCCACCTTGATCCTGTCGCCGGGCAAGGCCGCGTCGACGGCCTCCTGGATCGAATCGAAGTCCCTCGGGACATGAAACGTGGCGGCATGCACCGTGCCTGCCAGACCGAGCCAGCCGCAGACACAGACGAGCGCCAGGAAAGTCGTTCGTATCATCTGAATCTTCACAGTCTCTCCTCCGCTGGGAACGGAACGGCCCAGACTGCTCACGGGGAATCGCATTCTCGAGCTGCCCGCCAGCCGCCGTGTCTGCTGGCAGCAGCACGGCCACGGTCTGTCGGTCCCGTTCTGTTTCAGAAGTTCAAGCCCTCTTCCCCCGAGGCGCAGTCAGTCGGACCCGAGTGCGGTGGAGAGGTGGCGAGCGGCTCGCGAACGAGTTGATGCAAAGCTGCGGCGATCTGCTCCAACCGACTGTTCCGAATCGTGGATCAGGGGAGCTCAGGCGCTCGGTGTCGGTCCGTGCGGGCTCACCACTTGTTCCTGCGGACGAACACGGCGATCACCTGGACATGAGCATTTTAGTACGAGTGCTCCGGACCGAGCAGCCAAAGCTGCATGCACTGGCGTTTCGCAGCGCAGCAAGGCGCTGTCGCTGGCGAGTCAGATGCTTCTACGCGATTGGATGCTCGACGGTGCGGCCGGCATCGCGGCGCTCGACGTGTCGCGGGCACTCCGCCACCGCCCCCCGGGCGGTGGCGGAAGCCGTTCGCGAGCCTCTCACGCGTGTCAGCGCTCTCAGAACGAGGACTGGGGAAGGGGCCGGGCCGGGATGGGTTCGACGTCGATGGACGTGCCGCGCCCGAGCCCGCCGGCGCCGTTCGCGCTTTCGAAGCGACGCTCGTGGGAGTGGGTGTAGACCCCTTGGACCGCGAGGACGTCGAGGTTGCGCACGATGTGCACGAAGCCCTCGTACAGGGGCCCGCCGGGAGGCACCGTGCCGCCGTTCACCGCCGAGACGATGTCGACGCAGTCGAGCTTCCGGGTCTCGAACGGCTCGAGGTCGAAGGTGGCCACGAGCACCGGCCCGAGCGCGCCGTCGACGGATGCCAAGACCTGAATCCGATCCTGCCGCACGACATCCACGTTGAGCACGTTGATGGCTGTGGCGTAGTTGCCCGGCTCGAAACCGGAGTAGGTGCCCCCGGGCAGGGCTCGTAGCGTGCCGGGTACCGGGATGGGCCCGAGCAACAGGTGTCCGCCGCACACGAATTTGCCCGCATAGACGACCGGGCCCGGCGACGGGGCAGCGGTGGCGGTGGGTGTGCCGGGCGTGCCCACGAACACCTGGCCCTGCGCCGGCCAGGCGAGGACCGCGGCGAGCAGTCCGGCGGCGGTCCATGCGAGGCGGGTGCGGGTGGCGGCGTGACGGTGCGACGGCGCATCGGTGGCGGTTGCGCGTGTCTTCGACATGGCATGACCTCCTTGGTCGATTCGACGAACGACGGGATCGTCCCCGTCGTCTGCAGATACGCGCCAGGGCACCATTCGGATGCGCCTGCGCATCCAGTATGTGCGTCGGGATGCCGAAACCGTGACGTGGTCGACGGGTCGTCAGGGGGTTCGGTGCGCTATTGCACGATCGCCGACGGATGCGGACCGGCAACGCGCACCGCAACGGCGCGAGAGAGAGGTGGCTACTCTCCGATGCCGAGGGCGGGCAGCTTCAGACCGTGCTCGCGGGCGCAGGCGATCGCCTCCTCGTAGCCGGCGTCCGCGTGGCGCATGACGCCGCTTGCGGGGTCGTTCCACAGCACCCGCTCGATGCGTGCCGCCGCCTCCGCGGTGCCGTCGCAGCAGATGACCATGCCGGCGTGCTGGGAGAAGCCCATGCCGACGCCGCCGCCGTGGTGCAGGCTCACCCACGTGGCGCCGGACGCGCAGTTCAGCAGCGCGTTGAGCAGCGGCCAGTCGGACACCGCGTCGGAGCCGTCCTTCATGGCCTCGGTCTCGCGGTTCGGGCTCGCCACCGATCCCGAGTCCAGGTGATCGCGCCCGATCACCACCGGCGCGGAGAGCTCGCCGGACGCCACCATCTCGTTGAAGGCGAGCCCCAGGCGATGGCGCACACCCAGTCCCACCCAGCAGATGCGCGCCGGCAGGCCCTGGAAGGCGATGCGCTCGCGGGCCATGTCCAGCCAGTTGTGAAGGTGGGCGTCGTCCGGCAGCAGCTCCTTGACCTTCGCGTCGGTGCGGTAGATGTCTTCCGGGTCGCCGGAGAGCGCCGCCCAGCGGAACGGGCCGATGCCGCGGCAGAACAGGGGGCGGATGTAGGCGGGCACGAAGCCCGGGAAGTCGAAGGCGTGCTCGAGGCCCTCCTCGAAGGCCATCTGCCGGATGTTGTTGCCGTAGTCCAGCGTCGGCACGCCGTCGTTCCAGAACGCGAGCATGGCCTCCACGTGGCGCTTCATGGAGGCGCGCGCCGCGCGCGCCACGGCCTTCGGGTCGCTCTCGCGCTTCTCGCGCCACTCGGCCAGGGACCAGCCCGCCGGCAGGTAGCCGTTCACCGGGTCGTGGGCCGAGGTCTGGTCGGTGACGATGTCCGGGCGCACCCCGCGGCGTGCGATCTCGGGAAACACCTCTGCGGCGTTGCCGAGCAGGCCCACGGATACGGCGCGGCCGGCGGCCTTCGCCCGCTCCACGATGGCCAGCGCCTCGTCCAGCGTCGTCGCCTTGTCGTCCAGGTAGCGGGTGCGCAGGCGGAAGTCGATGCGATCCGGGTCGCACTCCACCGCGACGAGCGACGCCCCCGCCATGGTGGCCGCCAGCGGCTGCGCGCCGCCCATGCCGCCGAGGCCCGCGGTCAGGATCCAGCGCCCGGCGAGATCGCCGCCGTAGTGCTGGCGGCCGGCTTCGGCGAAGGTCTCGTAGGTGCCCTGCACGATGCCCTGGGAGCCGATGTAGATCCACGAGCCCGCGGTCATCTGCCCGTACATCATCAGGCCCTTGCGATCCAGCTCGTTGAAGTGATCCCAGGTGGCCCAGTGGGGCACCAGGTTGGAGTTCGCGATGAGCACCCGCGGCGCGTCCGGGTGGGTGCGGAAGACCCCTGCGGGGCGCCCCGACTGCACCAGCAGCGTCTCGTCGTCGCCGAGCGACTCCAGCGTCGCCACCAGGGTGTCGAAGTCGTTCCAGCTGCGCGCCGCGCGGCCGATGCCACCGTAGACCACCAGCTCGTTGGGATTCTCGGCCACCTCCGGGTCCAGGTTGTTCATGAGCATGCGCAGCGGCGCCTCGGTGAGCCACGAGCGTGCGCGCAGCTCGGGGCCGCGGGGGCTGCGGATCTCGCGTACATTCTTTCTCGGTCCGGTCATGTTCCCGCTCCTCGTGAAGGCGCTGCCGCGAGCGCCGGCATCAGGTCCTCGCCCGCGGCCTCGATCACCGCCGCGCCGCGCACCAGCCGCGCGGCGGCCTCGATGTCCGGCGCGAGGCTGCGGTCCTCGTCCAGGGGCCTGACGTCCTCGCGCAGCCGCGCCATGACCCGCGCCAGCGCCGGGCTGGTCACCAGGGGCTCGCGGAACTCGATGCCCTGGGCCGCGGCGATCAGCTCGATGGCCACGATGTGGCCCAGGTTGTCCACCATGGGCAGCAGCCGTCGCGCCGCGTGGGTGGCCATGGACACGTGGTCCTCCTGGTTGGCGCTGGTGGGGGTCGAGTCCACGGAGCAGGGCGCGGCCATGTGCTTGTTCTCCGACATGAGCGCCGCCGAGGTCACCTCCGCGATCATGAAGCCCGAGTTCACTCCCGGGTCCGGCGTGAGGAACGGCGGCAGCCCGGAGCTCATGGTGGGGTCCACCAGGAGCGCGATGCGCCGCTGGGCGATGGCGCCGGTCTCGGCGATGGCCAGCGCGAGCTGGTCCGCGGCCAGCGCCACCGGCTCCGCATGAAAGTTGCCGCCGGACACGATGGCGCCGTCCTCCAGCACCAGCGGGTTGTCGGTGACCGCGTTGGCCTCGATCTCGAGGGTGCGCGCCGCCTGGCGCATGAGGTCCAGGCACGCGCCCAGCACCTGGGGCTGGCAGCGCACGCAGTAGGGATCCTGGACCCGCTCGTCGTTCACCCGATGGGACTCCCGGATCTGCGAGCCTCGCATCAGCTCGCGCAGCGCGCCGGCCACCTCGATCTGCCCCGGGTGGCCGCGCAGGCGGTGGATCGCGTCGCGCAGCGGCGCGTCGGAGCCCATGATGGCGTCGGTGGCGAGCGCGCCGGTGACCAGCGACGTGGTGGCGCAGCGCCACGCCTCGAACAGCGCCGCCAGCGCCAGCGCCGTGGACACCTGGGTGCCGTTGATCATGCCGAGCCCCTCCTTGGGCCCCAGCACCACCGGTCGCAGCCCCGCCGCCGCCAGCACCCGGGCGCCGGGCATGCGCTCGCCCCGGTGCTCCGCCTCGCCCTCGCCGATCAGCACCAGCGTGAGGTGCGCCAGCGGCGCGAGATCGCCGGACGCGCCCACGGACCCCTGGGCCGGGATGCGCGGGATCACCCCCGCGGCCAGCATCGCCTCGATGAGGGCCACCGTCTCCCAGCGCACGCCGGAGGCGCCGCGCCCCAGGGACAGGATCTTGAGCGCCATGGCCAGGCGCACGATGCGCGGCGCCAGCGGCGCGCCCACGCCGCTCGCGTGGGAGCGGATGAGGTTGCGCTGCAGGCGCGCCGTGTCCTGCGGTGCGATGCGCCGGCTCGCCAGCTTGCCGAAGCCCGTGTTCACGCCGTACACGGCCTCGCGGCCCGCGGCGGCCGCCGCCACCCGGGTCGCGGCGGCGTCCACCGCCGCGCGGGCGTCGTCGCAGAGGCGTGCGGGCAGATCCTCCCAGTACAGGCGGGCGAGCTCCGAGAGCGTCACCGTGCCGGGCCGCAGGGTCAGCACGGCGGCGCGTCCGCGCCCGCCACCACGCGGGCATGCAGGGGATTGAGGCCCATGGGGTAGGCCAGCTCCCCGGGCGTGTCCACGTCCCACACGGCCAGATCGCAGACCTTGCCCTGCTCCAGGGTGCCGATCTCACCCCCGAGCCCCAGGGCCCGCGCCGCGTTGCGGGTGGCGCCCGCCAGGGCCTCCGCCGGCGTCAGGCGGAACAGGGTGCAGGCCATGTTCATGGCCAGCAGCAGCGAGGTGAGCGGCGACGAGCCGGGGTTGCAGTCGGTGGCCACCGCCATGGCCACGCCGTGGCGTCGCATGCCGTCCACCGGCGGCACGCGGGTATCGCGGAGGAAGTAGAACGCGCCGGGCAGCAGCACCGCCACGGTGCCGGCACGGGCCATGGCGGCCAGCGCCGCGTCGTCCACCCACTCCAGGTGATCCGCCGACAGCGCGCCGTACTCCGCCGCCAGGGCCGCACCGCCGGAGTCCGAGAGCTGCTCCGCGTGCAGCTTCACGGGCAGACCGTGGGCGCGGGCCGCCTCGAACACGCGGCGTGTCTGCTCGCGGCTGAAGGCGATGCTCTCGCAGAACGCGTCCACCGCGTCCGCGAGCCGCTCGTTCACGACGGCGGGAAGCTGCCTGTCGCACACGTCGCGGATGTAGCCGTCGGCATCGCCGCCCGCCTCCGGCGGCAGGGCGTGGGCGCCCAGGAAGGTGGTGAGCACCCGCACCGGGCGCCGCGTGGCCAGGGCACGGGCGGCGCGCAGCATCTTGCACTCGTTCTCCGTGTCCAGGCCGTAGCCGGACTTGATCTCCACGGTGGTCACGCCTTCCGCCAGCAGGTGGTCCAGGCGCCGGAGCGACTGCGCCGTCAGCGTGTCCTCGGAGGCGGCGCGGGTGGCGCGCACCGTGGACACGATGCCGCCCCCGGCGCGGGCGATGTCGGCGTAGCTCGCGCCCTCGAGGCGCTGCTCGAACTCGCCCGCGCGGTTGCCGGCGTAGAGCAGGTGGGTGTGGCAGTCCACCAGCCCCGGAGTGATCCAGCGGCCCTCCAGGTCGGCCACCCGCGGCGCACGGATGTCCGGCGCCTGTGCCTCGCTGCCTACCCAGGCGATGCGCCCGCCCCGCGCCGCCAGCAGCCCACCCTCGATGGCGCCGTACCCGCCCGCGCCCTCGCGCAGCGTGGCGATGCGCGCGTTGCGCCAGATGCGGTCTGCGGTGATCGCCATGCAGGTCCCCCGGGGTGTGTCGCATCGCCGGCGGCGCCGCGCCGCGGCGGGCTCGGTGCTGCATCGCATCATGCGTGCCGTGCGCGGGAGGCGCGCTCGCGCTAAATTCGCACGCACACGGCGGCGGCACAACGGCCGCGACCCGCGGAGGACGCCCCATGAACCAGCCTGCCGAGGCCGCAGCACGCAGTGCCCGCGGCACCCACCCCTGGACCCGGCGCGCGCGCTACTTCAACTCCGGCAACGCCTTCGCCCTGGTGCTCTCGCCGGTGCCCAGCGTGACCTTCCTCAGCGAGCGCGATCGTGCCTTCCGCCCGGACGCGCCCTCCGGCCTGGTGGCGATGGACCTGAGCGACGCCCTGGACCTGCCGTTTCCCGCCACCACGCCGCTGGTGCTGTCGCGCTACGCGGTGATCCGTGCCGGCGAGCGGCTCGGCGTGCAGGTGCGCGCCAGCACCCAGATCCTGTGCATCCTGAGCGGTCGCGGCAGCACCCAGGTGGACGGCGAGGAGGTGCAGTGGAAGACCGGCGACGTGCTGGCACTCCCGGGTGCCACCGAGGCCGTGCACGCCGCGGACGACCACGCGGTGGCGTGGCTGGTCACCGACGAGCCGGCGCTGGCCTTCCTGGATCTGGACCCGGTGGACGTGGCCCGCGCCCAGGTGCAGCCGGTGCACTACCCGGCAGAGATGCTGGCCGCAGAGCTGGACGCCGTGTGCGCCCACCCGGATGCGGATCGCTTCCCGGGCTACGCGGTGGTGCTGTCCCACGAGGGGCTCGAGCACACCCGCAACATCCATCCGGTGATGACGCTCGCGCTGAACTCGCTGCCGGCGGGCCGCAGCCAGCGCCCCCACAGGCACAACGCCATGGCGCTCACCCTGTGTCTCCAGGGCGAGGGGGTGCACTCCATGGTGGACGGCGAGCGCAAGGACTGGCACCGGCACGCGGTGATGGTGACGCCGCCGGCGGCGGCGCACTCGCACCACAACGAGGGCACCCGACGCATGGAGTCGCTGGTGATTCAGGACGGCGGGCTCCACTACCACGCCCGCACCACCGGCTTCGCCTACGTGGACTGACACGGCGGCGTGAGCACATCCACCTGGCTCGAGGTGGCGCTGAACGGTCCCTGGGGCCGCGCGCGCCAGCCGAACATCCCGCTGACCGTGGACGCGATCGTGGCGGAGGGCGTCGCCTGCGCCGAGGCGGGCGCCGCCATCGTGCACGTGCACGCCTACGACACGCAAAGCGGCCGGCAGCACGACGACTGGCAGACCTACGCACGCATCATCGAGGGTGTGCGCGCGCGGGTGGACGCCATCGTCTATCCCACCATTCCGTTTCCGGGCGCGCTCGGCGACGCGAGCACGATGACCGGCGCAGAGCGCTACGGCCACACCGCCGAGCTCGCTAAGCGCGGGCTGCTGGAGTGGTCGGTGGTGGACCCGGGGTCGTGCAACATCGTGGGCGACGAGGAGGTGGCCGGCGACGCGCCCGGGCTGCTGTACGTGAATCCGGACGAGCACATCCGCGCGGGCATGGCGCTGGCGGCGAATCACGGGTTCCACCCGGGCTTCGCCATCTACGAGCCGGGCTTCCTGCGCCTGGGCGCCGCCTATGAGGCCCGGTACCGGGACGCGCCGCCGGCGGTGTACCGCTTCATGTTCTCAGATGCCTACCGTTTCGGCTTCCCGCCGCGTGTGTGGGCGCTGGACGCGTACCTGGCGTTGCTTGCAGAGTGCCGCCCCGGTGCGCCGTGGATGGTGGCGGGGCTGCGGGTGGACGTGTCGCCGCTCACCGCGGCCGTGGTGGCTCGCGGTGGCCACGTGCGCGTGGGGCTCGAGGACGCACCCCACGGGGATGCCCGCAGCAACCTGGACTGGGTGAATGCGGCACGGGCGGCCATCGAGGGGGCAGGCGGGGCGCTCGCGGATGCACCCACCGTGCGCGCGGCCCTCGCACAGGTGGACAAGGGAGTGCCCCCCGTTGCCTGACGACGGGGCGCCGCGGCGCACGGCACTGCGGCTGACCCTGCTGAGTGGTGGCCAGACCGGCGTGGACCGCGGCGCCCTGGACGCGGCGCTGGCCCTGGGGGTGCGCTGCGGCGGCTGGTGTCCCGAAGGGCGGGTCGCCGAGGACGGCGTCATCCCCGCCCGCTATCCGCTGACGCCGCTGCCCGGCGCCGACTACGCGGCACGTACCCGGCGCAACGTGCTGGACAGCGACGGCACCGTGATCCTGCTGTTCGGCCCACCGGTGGGCGGGACGAAGACCACGCTGGAATGCTGCCTCGAGCACGGCAAGCCGCACCTGCTCGTCGACGCCACCCGTCTGTTCTGCGCCGCCGCCGCGGAACGCATCGCCGCCTTCGCCGCGAGCCTGCCCCGGGGCCTGCTCAACATGGCGGGCCCGCGGGCCAGCCAGGCGCCCGCCGCCTACGGCTACGCCTTCGAGACCGTGTGCTGCCTGATCCGGGCGCTCGAGGCGCGCGGTGGATCGCGCCCACGGGGCGATCAACAATCGTCCGGAAGCGGCGCACCGGACGTCCCGTCGCCGGCTGGAGGATTTGCCATGGACCAGTTCTGCCACTCCTGCGCCGCGCCGCTGCAGGTGCCGGGCTTCGCAGGCCCCGCCGCGGGCTACTGCCGCTACTGCACCGACGAGGAGGGCAAGCTCAAGAAGAAGAAGCAGGTGCGCGCCAACATCGCCCACTGGATGCAGTCCTGGCAGCCGGACCTGGACGACAAGGAGGCACTGAAGCGCGCGCGGCGCTACATGCGCTCCATGCCTGCCTGGGCGCCCTGAGCGGAATCCGCACCTGAGTCCGTGCCACGCCGTGCCCGTCCCGGCGCGGCCCGCGCGTCATGCTCATCGTCAACGAACGCGTCAGCATCCCCCTCGACGAGATCGAGTTCGCTGCCATCCGCGCCCAGGGCGCCGGCGGGCAGAACGTCAACAAGGTGGCTTCGGCGGTGCACCTGCGCTTCGACGTGGCGGCGTCGTCCCTGCCCGAGGCGGTGAAGGAACGGCTGCTGGCGATGCGCGACCGGCGCGTCACCGCCGACGGCGTGGTGGTGATCAAGGCGCAGCGATTCCGCACCCAGGAGAAGAACCGCGCGGACGCCCTCGAGCGCCTGCGGGACCTTGTCGCCAGGGCCTGCCACGTGCCCAGGACCCGCCGCCCCAGCAAGCCGTCCCGTGCCGCGAAGCGCCGGCGGGTGGACGAGAAGGTCAAGCGCGGCAAGGTGAAGGCGCTGCGCCGGCCGGTGGAGGATTGAGGAACTCATCCGCGCTTCGCGCCGCGAACCGCATGCGTCCCCTTTCCTCGCCCAGGGGGAGAGGGAACGGTGAGGGGGCATTGCCAGAATCTACGAGAATCAAATCCTCTGTCCTGCTGGATTTCACCCCGCGTTCTGCATGCCGCGGGTGATCCCGCGCACGGTCTCCGCCAGCGCGCGCTCCAGCGCCGTGTCCTTGCGGTCGCTCGCGCGCCAGCGCGCGAGCAGGTCCACCTGCATCAGGCTCATGGGGTCCACGTAGGGCGCGCGCAGGCGCAGGGTGCGCTGCAGCTGCGGGTCGCGCTCCAACAGGGCGTCGCAGCCGTGGATTCGGCACACGAGATCGCAGGTGCGCCGGTACTCCGCCTCCAGCGAGGGGAACAGCTCCTCGCCCAGCTCCCCCGCCAGCGCCGCGTAGCGCCCGGCGATGCGCATGTCCGCTTTCGCCAGCACCATCTCCGTGTCCGCCAGCAGGTTCGCGAAGAAGGGCCAGCCGGCCGCCATCTCGCGCAGGCTCTCCAGCCCGTGGCGGTCCAGCGCCGCCGCGAGCCCCGCGCCGAGGCCGTACCAGCCGGTGAAGATCAGCCGGCTCTGGTTCCACGCGAAGACCCAGGGGATGGCGCGCAGGTTCTCGATACCCTCGCCGGAGCGCCGCGCCGGCGGGCGCGAGCCGATGCGCAAGCGCTCGATGACGTCGATGGGGGTGGCCAGGCGGAAGTACTCCACCAGGCGAGGATCCCCGCGCACCGTGTCCCGGTACCGGGCGCGGCTCTCCGCCGCCACCAGCTCCGCGACCTCGCGCCAGTGGGGGCGCGGACCCGGGTCCGCGTCCTCCCGGGCGCTGCGCTCCAGCACCGCGGCCAGCGCGTTTTCCAGGGAGTACACGGCCGAGTCGGCCACGCCGTACTTCTGGAAGATGATCTCGCCCTGCTCGGTGACCCGCAGGCGGCCGCGCAGCGCGCCGGGCGGTGTCGCCAGGATGCCGGCGCGGGGCTTGCCGCCGCCGCGGCTCACCGTGCCGCCGCGGCCGTGGAACAGGTGCAGGCGCACCGCGCCGCCCGGCGCCGAGCGCGCCACCTCCACCAGCGCCTCCTGGGCCTTGTGCAGGGACCAGCGGGAGGCGGCGAGGCCCGACTCCTTGTTGCTGTCCGAGTAGCCCAGCATGACCATCTGCCGGTGGCCGCGGGCGGCCACGTGGGCCCGGTACAGGGGGTCGGCTAGCAGCGCGGCCAGGGTGGCGCCGGCGCGGTCCAGGTCGTCCACGGTCTCGAACAGGGGCGCCAGATCCAGCGGCACCGTGCCCACGTCGTCCGCGAGCCCTGCCAGGCGCGCCAGATACAGCACCGCGAGGACGTCGTCCGCGCCCTCGGCCATGCTGATGATGCAGCCGCCCACGGCGGCCTCGCCGTGGCTCTCACGGCACTCGCCGATGGCGCGCATCACGTTCAGGGACCGCTGCAGGTCGCCGCCCGCCGTCATCTGCGCCGCGGGCTCGGGCGGCGCCTGGGCCAGTGCCTCGTGCAGCAGCGCCGATCGCTCCTCACCCGTGAGCGTGGGAAAGTCCGCGCGGCCGAGGGCCTCGCCCACCGCCGCGCGGTGCACGGAGCTGTCCTGGCGCACGTCCAGGGTGGCCAGGTGGAAGCCGAAGGTGCGCACCCGGCGTACCAGGTCCTCGACCCGATCCGCGCCGGTGCCGCCGTGGGTCGCGAGGGATTCGTGCAGCACCTGGAGATCGTCTAGCAGCTCGCCGGGACCCGCATAGCTACCCGCGCCGCCCTCGCGGGTCGCCCCCAGGCGCTGCCAGAGCTGCCACACGTAGTTGCGGTAGGGCATCTCGCCGTAGCGCTCCGGCGGTGCGTCCCCGCCGTGCTCGATGCTGCGCTCGGCGAGGCGCGCACGCAGCGCCTCGCTGGGGGTGACGTAGCGCTCCGAGTGGCTCAGGTGCTCGAACAGCTCGCGCAGCTCGCCGCGGTACAGCGCCAGCACCCGGTCGCGGTGGTGCTCGAGGGTCGCGCGGATGGTGGACGCGTCCACGTTGGGGTTGCCGTCCATGTCGCCGCCCACCCACGAGGCGAAGCGCAGCATGCGATCCGGCACGCGCACCGCGCCCGCGCCCCGTGACGTCGCCAGGGCGCGCTCCAGGCGGCGGTAGAGCTCCGGCACCACGTGGTAGATGACGCTGGTGAGGAAGAACAGCACGTGCTCCACCTCGTCGTCCACCGTGGGCTGGTCGAAGTGCTCGTCGGTCTGCCACGCGATGCCCATCTCGGCAGCGACGGTGTCCAGATCCGCGCGCAGTCCGGGCACCGTGAGCGCAGCCGCGATGCGCTGCTCCTTCTTGAGCATGGTGCGGCGAACCGTCTCGGTGGGGTGCGCGGTGAACACGGGCGTCACGTCCAGGGCGTCCAGCAGCGCCTGCAGCTCCGGCGTGGCCACGTCCGCGGCGTCCAGCATCGCGAGCGCCGCCGCGAAGCTCTCCTCCGCGGTCGTGCCGGACTCGGCCAGGGCGCGACGGCGGCGAATGCGGTCCGCCTTCTCCGCCATGTTCACGAGGCCGAACCAGGCGGAGAAGGCCCGCGTGACCACGATGCTCTCCCCGGGCGGCAGATCCTCGAGGATCCGGGTGAGGCGCTCCTCGGCACCGTCCTCGCCGTCGCGCCAGCCGCGGGCCGCCTGGCGCGCGAGCTCCACGTGGGCGAACGCCGACTTGCCTTCCAGGCGCTCCACGAGATCGCCCAGCAGCCAGCCGAGGGCGCTGACCTCCTCGCGCAGGCGGTGATCGTCGTCGTGCACGTCCATGCGCGGCTCTCCGCTGATCGGATGGGTCGGGATCGGGGACGTCCCAGCGTAGCCCATCGCGTCGCCGCTCGCAGGCGTCCGAACGAAGGGTCCGGGCGGGGCACGCACGACGGCAAAGGAGGCCGGCTCCGACGCACCGTGGCGCGGCGGCACGCACCATCCCGGTGCCGCCGGCAGTCGAGCGCGGTGCAGCCGCGGGCCGGCAGTCAGGGCTGCGCCGTGGCCCCGCCCTCCGCGTCCAGCAGGTCGGCCATGCTGTCGGCCGTGGCTGCCGCCTGATCGCCGGGAAGGGCCGAGAGCGCCGCGATCACACCGCGGCGATCGGCCACGCCCCGGTTCTGGCTCATCTTCCACTTGCCTTCCAGGCGCTCGATGGGCAAGACGTAGCCGGCGATGGCGCGGCGCATGCGGGCGTACACGTCCGCGGGCAGCTTCGCCGTCGTCCAGGGCCGCTTGTCCAGGCGGCCCTCCTGGGAGGCGCTCAGGTCGTCCAGCAGCGCGCACAGCCCGGCGTCGTCCAGCGGCTGCGGGCGCCCGTGGGCGTGCACCACCGCGTAGTTCCAGGTGGGCACCAGGTGCGGGCTCGCGTACCAGTCCGGGGAGACATAGGCCTGCTCGCCCTGGAACACCAGCAGCGCCTCCCGCGCGCCGTCCAGCGCACTCGCCAGCGGGTTGGCCCGCGCCAGGTGGAAGCGCAGCGCCCCGTGTGGCCCCGCCTCGGCGTCGAGCAGCACGGGCAGGTGGTTCGCCTCCAGGGCGCCGTCGATGACGGTCACCAGCGTGGCCAGCGCGTGGTCGCGGATGACGCCGTGCAGGCGCGCTCGATCGTCGATCCGGAAGTGGCGTGGCTGGTACATGGCCGGGGACGGGGCGAAACGGGGCGACAGACCTTAGACGCTGCGTGGTCGGCCCGACAGATCCGGTTGCCGCCCCGCTCGAGGTCCACCGGGAGGAGGAATCAGTTACGCAACCCCAGGGTCACCCCGGGCCCGGACGGGGCAGCGCCCGGCGCCAGCGCCTCCGCCACCGCGCGAACCGCCGGCGCCAGCGCGCCGCCGGCGGCGGGCAGCGCCCACACGGCGGCCAGCACGGCGGCCAGCCATGCGGCGCGGATCCAGTGCGGTGGGCGTTGCGTGTGCAATTTCGAGATGTCCTCCGGGGGAGCTATCGGCGAGATTGCGGTCGGGCTTTGGAGTTTGTGACGCACTCGACAGAATCGCCGCCCCGGACTCCATCTATTCCTCCTCCTTATGGCACGTCAATGCATGAAGAATCAAGGTTTTGGAATTGGTGAAGCCAGACCCTAAGAATTCGGTTCCTAATCATGGGCCAGCCTCGGGGGAATCGTGGGAAATCAACGTGCTGGCGCCGGAGGGACGAGTGGAGCGACAGTTGCGGCGGTGACTGCCACGGATCCCAGCAACTCCCCCATCGTGGCTGCCTACCGGCAGCGCACGCCGACCTCGGCGGCCATGGCGGCCGCGGCGCGCCAGGTGCTCCCGAGCGGCATCGTGCACGACGCGCGCAGGCTCGATCCCTACCCGGTATACGTGGAGCGGGCCCGGGGCTCGCGCAAGTGGGACGTGGACGGCAACGAGTACGTGGATTTCTACGGCGGCCACGGTGCGCTGATCCTCGGCCACGGCGAGCCGCGGGTGACGGCGGCGGTGCAGGCCCAGCTCGAGCGCGGCACCCACTACGCCGCCTGCAGCGCGCTGGAGGTGCGCTGGGCCGAGCAGGTGAAGGCCATGGTGCCCTGCGCGGAGCGGCTACGGTTCACGTCGTCCGGCACCGAGGCCAACCTGATGGCTACCCGCCTCGCCCGCGCATACACCGGGCGGCCGCGGCTGGTGCGCTTCCGCGGGCACTTCCACGGTTGGCAGGACCACGTGGCCTTCGGGGTCGACAACCACTACGACGGCACGCCCACGCCGGGCGTGCTGGACGGCGTGGCCGGCGGCGTGCTGCTGGCGGATCCGGACGACCTGGACGGCACCCGTGCGCTGCTCGAGTCGCGCGACGACATCGCCGCGGTGATGCTCGAGCCCACCGGCGGCAGCTTCGGCCAGCTGCCCATGACGCGCGAGTTCGTCGCCGAGCTCAGGCGCATCACCGCGGAGCGCGGCATCGTGCTGCACTTCGACGAGGTGGTCACGGGATTCCGCGTCTCGCCCGGAGGGGCCCAGGCGCACTTCGGCGTGACGCCGGACATCGCCACGTACGCGAAGATCCTGGCCGGAGGGCTGCCGGGGGGCTGCGTGGCGGGGCGCAAGGACCTGCTGGACCTGCTGGACTTCGAGGTCAGCGCCGCGAAGGGCGTGGAGAAGGTCGGCCACCAGGGCACCTACAACGCCAATCCCGTGTCCGCCGCGGCGGGCGTGGCATGCCTGGAGATCGTGGCCGGCGAGGGGGTGTGCGAGCGTGCCAGCGAGAGCGCCGCGGCGCTGCGTGACGGCATCAACCGGGTGTTCGCGGAGGCCGGCGTGCCCTGGGCGTGCTACGGCGAGCACTCGGGCTTCTACGTGTACATGAACCCCCAGGGTGCGCCCCTGGATCCGCTCGCCTTCGACCCGCTGGAGGTCGGCTTCGCAGCCCTCAAAGCGTCGGGCAAGCACCCGGCCGCCGGCAAGCTGCGCCTCGCGCTGCTGCTCGCGGGCGTGGATCTCTCCGGCAAGCCCGGCGGCACCGTCTCCGCCGCCCACACCGAGGCCGACATCGCCCACACGGTGCAGGCCATGGGTGCGGCGCTCGCGGCGCTGCGGCGCGAGGGCGAGATCACCTGAATCGTCGCGCTGGCGGATTCGACGCCCGGGAAATCGACCACGGAGACACAGAGCACACGGCGGACTCCTTCTTCTCTTCCTCTGTGCCCTCCGTGCCTCTGTGGTTCAATCCTTGCGGCCTGTCCCGCAGGAGGCGCGCGCCTACCGGCGAAGCTTCTGCGGCCGGCGCGACAGGGTCAGTGGCGTTGGAAGCGAACCACGCAGACGCGGCCCGGCCCGTGAGGTACCTCCGTGTCACCGTGGTTGCGCGACGAGCGCACGGACTCCGCTACTGAGTCAGCGAGATGGTCTTCATGTTCATGTGCTCGAGGATGCCCTCGACGCCCGCCTCGCGGCCGATGCCGCTTTCCTTGATGCCGCCGAAGGGGGTCTCCGGGGAGGCCACCAGCAGGCTGTTGAGCGCCACCATGCCGGCCTCGAGATCGCGTGAGAGCTGCTGCGCGCGCGACGAGCTGCCGGTGAAGGCGTAGGCCGCGAGACCGTACTCCAGCGCGTTGGCGCGCGACACCACCTCGTCGTACTCCTTGAACGCCACGATGGGGGCCACCGGACCGAACGGCTCCTCGCGCATGATGCGGGCGTCGTCCGGCACGTCGGTGAGCACCGTGGGCTGGAAGTAGAAGCCCTGGTTGCCGATGCGCTCGCCGCCGGTCTTCACCGTGGCGCCGTGGCTCTTCGCGTCGGCCACGAAGCCCTCCATGGCGTCGATGCGCCGCGGGTTGGCCATGGGGCCCATCTTGGTGCCTGGGTCCATGCCGTCGCCCACCGGGAGGTTCTCGAAGATCTCGGTGAAGCGGTCCACGAACCGGCCGTGGATCTTCTCGTGCACGAAGAAACGGGTGGGGGAGATGCACACCTGGCCCGCGTTGCGGTGCTTGCCGCCGGCGGCGATGGTGGCCACCTTGTCCACGTCCACGTCGTCGAACACCACCACCGGCGAGTGGCCGCCGAGCTCCATGGTGATCTTCTTCATGCCCTCCGCGGCGAGCCCCATGAGCTGCTTGCCCACCGGGATGGAGCCGGTGAAGCTCACCTTGCGGATGACCTGCGAGCGGATGAGCTTCGTGGACACCTCGCTCGGCACGCCGAACACGAGCTGCACCAGCCCCTTGGGTGCGCCGGCCTGCTCGTAGTAGCGCGACATGGCGATGGCGGTGCCCGGCGTCTCCTCCGAGGGCTTGCAGATCACCGAGCAGCCCGCCGCCACGGCGGTGGCGATCTTGCGCATGGGCATGAGCGCCGGGAAGTTCCACGGCGAGAACGCCGCCACCGGGCCCACCGGCTCGTAGTCCACCAGCATCTTCGTGCCGTCGAAGCGCGACGGGACGATGCGACCGTAGGTGCGCTGGCACTCCTCCGCGGCCCAGTCGTGGCTGTCGGCGGTGACCAGCACCTCCAGGCGCGACTCGCCGATGGGCTTGCCCTGCTCGAGGGTCATGATCGCGGCCAGCTCGTCCGCGTTCTCACGGATGAGCGCGCCCACCTTGTGAAGCAGCGCGGCGCGTTTGTACGGGTTGGTGTTGCGCCACTCGCGGAATGCGCGGTCCGCCGCCGCCAGCGCCTCCTCCAGGTCGGCCTCGGAGGCGTGGGGCAGCTCCGCCAGCACGTGCTCGTTGGCGGGGTTGAGCACCGGTTCGGACTTGCCGTCGGACCCCTGGCGCCAGACGCCATCGATCCACAGGTCGAGCTTCGTGTACATGAAGGAATTCCTCGGAGTTGCAAAGGGGCGCCGCCCGCCGGGGAGGCGCCGGGATTCAGAAGCGTGCGCGCTTGTCGGCGAGCCGCTCGGCGTGGCGCGCCGTGTCGATGACGAAGCGGGTGTGGTGGCCGCGGCCCACGGTCTCCACCGCGTCACGGATCTCGGCGCGGAAGGTCACCTTGCGACCGTCCACCTTCTCCACCTCCACCTGGATGCGCACCGTCTCCCCGAGCGGGGTGGCGCCCACGTGGTCCAGGGTCACCTGGATGCCCACCGAGCTCTGGCCTTCGTCCAGGTGCTCGGCCAGGAGCCGGAAGCAGGCCCACTCCATGGCGTCCACCATGGCCGGCGTGCTGAGCACGCGCATCTCCTCACCGAGGAATCCGATGGTGCGGTCCTTGTCCACCTCGAGGCTCTCGGTGTGCGAGAGCCCGGTGGTGAGAGAGTCTTTCACGGGCGCCTGGTCCGCTCGGGAGGGGGCGGAAGCGTACCACGCCCCGCCGCCGCCGGCGGCGGCCCCGGAGGGCGCATCGCCATCACCTCCCGCCCCTGAATGCTGCGCTGCATGATGGATACGCGGGCCGCGTGGGACCGCTCTTGACTTGAATCATTCCTGGCCATGAAACAGTCTTGCAGCTTCAGGAGAGGAGGCGGCCGAGAAGACGACGATGAGCGCGCTGGCTGCCGGCGCGGCCGCTCACCGCGACGCGGTGGGCGCCGTGTACCGTGCCATCCCGCGTACGGTCTGGCTCACCATCCTGGTGGCCTGGCTGATCGCGTACCTGCTGTGGGACATGGCGCCGCAGCCGGCGCTGCTCGTCTGGGCGGGGTCGCTGACCGCGATCAACCTGGCACGCCTGGGGCATGCCCTGTGGCGCATGGCGCGCGCCGAGTTCCTGCGTGACCCCCGGCGCCACGCCCGCGAGCTCAGCGCCGGAATGCTGATCGCGAACGGGGGACTCGCGGCCGGCTTCCTGCTCTTCCTGCTGGATGCGCCGCTGGTGGATCAGAGCGCCTTCGCCCTGTTCGCCGTCGCGATGTGCGCCGGCTCCGCCACCGTGCTCACCGGGTGCCGCGCCGCGTTCATCGCATACAACGCCCCCGGTCTCGTGACCATCACCCTGGTGATGCTGTGGGCCGGCGTCACGCAGGGCGACGCGGAGCGCGGATTCTTCGGCGTCATGATGGCCGTGTTCGGGATCGTCATGTACAGGCTGCAGAAGCGGCTGAACTCCGCACTGCTGGAGAGCCTGCGGGCGCGTTACGAGAAGGAGGCGCTGCTCGAGCAGAAGGATGCCCGGCTCGCGGAGCTCGAGCACCACAACCGGGAGCTGTCGGCGGATCGCGACGAGTTCCTGGCCGCGTCGCTCACCGACGGGCTCACGGGACTCGCCAACCGGCGCCACTTCGATCGCACCCTCGCCCGCGACTGGGAGCGCAGCCGGCGGGAGGGCACGCCGCTGGCGTGCATCATGCTGGACATCGATCACTTCAAGCACTTCAACGATCGCTACGGCCACATGGCCGGCGACGACTGCCTGCGCGCCATCGCCGGCGTCATCGGCGAGACCGTGAGCCGCGGCGGCGACTTCTCGGCACGCTACGGCGGCGAGGAGTTCGTGGTGCTGCTCCCCGGCACCGGCATCGAAGGCGCGCACCTCATCGCCGAGCGCATCCGCGCGGCGGTGGAGGAGCGCGGCATTCCCCATGCCGGCGGACCGGGTCGGGTGGTGACCTTGTCCGCGGGCGTCGCCGTGCTCACGCCGGGATCGCGGTTCCCCTCGGCGCAGAGCCTGGTGGACCTGGCGGACGAGGGTCTCTACGAGGCGAAGGAGCGCGGCCGCAACCGGGTCGTCGTGCGGGACGGGAACGACGCCGTGCCGGTGCCCGGCGGGCTCACGCCGGTGGGCACCTGAGCGGCGCCGCGGTCAGGTCGAGCGCACGTCCAGCCGCACCCGCAGCCGCGCGCCGCCTGCCGGCGAGTCCTCGACGCGGACGGCGCCCCCGTAGTGGTCCACGGCCAGCTCGCGCACCAGCGACAGGCCGATGCCCTGGCCCGGCATCCGCTCGTCGGCGCGCACGCCGCGCTCCAGGATGCGGGCGCGCTCGCCGGGCGGGATCCCGGGGCCGTCGTCGTCCACCAGGATCTCGAGGCCCTCGCCGCCCGGCCCCGCGGCGATGGCCAGGCGTACCGACGTGCGCGCCCACTTGCACGCGTTGTCCATCAGGTTGCCCAGGATCTCCGTGAGGTCGCCGGCGTCGGCGCGGACCTGCAGGCGCTCCGGCACCGCGGTGTCCAGGACCAGGCCCTTGTCCGCGTAGACCTTCGACAGGGTGGCGACGAGGCGCGCCGCCAGCGGCGCGACGGTCACCGGCGCCCCCAGGGTGGGCTCGCCCACGGCGGAGGCACGCCGCAGGCGGTAGCTCAGGGACTCGTCCATGCGCGCCACCGCCTCCAGCACCGTGCGCGCGAGGCCGGCGTCGGAGGTGCCCGCGTCCTCGGCGGCGCCCCGCAGCACCGCCAGCGGGGTCTTCAGCGCGTGAGCCAGGTCCGCCAGGGCGTTGCGGTGGCGCTCCAGCGCACGGCGCCCGAAGCGGATGAGGTGGTTCATGTTGGCGGCCAGCGCGCGCAGCTCCTGCGGCTGGTCCTCGCTCAGCGCGTCGCGCTTGCCCGCCTCGATGGCCCGCAGCTCCCGCGCCAGGCGCTCCAGGGGCGCGAGTCCCCGCGTGAGCACCACCGCCTGGGCCAGCAGCAGCCCCACGGCCAGGACCGCGAGCCAGGTCCACAGATCCCGCCGGAAGCGCGCCACCCGCGCGTCGAACTCCCGCCGGGACTCTGCCACGTGCAGGTCGAACACGCGCTCGCCGCCGCCGGGCAGCTCCCAGCGCACCCGGTAGCTCAGGGCGAACAGCGCCTCGCCCCAGGGCGCCGGCGCGGCGCTGAAGCGCGGCTCTCCGGGTCCTGCCGGCGGCGGGAGCCCGAGATCCCGGTCCAGCAGCGAGCGGGACCGCCACAGGGTCCCGCCGCCGGCGTCCTTGACCGCCGCGTAGAGCCCCGAGTCGGGGATGGTGAAGCGCGGCTCCGGCAGCCCGTCCAGGGAGAAGGCTTTGCCGGGACCTGGCTCCGCGGCCGCCAGCAGGCCATACACCTGCGCCTGCAGCCGTTCGCGCACCAGCTCGAGACCGGTGTCGTGGAAGGCGCGCTCCAGCGCCACGCCGGTCACCCCCAGGAACGCGGCCAGCACCAGGCTCGCCACCGCCACCATGCGGGTGCGCAGGGAGTTCACGCGCGTCCGATCACTCCGCGCCGCCTTCCGGCGCCCGGAAGCGGTAGCCGCGCCCGCGCAGGGTCTCGATGGGGTCCAGCGCCCGCTGCGGGTCCAGCTTGCGGCGCAGCCGTCCCACCAGCACCTCGATGACGTTGCTGTCGCGCTCCATCTCCTCCGCGTACACGTGCTCCGAGAGCTCGGTCTTCGACACCACCTTGCCCGCGTGCAGCATCAGGTACTCGATGAGCTTGTACTCGAAGGCGGTGAGGACGACCGGCTCGCCGGCGCGCCGCAGCTCCTGGCGCGCCGTGTCCAGCTCGAACGGGCCCACCGCGAGCACGCTGTCCGCCCAGCCGGCGGCCCGGCGCACCAGCGCGCGCAGTCGCGCCAGCAGCTCCTCCATGTTGAAGGGTTTCGTCAGGTAGTCGTCGGCGCCGGCCTCAAGGCCCTCCACCTTGTCCTGCCAGCGGTCCCGGGCCGTGAGGATCAGCACCGGGAAGCGCCGGCCGGCGGCGCGCCAGGCGCGGATCACCTGCATGCCCGAGCGCTCCGGCAGCCCCAGGTCCACCACCGCCACGTCCACGGGGTACTCCTCGCCCATCCACTGGCCGTCGCGGCCGTCCGCGGCGCTGTCCACCGCCCAGCCCGAGGCCTCGAGCCGCTTCACGATACGTTCGCGCAGCGCCGCCTCGTCCTCCACCACCAGGGCGCGCACGATGGGGCGTGCCCCCTCAGCGCACCTGGCCGCTGGCGCCGTCCACGACGACGGTGCGCACGCGGCCTTCGGGAAGCAGCACCTTCACCAGGTACACGACGCCGCCGTCGGAGCGGCTGGCGCGCACGTCCAGCACCCGCCCGCCGGTGGCGCCACGGGCCGCGGCGGCGGCGGCGGCGGGTCCCACGTCCCCGGACTGGGCCAGCACGAGGGGCGTGCCCGGCGGTCCGGCGGGCACACGGGCGGTCGCCGTGGCTGCGGCGAGCGCCGCGGCCAGCACGAGGGCGCCGGCGGCGGCGTGGACGGTGCGGGTCATCGGGGATGGGCGCTCGGTTCGTGGCACGGCGTGCGATTCTAGCGGCAACGCACGCCGCGCCACGCGGCGGCCGTGGCTCCGGTGGCTCAGTGGTGGTGCCTGCGGTGCCGCGGGCTGAAGGTGTGGCCGTGGCGATCGAGGCACAGGGTCTCGCGGCGCAGCACCCGGTAGCCGTGGCGATCCACCAGCGGCCGGGTCACCAGCCTGCAGGCAGGGCCCCGAGGGTGGCGGCTCGCGAAGCCGTGGTCGCGACGCGGATGGTGGTGGGAGCCGAAGCGGCTGCGAGGCGGCGCGCGGTGACCGCGGTGGTGGTCACGGTGGTCGTGCTGGTAGCGCCGGTGATGACCTCCGTGGCCGTGCTGGAAGCGCTTGTGGTGCCCTCCGTGGCCGTGATGGCCGCCGCCGAAGCCGGTGTGGAAGCGGATGCCGATCTCGGCACGGCTGTCCGCCGCGGGCACGGCCAGGAGAGCGGTGGCCGCCAGCAGCGATGCGGCGAGGTTGCGAAGACGGGTCATGGGCGTGCACCCCCGGTACCACTGTGATCGTGGTCTGGAGGATCCCGCCGGTGCCCTGAACTCCTGCTGAACTCCCGTTCCGGCCGGGATCAGGGCCTGGGCGCCAGCACCGCGGCGACCACGTCCGCCAGCGCCGGCGCCCGCTCCTCCCGGAACGGCTCCAGGCGGCGGTAGATCTCCGCGGCGGCGCGGTGGAAACCGTCCGGCAGGTCCTGCGCCGCGAAGCTGTCCGCGATCTCGTGCATCTCCGCGATCCACCGCCAGGCCTTGAAGGCATTGCCGGTGACCGCGCTCTCGGAGCGCGCGGCGAGCCCCGACTGGGAGGTCTCCCACTCCTCCAGCAGGGCGTCTTCCACCTGCAGCGCCACCGCCAGGGCGCGGATGTCGGCGAGCAGCGCGGTGGTGCCCTTGGTCCACGCCGCGTAGCACATCTTCAGCGCCGAGGCGGCGTCGGCGGGACCCTCCAGGACCTTCGCCTCCACCAGCGACCCCGAGAACAGGCGGGTGGCCTCGCCGGCGTGGGGCCCGGACAGGAACAGACGGGTCATCCCGGCGCGCACCGCGGGCGGCCCGATGATGCCGGCGTCGGCGAAGCGCGCACCGGCGGCCTCCACGATGACGCCCACCTCGCGGCTGGTGGCCGGCGCGATGGCGTTGGCGTCCACGTAGAGGCCGCCGAAGCCCGCCGTCGCCACGGCCCGGGCGGTGTCCACCGCCGCGTGGGGCGGGCACACGGAGATCACCGCCTGGGAGCGGGCGAGTGCCTCGTCGAGGCTGGCGCAGTCCTCGAGCCCCGCCCGGGCGGCCCGCTGCGCGGTGGCGGCGCCGCGACCCGCGCGGGCCCACAGGACGGTGGATCCCCCGGCGCGCAGCGCGGTGGCGATGCAGACGCCCATCTCACCAGGGTGCAGCACGGTGACGGTGTGGATCGTGGTCATCGGTCGTGTCTCCTTGCGGTGGCGGGTGAGCGCGGCCGGCACCCGGACCCGGGACTCACTTGCGGCTCCAGGACGCGGACCGCCGCATCCTGCCCCAGCCGTGGCGCCGGCGCTGCAGCACGCGCACCAGGCCCCACGCGCGCCACAGGGTGATGAGCTGGCGGTAGCCGGCATTCTCGGCGATCGCAGCCAGCAGCAGCCTCGCGAGATCCCCTGGCTTGCGGTAGAGACCGAAGTACGCCTCGTCCAGCAGCAGCGCCGTGACGGACAGGAACAGTCCCAGCGCCATCACCAGCGCGAGGAACAGGACGAACGCCTGCAGCGACAGGTCGCCGGTGACCACGGCAGCGGCCAGCAGCAGGTAGCCGGCCACCTCGAACAGCGGGCCCAGGCACTCGAAGACGAGAAAGAAGGGGAATGCGAGCAGGCCCACGGCACCGGTGCGCGGGTCGAAGGCCAGCGAGCGGTTCATCCACAGGCTCTCGGTCAGACCGCGTTGCCAGCGCACGCGCTGGTTCCTGAGGGTGCGCAGGTCCTCCGGTGCCTCGGTCCAGCACACGGGATCGGGGACGAAGGTGATCCGGTTGCTGCGACCCGCGTCCTTGAGGATCCTGTGCATGCGGAGGATCAGCTCCATGTCCTCGCCCACCGTCACGGTCCGGTAGCCGCCCACCTCCGCCACCGTGTCCTTGTGGAACACGCCGAACGCGCCGGACACGATGAGCAGGGCGTTCACGCGCGACCACCCGAGGCGGCCGAACAGGAACGCGCGCACGTACTCCACCACCTGGATCAGCGGCAGCAGGCGCCGTGGCAGCCCGATCTCCGCGACGAAGCCGTCGTCCACCCGACAGCCATTGGCGAGGCGCACGGTGCCGCCGCAGGCGACGGTGCGCCGGTCGTCCAGGAACGGGCGCACGGCGTTGATCAGGCTGTCGCGTTGCAGCACCGAGTCTGCGTCCACGCTGCACACCAGCGGGAAGCGCGCCGCGTTCACGCCGGCATTCAGCGCGTCGGCCTTGCCGCCGTTCGCCTTGCAGATCACGCGCAGGTCCCGGCGCCGCGCCGAGCGCAGGATCTGCGTCACCGGCTGCGTCGCGAGCCGCACCCGGTAGGCCTCCGGGTAGGGCACCAGCGCGAACGCCTCGCGCAGGGCAGCCAGCGTGCCGTCCGCCGAGCCGTCGTCGATGACGATCACCTCGAACTCGGGATAGTTGAGCTGCAGCAGCGAGTGCACGGACGCGACGATGGTCGCCTCCTCGTTGTAGGCGGGTACCAGGATGCTCACCGGCGGCTCCAGGCCGCTCGGGAACTCGCCGAGCCGGTCGAGCCGGCGCCCGGGCAGGTACCGGCGCAGCTCCAGCGCCGCCAGCAGGTTGAGTGCCAGGTACACGCCGGAGAGGCCGCAGAAGTACGCGAGGAAGCACCACTGGACGACGACGATGAAGTCGCCGAAGCTCATCCCGGCACCGCGTCCGCCAAGACCTGAACGAGCATGTCGTGCGCGTATCGGTCCTCGAGGGTGCGCGCCAGGTCGGCGAGGGCCGCCGGGCTCATGAACGGCAGCGCCACCAGGGCATCGGCCGCGCGCAGTCGCACCCACCACTCGCGATCCCCCAGCAGCGCGCGCAGCCGGTCCACGTCCTCCCGCTCGCCGATGCGCCCGAGGGCGGCCGCGGCCTGCGCCCGCACCGGCCAGGCCGCGTGGCCCGCGGCGGCGCGCACCCGCGCCAGCCCCCGGGGATCGTCCAGCAGCCGCAGGCATTCGACGAGCACCTCGGCTGTGGGGTGATGCTCCATTATGGCCTCGATCGCGGGCCAGTCGGTCGTGCAGCCGAGGGCCCGCGAGAGCTTCAGCAGGTCGAGCACATGCTCGCCGCGGGCGTCGGCCGTTGCCTCGCGCAGGACGCGGCATGCCAGATCCCTGGGCACGTCGCGCAGCAGCTGGCCGAGGCGGGCGGTGGGCCAGTCCTCGCGTCGCCCGGCCCACGCGAGGACTTCTGGCAGCCCCGCTGCGGGGTCGATCTGGACCACCGCCCGCGCCGCCGCGAGGGACACGCGGGCGCTGGGATCCGCCAGCGCGGGCAGCACCTGCGCCAGGTGCGCGCGATCCGCCAGGTGCCCGAGCGTGATGAGCCCGATGGCGCGGCGCCGCGGCGAGCGCGAGCGCAGCAGCGCGACGGCGAACCGTGGGATGCCGAGTGCCTCGGCGGCGGCGTTGAGATCGTCGGCGCCTTCGCCGCTCAGGAGCTCGTGGTAGTCGGCCCACACCGACAGCAGCACCAGGTACTCGTCGGCGGGGGGGGTGGCGAGGTCCAGGGGGCCGTCGGGATCGATGCACGCGGCCAGGAGCGGGCGCCACTTGCGCTCGAGGCGGGCGCGCGTCTCCCGGCGCCGGCGGTTGCGCGCGCGCTCCCACGCCACTGCGCAACCCACCAGCAGGGTCGCCGCGGCGAATGCCAGCGCGATACCGGCCGCCGCCGCGAGCACCGCGTCAGAACCGGTGGGCCACACCGAGGAACACTCCTTGACGGGTGAAGGCGCGCTCCACCTGCTCGCGCTCGACGGCCCAGGTCACGCCCCAGGCGTTGCCCAGCCAGTGGCGTCCGTACAGGGCGAGCGTGCGGGTCTGTCGGCTGGCGAACACGCCGGGGCGCACGAAGTCCGGCTCGTCGCCCGCCGCCGCGGACAGGCTGATGCTGCTCGCCAGGCCGTAGAAGCGCTGCAGCTGCAGCCGGTGGGCGTACGCGGTCTCACCGCCCAGGCGCACGGCGGACAGGGTGTAGGCGGCGCGCCAGTGCGACCAGTAGCGCTCGAGCGTGCCGGCCACGGTGCGGGTGCGGGAGGTGGAGTACCCGCTGGCGCCCGCGCCCAGCTGCAGGTTCCAGCCGTGGGGCAGGTCGCGCTGCACGGTCCCCCGCAGCGACCAGCGCGGGAGCACCGCGTTGCCCGGCCCGGCGCTGCCCTGCAGCGACACGGCCCAGCCCGGCACCGGATCGAAGCCGGCGCCCAGGCGCAGGTCACGGTCGTGCTCCCGGAAGCGCCGCGCGGCGCGCGCGGCGCCGTCGATCCACCGCCGGCTCCCGAGGTCGTGGCTGAAGCCCGCCGCCACGGTGCGCCACGGATCCCGATCCCGGCTCAGGTGGTCGAAGCCGAGCCCCAGCTGCAGGCTGGTGCGGGCCGCGACGTCGGGTTCCGGGAACGGCTCGCCAGGGAAGCGGCGGCGCGCCTCGGCCAGGACGCGCGCGCGCGCGGCGGCGTCCCCCAGCTCCGCGAGCGCCGCGAGCTCGAGGCGCCATGCGTCCAGGTAATCCGGATGGCGTGCGCGCAGCCGATGCAGCGGCGGCAGCGCGTCGGCGGGCCGTCCCTGCCACACCAGAACCTGCGCCTTGCCCAGCAGATAATCCGGGTCGTCGGGTGCGAAGGCGAGCAGGGCATCGTAGTGCATCTGCGCGCGCTGCCACTCGCGCTCGAAGGACAGCAAACGCGCTGCCAGGTAGCGGGCATCACGGCTGCCGGGGTGGGCCGCCAGGTGCTCCTCCAGCAAACGCACCGCCGCGGGCCGATCGCCGCCATCGGCCAGGGCGCGCGCCGCCGGCAGAACCTGATCCGCGTCGCCGGCCGGGGCTTCGCCCGCGCAGAGCAGACCCAGCACCAGGGCGCCGGCGATGCGCCGGATCACGGTGCCTCGTCCAGCTGCCGTTCGATGCGCGCGATCAGCTCCCGGTGGCGAAACGGCTTGGTGACGTAGTCGTCGGCCCCCGCCTCGAGCGCTCGCACCACGTCGTCCTCCAGCGACTGCCCGGTGAGCACCACCAGCGGCACGGTCTCCCAACCCGGTGCGGCGCGCAGGTGGGCGATGACCTCGAACCCGTCCGCGTAGGGCAGCATGAGGTCCAGGAGCACGAGGGAGGGCGGCGGCGAGGCGTCGCACAGGCGCATCGCCTCGCGTCCGTCGCGCACGAGGGTGACGCGGTAGCCGTTGCGTTCCAGCAGGCTGGACAGCAGGGCCGCCGCCGACTCGTCGTCCTCCACCACGAGCACGCTGTGCTCGCTGGCCGCGGGATGCGATGGTGTATCGACCATGCCAGCCGTCTTCCTGAACGGTGCCCGCCTGCGTGTGCCCGAGCCTGCGGCGCCTGGCTCGCGAACATACTGCAAACGCGGGGCAGCCCGAAACGACGCGGCCACCGCCGTGGCGCATCGCGCGATGCGCCACGGCGCGTCGCTGGC
>JBFHNV010000005.1:0-67023 GCA_041593595.1 Gammaproteobacteria bacterium
ACGTCCGGGAAGCTGCACTGGGGCACGATGCCGTCGAGCAGGCCCGGGTAATTGTCGCCGATCTGGTGCACCTGGTAGGAGCCGCCGGAGCAGCCCCAGCCGATGGTGTAGCGCATCGGGCCGTAGGTCTCGATGAAGCGCATGGATGCCGGCCGGCCCGGTGGGTGGGAATTCGGCCGAGGCGCGGCCAGGCGCCGCGACGAGACGGTCGGTGGTGGTTGCCAGCCCGCCCCGGGCGCCGACTCGCGCGACGCCCGTAGTTCCCCGGCGTGTCGCACGCCATTTGGCGCGCCACACGCGACAGCTTCTTCTGGTCCTCAGCGTGGTGCCCTCGAGGCCCGGCCAGCCGGCGGCGGCCGATAGGGCCGGGTGGGCAGCCCCTTCGTACCACGAACAGGATTCTCATCACAAGGAACTTGAAGTTTATGTGACCGGCGCGGATGCGAGCTCTGGCGGGCACTGCCGGCTGCCCGGCATCGGGCGAGCATCCGCGGTGCCGGACTGAGCACGCAGGGGGCCGTTCAGTCACCCGGATCCGGCCGTTACACTGCAGGGGGACTGGTTCCGACGGGGTGCGATTCCGCGCTCGGGAGTATGCGAATGAAGCCACTGAAACCGATCCTGGGGCTGCTGGGTCTGCTCGTGCTGATCGCCGTCGGAACCTTCGCGCTGACGGGGCCGGTGCCGCTGCCACCGGGCGCGTTGACGCCCACGGCGGATCTCGTGGGCTCCGCGGCCCTCGACGGGCGGACCTTTCGCAGCGAGATCGGCCCCGTCGGCAAGCCCGCCGACGACATCGACATGCTGGTCTTCGACCAGGGGCTGTTCCTCTCCACCGAGTGCGAGGCCCGGTGTAACTTCCCGGCCCGGCCGTACTTCGTGCGGCAGAAGGAAGACGGCATCGAATTCATCAGCGAGACGCGCTGCCCCAACAAGGACTCCACGCTGGTGTGGCGAGGCACGATCGAGGACGGGACCATCCGCGGCGAGGTCGTCTGGACCTCCGCGCGGTGGTACTGGACGTTCGAGAGAACGATGCGTTTCGAAGGGGTGCAGGTGGAGAGATCTGCGTCCATCGACATCCTCTAGGCTGGTGCTCGTCCTCGGGCGCATGCTGGCGATGCACGCGCGTGCGCTGTGCACCGTCGCCACGCTGGTGGCGCTGGTGCTCGCGGCGAACCTGCTGGCCCACGAGATCGCCGGCGCGCTCGACTTCGAGATCAAGCCGAGCAACGAGGACCTCGTCCACCGCACGCTGATGACCACGGCGGTGGTCTACGCGGTGCTAATCGCGGTGCCATTCGTGCCCGGCGTGGAGATCGCGTTCACGCTCATCGCGGTGTTCGGCCCCGCGGTGGTGATCCTCGTGTACGTGTGCACCCTCGCCGGCCTGTCCGTCAGCTTCCTGGTCGGCCGCCTGATCCCGCTGGCCACCCTGGGCCGGCTGTTCGACGAGCTGCACCTGCAGCGGGCGAGCACCCTGGTAGCGAAGCTGGAGCCCCTGGACCCGCAGGCCCGCGTCGCGCTCCTGCTGAGGGACGCGCCGGGACGACTGGTCCCCTTCCTGGTGCGCCACCGCTACCTGGTCCTGGCGCTCGCCCTCAACGTGCCGGGCAACCTGGTGATCGGTGGTGGCGGCGGCATCGCACTCACCGCGGGCGTGAGCAGGCTCTATTCGGTCCCGGGGTTCCTGCTCACCGTCGCCCTGGCGGTGGCGCCGGTGCCGCTGGCGGTGCTGCTGTTCGGGAAGGAGATCCTCACGAGCTGACGGCGCCGGTTACATCACCGGACAGAACTCGAATCCTCGGGTACCCGGAAGATTGTGGAGCGGGTGATGGGAATCGAACCCACGTCATCAGCTTGGGAAGCTGAGGTTCTACCATTGAACTACACCCGCCTCGGGCCGGATTCTAGTTTCCCGCCACGCCGGCGCAAAGCGCCCGGGTGGCGGCCTTGACCACCGCCAGAGCCGGCCCTAGCCTCCCTCTCATGCGCATCCTGGTGAACGGCAAGCCCCGCGACGCCGCCGACGGCCTCACCGTGGCGGCGCTGCTCGCGGACCTGGCCCTTCAGGGCAAGCGTCTGGCGGTGGAGGTGAACGAGGACATCGTGCCCCGCAGCCGGCACCCGGCCCACGCCCTGCGCGAGGGGGACCGGGTGGAGATCGTGCACGCCATCGGTGGCGGCTGACTCCTGACCCCCCCCCCGGGTGCCGGGAAAACGGTGCCCGAAGCGCGTGGGACACCTGGCACTGCAGCCCCGCCCCGCCGGCCCCGGGGCCGCCGGACCCGGGGTACCCTTGATGACTCACGGCGCGGCCCGCCCGGCCCCCCGGCGCCCGCGACCCGTCACACCCACAGGACCACTGAGGAATCTGCCATGGCCGCACTCGAGAGCGCCGTCGCCCAGCCGGCCGCCGACGCGCCGCTGGAGGTGGCCGGGGTGAAGTACCGCTCCCGGCTGCTGGTGGGCACCGGCAAGTACAAGGATTTCGACGAGACCCGCCGGGCCATCGAGGCCAGCGGCGCGGAGATCGTCACCGTGGCCATCCGCCGCACCAACATCGGCCAGGATCCCGACGAGCCCAACCTGCTGGACGTGCTGCCGCCGGACCGTTTCACCATCCTGCCCAATACCGCCGGCTGCTTCGACGCCAGGTCCGCGGTGCGCACCTGCCGCCTGGCCCGCGAGCTGCTGGACGGGCGGGACCTGGTGAAGCTCGAGGTGCTCGGCGATCAGAAGACCCTGTTCCCCGACATCACCGAGACCCTGGTGGCCGCGAAGGAGCTCATCGACGACGGCTTCAAGGTGATGGTCTACACCAACGACGACCCCATCGTGGCGAAGCGCCTGGAGGACATGGGCTGCGTCTCGGTGATGCCCCTGGCCGCCCCCATCGGCTCCGGGCTCGGGATCCGCAACCCGTACAACATCCTCACCATCGTCGAGAACGCGAACGTGCCGATTCTGGTGGATGCGGGCGTGGGCACCGCCTCGGACGCCGCCATCGCCATGGAGCTCGGCTGCGACGGCGTGCTCATGAACACCGCCATCGCCGCGGCGAAGAACCCGATCTTGATGGCCTCGGCCATGCGCAAGGCCATCGAGGCCGGCCGCGAGGCCTTCCTCGCGGGCCGCATGCCCCGCAAGCGCTACGCCAGCGCGTCGTCACCCATCGAGGGCGTCATCGTCTGACACAGACGGGCTGTCCCAATGGACCGTCCCTGCGCGATGTGCCCGGAAGTGCGGATCGCGGAGGTCACGATGGGACAGTCCCCTCCGGGGACAGTCCCTGCGCGATGCGGTCGAGGGCTCAGTCCTCGTCCAGCTCGATGATCATCCCTTCGCAGGTCTTGTGGCACACCAGCGGGGACTGGCGCTCGCGGATGATGTCGCGGGTGCGCTCGTGCAGCGCGTCCACCCGCTCGTCGTCATACTCCGGGTCGTAGCTGAACAGGAACAGCTGGCGCGCATTCGCGTCGATGGCGGAGTTGACGGTGTCGATGTAGCAGGAGTGGCCCCAGCCGCGCTTGCGCTTGTAGTCCTCGGGCGTGTACTGGGCGTCGTGGATGAGGTAGTCCGCGTCTCGCATGAACTCGGTCACGCGCCCGCGCTGCTCCTCCTTCATCGCCTCCAGCACGGCGTGCTCGTCTTCGTCGAAGGCGTCGCGCATGTCGTCGATGCGCTGGTTGACGAACAGGATCTCGTTGTCCGGGCAGTAGAGGATCACCTTGCCGTTGACTTCGATGCGGAAGCCGTAGGTGAGGCCCGGGTGATGCAGCACGAAGGTGGTCAACGTCACCGGCCCCACCGTCACCGGCTCGTCCTGGAACGCGTGGTAGCGCACGTTGGCGAGCCAGGTCGCGGTCTCCACCGGGAAGTACGGAGCCTGCATCTGCTGGGCAATGTGCGCCTCCAGCTCCTCCGCCGACGGTGCGGGCCCGTAGAAGTCGATGTCGAAGCCCGGGGTGAACGCGGGCAGGAAGAACGGCAGTCCGGAGATGTGGTCCCAGTGGTAGTGGGTCAGGAAGACCTTCAGGCGTTCGCGCTCGCGCTCGCGCTTGAGTGCCTGACCGAGCGGGATGATGCCGGTGCCCGCGTCGAGCACCAGCACGTGGCCGTCCACGCGCAGCTCCACGCAGGGCGTGTTGCCGCCGATGCGCATGTGGCTAGCGAAGGGCGCCGGGTACGAGCCCCTGACTCCCCAGAATCGGAGATAGTTCGTCGCCATGGTGGATGAACCGGGACGCTACGGGGCGCGCCGTTCCGCTCCCGTGTACTTCTCGATCACGTCACGGATCTCCTGCGAGCGCACCGGCTTGATGAGGTATTCCAGGGCGCCCAGCTTCTTCGCCATGGTGCGGTCCTGGTCGTAGTCCTTGGTGGTCATGACCACGACCGGCGTGGCCGAGTGATGCTCGAGCTCACGCAGCCTGCGCAACAGGCTCAGCCCGTCGGTCTCGCGCATGAGGTTGCCCAGGAACACCAGGTCCGCCCCGTTCTCCCGCAGGTAGCGGAAACCCTCGCGGGGCGATTCGAAGGTGGTCAGGGACACGGCAAGAGCCTCGACGCCACGCTCGTACAGGGTGATGGACGCTCGGCTGTCGTCGATGACCACGATCACTGGCCGTTTCCCAGTCATCCCGAAGCCACCCCGATACCGCCCTCACGCAGGTTCCGAAAATTGTGCGATCGCTTACCCCCGGCCGTGTAATGTACCAGCTTTCTCCCCGGGCGTTAACGGATTTCCCCAGGCGCTTCATAGGCTTGGAAATGGTACCTCAGGCGGGAAGGAAAGGCTTGCAAATGTGACCTCAGCACCCGGCGAGGAGCGGCCGCCGCGCCCGGTGCGCAGCTTCGTGCGCCGGGCCGGACGCGTGACCCGGGCCCAGGCACGGGCGCTCGAGGATCTGTGGCCGCGCTACGGCGTGCCCGGCGAAGGCCCGCTGGATCTGGATCACCTGTTCGGCCGCCGCGCACCGCGCTACCTGGAGATCGGCTTCGGCATGGGTGACGCCCTGGCCACCATGGCGGCCGAGCACCCGCAGCGGGACTACCTGGGGATCGAGGTGCACGAGGCGGGGATCGGCCGGCTGCTGTCACTGGCCGGCAAGGCGCGGCTGGCCAACCTGCGGGTGGTGCGCGGCGATGCCGCGGAGGTGTTGCGACACCGGCTGCCGGACGCGGCGCTGGACGCGGTGCTGGTGTTCTTTCCGGACCCCTGGCCGAAGAAGCGCCACCACAAGCGGCGCCTGATCCAGGCGCCCTTCGTGGATCTGCTGGCACGCCGCCTGAAGCCGGGCGGGCTGCTGCAGCTCGCCACCGACTGGGCACCCTACGCAGCGCAGATGCTCGCCGTGATCGAGGCCCACGGGGCGTTCACGAACCTGGCCGGCCCGGGACGCTGCGCCGCCGGGCCGGGGGAGCGTCCCGAGACGAAATTCCAGCGCCGGGGCGAGCGGCTGGGGCACACCATCGTCGACCTGGCCTTCCGCCGCGCGGGCGATCCCTCGTAACGCTGACGGGTGCGGCAGCGCCACGGCGCCGGTCACGGCGGCATGATGTCCTGGAATCGCGACACCGCGGGAAACTCGCCGGTGTCGCGCCGCGGGCCCCGGCTGTCGGGCTCGCTCACCGCCAGCAGGTGCGCGATGCCGTATGCCTTCGCGGCGCGCAGCACCGGCAGGGAATCGTCGAGGAACAGTGTTCGCTGCGGGTCGAAGGGGTGCAGCGCATCCAGCCGCGGCCAGAAGTGGGTGCTCTCCTTGGGATGCCCCAGGTCGTGGGAGCACACGGTGGTGTCCAGCAGCCGGTCCAGGCCGGTGCGCTCCAGCTTCAGCGCCAGGCTGCGGGCATGGGCGTTGGTGATGAGCAGCGCCCGGCGTTGGCGCCGGCGCAGCCGCTCGAGGAACTCCCGCGCGCCGTCGCGAAAGCGGATCAGGTGCGCGAGCTCCCGCTTCAGCTCCGCCACGTCCAGGTCCAGCTCGCGGCTCCAGTAGTCCAGGCAGTACCACTCCAGCGTGCCCTCCACCCGCCGCAGGCGCGGCTCGATGGCGCGCCAGGCGGCGTCCCGATCCAGGCCCCGGCGCCGTCCGTAGGCACTCGGCAGGTGGTGCAGCCAGAACCGGGTGTCGAAGTGCAGGTCGAGCAGCGTGCCGTCCATGTCCAGGAGCACGGTGTCGATCCGGGTCCAGTCCAGCATGGTCCAAAGGTTAACCGGGTCATGCCGTAGCAGCCACGAGCGCGCAGCGAGGACCTCGGGATGCCGGAAAACGCGCGTCGGCAGCGCGCGATACGCTCGCGAGCTGTCAGCTCCGCAGCAGCCCGCGGCGCGCGTGCTCCAGCTGCAGCGCGTGCACGTGGCGGATGATCAGCTCGCGGTCGTCCTCGTGGACGTCGGAGTAGTCCACGGCCACCACGAAGCGCCCGCCGGCGCGGTTGGGGCGCGCGAGCTCGCGCACCCACACCACCTTGGCGATCAGGGTCAGGCAGTTGCGCGACGGGAAGAGCTGCAGGTTCAGCTCCACGTGGCTGCCCCGGGCGAGTGTTTCGCCGTGGGTGAAGCGCATGCCGTTGCCGCTGATGTTCACGTCGTGGGTGGGGCGGTCCGGGGCGAGCTGCTGCTCGTGGTTGAGGAGCCGCACCAGCCGCTCCAGCCGGTCCTCGAGCCCCTGGATGTACGCGCCGATGGCCGGGTCCGCGTCGGTGATGTTGCGCAGGGCTCCGCGCTGGCTCTCGCCGGCGGCGATGATGCTGTTCAGCGTGCGCCGCCGATCTAGCTCCGAGCGGGCCCGCGCGCGGGCGTCGCGGTACTCGCGCTCGCTCAGCGGCCTCACCGCCAGCGCGATCCGGTCGTTGATGCGATAGCTCCCGCGGCGGTTGCGTGCGGCCGCCTCCTCGGCGGCGGTGGCGGTGCTCATGTGGCGTCCTCCGGGGGGCTCTTCGCCGCGCTCGCGCCGGATTTCGGCTCCGTGGGCGGCGTGCCGATGAATATCTCGACGCGGCGGTTACGGGCGCGTCCCTTGGCGTCGCCGTTCGATGCCACCGGTGCGGTGTCCGCGTGGGCGCGCACCTCCATGCGCTCCTCGGCAATGACGCCGCGGCGCGCGAAGGCCTGCACCACGCTGGTGGCGCGCGCCGCCGACAGCATCCAGTTCGAGGGGAAGCGCCCGGTGCTGATGGGCACGTTGTCGGTGTGGCCCGAGACCACCAGGCGCGACTCGTGGCTGATGAGGGCGCGTGCGATCTTGTCCAGCACCGGCAGGAAGGTCCCGTCCAGGTCGGGGGTGCCGGAGGGAAACGAGCCCTGCTCGCGCACCCGCACCAGCACGCCCTCGTCCTGGGTCTCCACCTCCAGCAGGCCCTCGTCGATCTCCTCTTCCAGCGCGATGCTCAGCATCGCCGCCTGCACCCGCGCCGCCTGCCGGGCGCTCATGCCGCGGGACTCGCCGTTCTCTGCGGCCAGCGCGCCCTCCCCGGCGCTGCCCTCGACGCTGCCATCCGTGCCCTCGGTGCCGTCGCCGCTCGCGCCGCCGGCGGCCCCGGCCGTCGTGGTCATCTGCTCGCCGTCGCGCCCGCCGGTGCCTTTGCCCTTGCCGTCGCTGTCGGCAGCGCCCGTCTTCGGCCCGCCCAGCACGCCCTGGTGGATCAGCTTGTCCAGCTCGCCGGCCTCCAGCAGCTCCAGGTACTGGCGGTTCTCGTCGGTGGTCTGCTGGCGCAGCACCTTCTCGATGGTGGGACGCGGCTTGCCCGGGGTGAACTCCTTGGCGATGATGCTCACGCCCTTCGGCGACTCCAGGGTCTTCACCTCGCGCTGCACGCCGAAGGCGAACTTCATCGATCCCGCCACCTGCTTGTACTTGGCCGCGTCCATCTCGGAGAACGACAGCAGCAGCACGAAGAAGCACATGAGCAGGGACATCAGGTCCGCGAAGGTCATCACCCACGCGGGGGCGCCCGGCTTGTCGTCGGGCAGCGGCCCCTTGCCCTTGCGCGCCATGTCGGGCCGCCGCGGCGCGGATCAGGCCGCGGCGGCGCCGGCGGCGGCCAGCTCGCGGTTGTTCTCGGGCAGGAACGCTACCAGCGACTGCTGCAGCACCCGCGGGTTGGTGCCCTCCTGGATCGCGGTCACGGATTCCAGGATCAGCAGCTTGTTGAGCCGGTCCTCGTTCATGATCAGGCGCAGCTTCTCGGCGATGGGGATGGCGAAGGCGTTGGCGATGACCGCGCCGTAGAGCGTGGTGAGCAGCGCCACCGCCATGGCCGGTCCGATCTTCTTCGGGTCGTCCATGTTCGAGAGCATCTGCACCAGGCCGATGAGGGTTCCGATCATGCCCATGGCGGGCGCCGCGTCGCCGATGGCCACGAACATCTTGACGCCCATGTCCTGGCGCTCGAGGTTGAGGTCGATCTCGCGCTCGAGCATCGCGGTGACGGTCTCGGGCGGGTGGCCGTCGATGCACAGATCGATGCCCTGCTTGAGAAAGGGGTGGCCGATGTCGCGGCCCTCCAGCGCCAGGATGCCCTCCTTGCGCGCCACGTTGGACAGCTCCACCGCCTCCGCGATCAGCTCCTGCGGCAGGTGCTTCTTGTGCATGAAGGCCTTGATGCCGACCTTGAAGGAACCGAGGAAGTGCTTGAGCGAGACCCGGGTCAGGGTTACCGCGACGGTCCCGCCCACCACGATCATGACGCTGGGCATGTTGAGGAAGATCGGTGCGCTGCCGCCCATGAAGATGGAGGCGACGATGACGCCGAGTCCGCCGATGATGCCGAGAAGTGTTGCGAGATCCACGGTTCGATGTTCCTGTTGCCGTATGCCCTGCCGCGCCGGTTGTTCGCGGGCGCCCGGTGCCCCGCGCCGGGTGGCGCGAGGGCCCACGCCCTGCACCTTTCTTATCGGCTGGCGGGGGGCGGGCCTTTAAGCGCGCGGGCTCTCGCGGCGCAACGAAAAACGGCGCCCGCGGGCGCCGTTTCCGGGACCCCGGCACGCAGGCCGGGGCAGGGTGTCAGGCGCGTACCGTGAGCCGGTCGCCGGCGACACCCCCGGCCGGCCGGCCGCCGCGGCCGTACATGGCCGGGGCGGGCGCGTTGCCCGGCACGGCACCGTGCAGCGTGTCGAGGGCGCGCCGGGCGTGGCTGAGGCCCACGCTCACCAGCACCCCGTTGTCCTGGTTTGCCTGCTGGCAATCCCGTGTGAGTTCGACCAGGCGGTCCACCCGCTCGGCCAGCGACGGGTGCGATTCGCGCAGCGCCGCCACGTGCTGCGGTAGCGAGTCGCCGGCGGCGTCGATGCCGGCCAGGGCCTCGCGCAGGCCGCCGTACAGCACGGCCACCTGCTCCACCGCCGCGTCCTTGTCCTCGGCCACCTGCTCGAGCACCTCGGGGGCGGCGCGGCCGCGCAGGCCGTCGCGCTCCCGCGCGAGCAGTGTCTGCAGGGCCTGCAGCGCGCCGCTGATGGCGTCCACGCGGGACTCGATCGTGTCCGCCTGCGCCGCGGTGAGCGTCAGGGTGGCGCTCACGGCAGCTGCGATTCCATGGCCAGCAGCTTCTCGGCGATGCGCTCGGCGTTCACCTCGAAGCGGCCGCCGGCCAGGGCGTCCTTCATCTCCTGCACCCGGGAGGCGTCGAACTCGGGCGTCTTCGACAGCTCCTTCTCGAGCGCCCGCAGCGCCTGGGCGCGGCCGGTGAGGTCGAGCTTGTCGGCGGACTGCTCACCGCCGGAGGCGGCGGCGCTGCCGGAGCGGCCGTCACCCGCGCCGTCGGCGCGGCGGTCCGCCACCCGGTGGAAAGCGCCGTCCACCACGGGGTCGATGGAGTTGGTCATCGTCATTGCGCTCCAGGAGTTCTCTGTCCTCATGTATCGGCCGTGCGCGGGGTTTCTTTACCGGCTACGGAACCGCTCGAGGTTCGGGTCGTAATTTACCGCGCCGCGGAGAGTTTCTGCGGCCCGCGGAGAAAACCCAGGCGCACCAGGGCGGCGCCCACCACGACCCCTTCCACCACCCGGCGCGAGGCCGGATTGCGCACCTGGACGGTATCCCCGAGAGCGCCGTCCTCGAGGGCGACGCCCGACATGGTGATGGTGACGCCCGCGCCTTCCACCGCCATGCGGACCCGCCGGCCGCGCTCCACCAGCACCGGTGCCTCCAGCAGCCCGCTGTCCAGCACGCGTCCCGCGGGCACCGGGCGGGTCAGCACGTAGCCCACCAGTGGCTCGGGATCCGTGGCCGCGTGGGTCCGCAGCCGGCCCACGTCGCGGCGGTCCAGCGCCAGGTCCTCGCGGGACAGGCGCTGGCCCCGTGCCAGCGGCCGGGCGGCCACCACCACCTCGCGCATCAGCTTCACCCGGGTGGGCACGTAGAGCTTCCACGGCCGGGCGCCGTCGCAGCGCACGCCCACGGTCACGTGCCCCACGCTGGCCGAGCCCGGCGCCCAGAACGCCTCCAGGGGTCGCTCGCAGGGCGCCAGCCGCAACCGCCGATCCAGGGGGTCCGGGACCACCCGGAGCTCCGCATCGACGGGGTGGTTGGCCTGCACGAAGGCGATCACGGCCTCGTGCACTGCCGGCAGGTGCTGGCGTTCAGCGCCCTGCACGCGGCCGGGTATGAGCAGCGTGGCGGCCAGCAGCCAGGCGGTCGACAAGAGTTTGACTTCGCGGTTCACGGTTCCACCGGTTTCTGTCGGTTACGGCGCTCCCGGGCGCCTCCCGCTGCAGCAAAGCAACAAGCGTGCCGCCGCGCCCCGGGCGCGGGCGCGACCTTGTATATCGGCCGCTCGCGCCTTCCCCTGCAGTCGCGGCACGGCCCTGGCACGGTGCTTGCTTCCGCCCCCGTGACGACACACCAGCGAGCGAACCGTCAAGTGAGCGACAAGCTGTTCGGAATCCACGCCCAGGCCCTGAACCTGCGCGCCCGCCGCGCCGGCCTGCTGGCCGCCAACCTGGCCAACGCCGACACGCCCAACTACAAGGCGCGCGACGTGGACTTCAGGAGCGTGCTCGGCGCCGAGGCCGGCGCGCGTGACGTGGGCATGCAGCGCACCCACGCGAATCACGCCGGTGCCGGCAGCGGCGTGGGCGGCTTCGCCGACGTGACCCTCAAGTACCGCGTCCCGTCCCAGCCCTCGCTGGACGGCAACACCGTGGACGAGCAGGTGGAGAAGGGCGAGTTCGCCTCCAACGCCGTGCGCTACATGGCCAGCCTGCAGTTCCTGGAACGGCGAGTGTCCGGCCTCATCCGCGCCCTCAGAGAGGAATGACCATGTCACTGTTCAACGTGTTCGGCATCGCCGGCTCCGGCATGAGCGCGCAGAGCGTGCGCCTGAACCTCACCGCCAGCAACCTGGCCAACGCCGAGTCCGTGGCCACGCGGCCCGAGGACGCGTACCGCGCGCGGCATCCGGTATTCCAGAGCGTGCTCGAGGAGGAGGCGGGTGCCAGCGTGCGCACCGCCGGCGTGGTGCAGAGCGGCGCCGAGAGCGAGGCCCGCTACGCACCCGGCCATCCCATGGCCGACGAGAAGGGCTACGTGTACGCCTCCAACGTCAACGCGATGGAGGAGATGGCCAACATGATCTCCGCCTCGCGCAGCTTCCAGCAGAACGTGGAGGTGATGAACACCTCCAAGGAACTCCTGCTGCGCACGCTGCGCCTGGGCGAGTAACGGGTCCGCCCAGGAGCACATTGTCATGAGCACCATTCCCGAGCAGGTCATCGAGCGGCTCAACGCCCGCCCGCCGGAGGAGAAGAAGCGCTCCGGCGAGCTGGGCCAGAAGGACTTCCTCAAGCTGATGATCGCCCAGGTCCGCCACCAGGATCCCTTCAACCCCATGGAGAACGGTGAGTTCATCGCGCAGATGGCGCAGTTCGCCACCGTGGAGGGCATCCAGACCATGCAGGGCTCCATCAGCGAGCTGAACCGCACCATGGCGTCGAACCAGGCGCTCATGGCCGGCACGCTGGTGGGGCGCAGCGTGCTCGCCCCCGCGGGAGAGCTCACGCTGCCTGCCGAGGGCGGCGTGGACGGCGTCATCACCGCCGATCCGGACGCCTCCAGGCTGGTCATGGACGTGCTCAGCCCGGCCGGCGCGCTGGTGGCGCGGCGCGACATCGCGCCGGCGCCCGGCGGCGCCACCCGATTCACCTTCGACGGCATCGGCGCCGACGGCACCCGGCTGCCCCCGGGCAGCTACCGGGTGCAGGTGGAGGCCACCGTGGCCGGCAAGGCCGCCGCCGCGGAGACCGCTTTCGCACGGCGCATCGACAGCGTGACCATCGGCTCCGGCATCGACGATCTCAAGCTCAATCTGGACAGCGGCGAGCAGGTCGGATTCTCCGGCGTTCGCGAGTTCATGTGACCGTCCACCACATTCACCAGGAGTAGCCTTCAATGTCCTTTTCGACCGCGCTCAGCGGACTCAATGCCGCCCAGACCAACCTGGACGTGATCTCCAACAACATCGCGAACAGCAACACCACCGGCTTCAAGCGCTCGCGCGCGGAGTTCGCCGACATCTACGCCACCTCCCAGTCGGGCCTGCCCAAGGACACCGCCGGCAAGGGCGTGAGGGTCGTCGCGATCGCGCAGCAGTTCGCCCAGGGCGACATCGAGTTCACCGACAACAACCTGGATCTGGCCATCAGCGGCAAGGGCTTCTTCCGCTTGAGCGACAACGGCTCCACCGTCTACTCCCGCGCCGGCGCCTTCAGCCTGGACCGCAACGGCTACATTGTGAACAGCGCCAACCAGCGTCTCACCGGCTACCAGCCGGATGCCACCGGCGCCATCACCGCTGCCATCGGCGACCTGCAGGTGAGCTTCGCCGACGCCATGCCCCAGGCCAGCACCCTGATCACGCTGGGTGCGAACCTGGACGCCACCGAGACGGTGCCGATCCCGTTCAACGTCGCCGACGCCACCAGCTACAACCACGCCACGTCCACCACCCTGTACGACTCGCTGGGCACGTCCCACGTGTCCACCCTGTACTTCCGCAAGTCGGCGGTGAACTCCTGGGAGGTGTACAGCTTCGTGGACGGCAACCAGGTGAGCGCCGGCGCCGACACCCTCACCTTCGACAACCTGGGCCAGCTCAACACCGTCAACGGTGCCCCGGGCACCATCTACACGGTGCCGGCGTACAACCCGGGCAACGGCGCCGCCAACCTGAATCTCACCGTGGACGTGGCCCAGCTCACCCAGTACGGGAGCGGCTTCGGCATCAACTCCCTGACCCAGGACGGCTACCCCACCGGGCGGCTGACCTCCATCGACATCGACGAGACCGGCGTGGTGCTGGCGCGCTTCTCCAACGGCCGCTTCGGGACGCTGGGCCAGGTGGTGCTGTCGAACTTCGCGAACGTGAACGGGCTGCGTCCGGAAGGCGACAACGGCTTCAGCGAGACCTTCTCCTCCGGCGGCGCCACCACGGCGGCGCCCGGCAGCACGAATCTCGGCCTGCTCCAGGCGGGCGGCCTGGAGCTCTCCAATGTGGACCTCACCAAGGAGCTGGTGGACATGATCACGGCCCAGCGCGCGTTCCAGGCCAATGCGCGGGTCATCAGCACTGCCGGTGAGATCACCCAGACGGTGATCAACCTGAACCGCTAGGCCGCGCGACGGCACCGGCCGCGACCCGTAGAGGCAGCCCATGGACCGCATGATCTACCTGGCCATGTCCGGCGCGAAGCAGATCGCGCTGGCCCAGGCCAGCAACAGCCACAACCTGGCCAACGCCAGCACCACCGGCTTTCGCGCGGACCTGGACGCCTTCGCGAGCCTGCCGGTGCACGGCCCCACCCACGCGAGCCGGGTCTATGCCAGCGACGAGCGCGCCGGCGTAAACCTGGACACCGGCGTGGTGACCAGCACCGGGCGCGACCTGGACGTGGCGGTGAACGGCACGGGCTACATCGCCGTGCAGGCGCCGGACGGCGCCGAGGCCTATACCCGGGCCGGGGATCTCCGCGTCACCGCCCAGGGCCTGCTCACTACCGGCGCCGGGCACCCGGTGATGGGCAACGGCGGGCCGCTGGCGCTGCCGCCCTTCGACCGCATCCAGATCGGCGCCGACGGCACCATCTCCATCCTGCCCCTCGGCCAGGGCGGCGGGTCGCTGGCGGTGGTGGATCGCATCAAGCTCGTGAACCCGCCGGACACGGCCATCAGCAAGCGCGCCGACGGGCTGCTGGCCACCGCCGAGCCGGCTCCCGCCGACGCGTCGGTGCGCCTGGAGAGCGGCGCGCTGGAATCCAGCAACGTGAACACCGTGGAGGCGCTGGTCAACATGATCGAGCTGGCGCGGCTGTTCGAGATGAACGTCAAGACCATGAACGCGGCCGCGGACAACGAGGCCAGCACGAACCAGCTCCTGCGGCTCGCCTGACGGGCGCGGTCGCGGAGCGAGGGAGACAAGACATGAGAGCACTGTGGATCGCCAAGACCGGGCTGGACGCGCAGCAGACGCGCATGTCCGTCGTGTCCAACAACCTGGCCAACGTGAACACCACCGGCTTCAAGCGCGATCGCGCGGTGTTCGAGGACCTGATGTACCAGACCGTGCGCCAGCCCGGCGCCCAGTCCTCGGAGAACACCCAGCTCCCGAGCGGCATGTCCATCGGCACCGGGGTACGTACCACCGCCACCGAGAAGCTGTTCAGCCAGGGCAACGTGGCGCAGTCCGAGAATCCTCTGGACATGGCCATCGAGGGCCGCGGCTTCTTCGAGATCCTGATGCCCGACGGCAGCGTGGCCTACACCCGGGACGGCTCGTTCCAGCTCGACTCCCAGGGGCAAATCGTCACCTCCACGGGCTATCTGCTGCAGCCGGGCCTGACCGTTCCCCAGAACACCCGCAGCGTCACCATCGGCAGCGACGGCACCGTGTCGGTGACCCAGGCCGGTCAGTCGGCGCCCACCACCATCGGCCAGATCCAGACCGTGGACTTCATCAACCCGGCGGGCCTGAGGGCGCGGGGCGGCAACCTGTTCGAGGAGACCGCCGCCAGCGGCACGCCCCAGTCGGGCACCCCCGGCAACAGCGGCCTCGGGCCCATCATCCAGGGATCCCTGGAGACCTCTAACGTCAACGTGGTGGAGGAGCTGGTGAACATGATCGAGACCCAGCGGGCCTACGAGATCAACTCGAAGGCCATCGCCACCGCGGACGGCATGCTGCAGTTCATCAACAACAACGTGTGAGCGCGACACCCATGAGCAACACCCAGCGCGCCGCCCGCGCGGCGCTGGCCGTGGCGGCGGCGACCCTGCTGGCCGGCTGCCTCGCACAGCAGCCCATCCGCCGCGCGGACCACCGTCCGGTGCTGCCCATGCACCAGCCGGTGGAAGCGCCGGTGACCGGCAGCCTGTACCACGCCAGCACCGGCAGCGAGCTGTTCGCGGACGTGAAGGCGCGCCGGGTGGGTGACGTGATCACGGTCATCCTCAAGGAGAAGACCCAGGCCAGCAAGACCGCGACCACCTCCACCAGCAAGGACACGGCCATCGACCTGCCGGCGCCCACCCTGTTCGGGCGCAACATCAATCTCGGGCCCTACCCGTTCTTCAACAACAGCGTGGACTCCGGTAACAGCTTCGACGGCAAGGGTGACAGCAGCCAGAGCAACAGCCTCACCGGCGACATCGCGGTGACCGTGGCCGCGGTCTACCCGAACGGCAACCTGATGGTGCGCGGCGAGAAGGTGCTGAACCTGAACCAGGGCAGCGAGGTGATCCGCATCTCTGGGCTGGTGCGCGCGGTGGACGTGACCCCGCAGAACACCGTGCTCTCGACCCAGATCGCCGACGCGCAGATCACCTACAGCGGCACCGGCGCGGTGGCGGAATCCAACCAGGCCGGCTGGCTGGCACGCTTCTTCAACAGCGCATTCTGGCCCTTCTGACGGGTCGAGGAGCACGGTAATGATCACCATCGCGACCGCCGCCCGGCGCGCCGCCCTGGCACTGGCCGCCGCCGCGGCGCTGGCCCTGGCGGCTCCCGACACCCAGGCCGGGCGCATCAAGGACCTGGCCGCGGTGCAGGGGGTGCGCAGCAACCAGCTGCTGGGCTACGGCCTCGTCGTGGGGCTCGTGGGCACTGGCGACGGCTCCAGCGCCGCGCCCTTCACGGCCCAGAGCCTGCGCAACATGCTGGCCCAGTACGGCATCACGGTGCCGGAGAACGTGAACATCCGCCCGAAGAACGTGGCCGGGGTGTCGGTGCACGCGGAGCTGCCGCCGTTCGCCAAGCCCGGCCAGCGCATCGACGTGACCGTGTCGTCCCTGGGCGATGCCAAGAGCCTGCGCGGTGGCACCCTGCTCATGACCACGCTGCGCGGTCCCGACGGGCAGGTGTACGCGGTGAGCCAGGGCGAGCTGGTGGTGGGCGGCCTCGGCGTCGAGGGCAGCGACGGCTCGCGCATCACCATCAACGTGCCGAGCGTCGGGCGCATCCCGAGCGGCGCCACGGTGGAGCGCACGGTGCCGAATCCCTTCTCCGGCGGCGGCGCGCTGGTGCTGAACCTGCACGACGCGGACTTCACCACCGCACGGCGGGTGGAGCAGGCCATCAACGAGCGCCTGGGGGACGGCGTCGCGCGGGCCATGGACGCGGTGTCGGTGGAGGTGACCGCGCCGAAGACCCAGGCCGAGCGGGTGAGCTTCCTGGCCTTCATCGAGAACATCGAGGTGACCCCCGGCGAGGCGGCGGCGAAGATCATCGTCAACTCGCGCACCGGCACCGTGGTGATCGGCTCCCACGTGCGGGTGATGCCCGCCGCCGTCACCCACGGCAACCTCACGGTGACCATCAGCGAGCGCCTCCAGGTGAGCCAGCCCTCGCCGTTCTCCGAGGAGGGCACCACGGTGATCACGCCGAACACCGACATCGAGGTCAGCCAGGACGCGAGCCGCATGTTCCTGTTCGACCCCGGGGTCACCCTGGACACCATCGTGCGCGCGGTGAACCAGGTGGGCGCGGCGCCCGGCGACCTGGTGGCCATCCTCGAGGCGCTGAAGCAGGCCGGCGCGCTGCGTGCCCAGCTCATCGTGATCTGAGAGTCCTTGAAAGAAACGCCACGCTGACCCCGATGAACCTCTCCGGCGCCGACATCTACACGGACTTCTCGGGCTTCTCGCGGCTGCGCGCGCAGGCACGCGAGGGCGGCGAGGCGGCCCGGCGCGAGGTGGCGGAGCAGATGGAGGCGCTGTTCGTGAGCATGATGCTCAAGAGCATGCGCGAGGCCGGCGGGGCCCTGGGGGGCGGCGCGTCCGGCGTGCACGAGGGCCTGTACGACAGCCAGCTGGCGGTCAGTCTGTCCAAGAGCGGACGGCTGGGCTTCGCGGACATGCTGCTGCGCCAGATGCCCGGCGGGGCGGGACCGGGCGAGGCCCCGGCGGCCGCGCCCCCACGGGACTTCCCGGCCCCGCAGCGCAATGCCGCGCTGCCGGCGCGAGACTGGGTCGCCGTGCGCGAGGTGGCCGCGAAGGCCGCGCCCGCCGGCCCGGTGACCAGGGTCCCCGGGGCCGCCGGGGCGCCCCCGGGGCCGGCGCCGCAGGCCACGGGCCCGGCACGGCGCCCCGAAGCCCCGGCACTGCACGCCGCGGCCCCGGCGCCGGATGGGGGCTCCCGGGTGAGCCCCGAGGACTGGGACTCGCCGGAGGCCTTCGCCCGCTCCCTGTGGCCCGCGGCCAGCCGCGCGGCCGAGGCCCTGGGCACCAGCCCGGAGGCGGTGCTGGCGGTGGCGGCCCTGGAGACCGGCTGGGGCCGGCACATGCCGGCGCGGGCGGACGGCTCGCCCAGCAACAACCTGTTCGGCATCAAGGCCCACGGCTGGGGCGGCGAGGTCACCCACTCGGCCACGCTCGAGTTCGAGCACGGCGCCTTCCGGCGCCGGGTGGAGCCGTTCCGTGCCTACGACACGCCGGAGGCGGCGGTGGCGGACTTCGCACGCTTCGTGGCGGGCCAGCCCCGCTACCGGGAGGCGCTGGCCAGCGGCGGCGATCCGGTGCGGTTCGTTCGCGCCCTGCACGCGGCGGGCTACGCGACGGATCCCGCCTACGGGGACAAGCTGGAGCGCCTGGTGCGCAGTGCCCCGTTCAAGCAGGCGGCGGCAGCGGCCGATACATCGATCACGTGATCCGCCGCGGGCACGCCCCGGCACCTGGACGGACTCCATGCCGAGCATCCTGAACAACAGCGTGTCGGGCCTGCTGACCTTCAAGAGGTCGCTGGCCACCACATCGCACAACATCGCCAACTCGGCAACCGAGGGCTACAGCCGCCAGCGCGCGGAGCTGGCGGCGCGCCCCGGCCAGGCCTACGGCTACGGCTACGTGGGCGCCGGCGTGCAGACCGTCGGCATCGAGCGCGTGCGCGACCAGTTCATCGAGACCCGCCTGCGCGACGCCCTCACCGACGACGGCCGCACTCGCATGTACGCGGAGCTGGCAGGCCGGCTCGACAACCTGCTGGCGGGCGAGCAGAGCGGCCTGGCCCCGGCCCTGTCGGCCTTCTTCAACGCGGCGCAGGACGTGGCCAACGACCCGTCCAGCGCCACCCCCCGACAGCTCCTGCTGGCCGAGGCGGCCACTCTGGTGGACCGCTTCCACTTCATGCACGCGGAGATCGACGGTGTGCGCTCGGAGATGAACTCCCGGCTGCAGGCCATGGTGGCGGACGTGAACGCGCTCAGCGATGACATCGCCCGCATCAACCGCGACGTGGTGACGGCGCTGGGCGAGGCCGGTGGCCCGCCCAACGACCTCCTGGACCAGCGTGACCAGCGCATCAATCAGCTTGCGGCCCTGGTGGGGGTGCGCACGGTGGAGCAGGACAACGGTGCGCTCAACGTGTTCACCACCAGCGGCCAGGCCCTGGTGGTGAACCTCACCGCCCAGCGCTGGCAGACGGTGCCGGATCCGGAGGATCCGTCCCTGCTGCAGGTGGCCGACGCGGTGGGGGGCATCGTCAGCGACAAGCTCTCCGGCGGCGAGCTGGGGGGCCTGCTGGACTTCCGCCGGGAGGGACTGGCCCAGGCCCGCAACGAGCTGGGACGCGTGGCCACGGTGCTCGCCGACACGGTCAACGCCCAGCACCGGCTGGGCATGGACGCGGATGGCGCCCTGGGTGGCGACCTATTCACCGGGCCCGCCACCACGGTGCTGCCCGCGTCCAGCAACGGCGGGTCGGCCACGGTGACCGCCACCGTCACGGCCAGCACCGCCCTCACCACCTCGGACTACCGGCTGGACTTCGACGGCGCCAGCTACACCCTGACGCGGCTGACCGACGGCGCCAGCGTGAGCGGCGCCGGGCCGCTGGCCATGGACGGGCTGCAGGTCACCATCGGCCCCGGGGCCGCCGCCGGCGACCGCTTCCTCGTCAAGCCCGTGGCGGCCGGCGCGGGGCTCATCTCCCTGGCCCTCTCCGACCCGGACCGGGTGGCGGCGGCGGGACCGGTGCGCGGCATCGCGGCGCTTGCCAACGCCGGCGACGGCACCCAGACACAGCCGGCGGTGGTCGACATCACGGATCCGGCGCTCCTGGACCGCGTGGACCTGGTGTTCAACAACCCGCCCACGACCTTTGACGTGGTGGACGTGGGCAGCGGCACCACGCTGGCCGCCGGGGTCGCCTACACGCCCGGCGCAGCGGTGAGCTACAACGGCTGGACCACCGCCATCGGCGGCAGCCCCGCCGCCGGCGACAGCTTCCGCATCGAGGCCAACCTGGGCGGCACCGCGGACAACCGCAACGCCCTTGCCCTGGCCGGCCTGCAGACCTCGCGCCTGGTGGAGGGCAAGCTCAGCTACGAGCAGGCCTACAGCGCCATGGTGGGCCGCGCCGGCAGCAACGCGCGCTCGGCTCAGTTCAACGCCGAGGCCCGGGAGCAGATCCTCACCGACGCCCGCTTCGCCCGCGAGTCCGTGTCCGGCGTCAATCTGGACGAGGAGGCGGCGGATCTCATGCGCTACCAGGAGGCGTATCAGGCCATGGCGCAGATGATCAATACCTCCAACACCTTGTTCGAGACCCTGCTGGCGGCGGTGCGCTGATGCCTCGCATCTCCAGCAGCATGATCCACCAGCAGGCGCTGACCGGGATCCGCAGGAACCAGGTGGAGATCGCACGCCTGCAGGACGGCGTCGCCAGCGGCCGGCGGATCCAGCGACCCTCCGACGACCCCGCCGGCGCCAGCCGCGCGCTGGACATCGGCGAGACCCTGGATCGCCTGGAGCAGTACCAGGTGAACGCGCGGCTCGCCGATCAGCGCCTGGCCCTGGAAGACAGCACTCTGGAAGGGGTGCAGAACCTGATCACGCGCATCAAGGAGCTGTCGCTGGCGGCCAACTCGGGCACCCAGACCCCCGAGACCCGCAATGCCATCAGCACCGAGGTGAGCGAGCGGCTCGCCAACCTGCTGGACCTCGCCAACGTGCGCGACGCCAACGGCGATCACCTGTTCTCCGGGTTCCAGGGTAGGACCCGGCCCTTCGAGATCACCGGCACCACGGTGAGCTATGTCGGGGATCAGGGCGCACGGGACATCCAGATCTCCACCACCCAGCGGGTGACCGCGGGCGACAGCGGCGACCGGGTGTTCATGCGCGTCCCGCCGGGCAACGGCCGCTTCAGCGTGAGCGCCGACGCGGCCAACACCGGCCGCGGCGTGCTGGCCCCGGGCAGCGTCACGGACGAGGCGGCCTACACGGGCGATGCCTACTCCATCCGCTTCACGGGCCCTGCCACCTTCGACGTGGTGAACGATACCCTGGGCGTGACGGTGCTGGCCGCCCAGCCCTTCACCGAGAACGCCGCCATCACCTTCGATGGCATCACCACACGCATCCAGAACCAGCCTGCGGCCGGGGATCGCTTCGACGTGACGCCCGGCGGGTCCCAGTCCCTGTTCGAGACGCTGCAGATGTTCATGGCCGCGCTGGCCATCGACCCGGTGGACGGCGCCACCGCGGCGAAGCAGAGCCAGGCCATGAGCCATGTCATCGACTCCCTGGACCGCGGCCTGGAGCATGTTCTCGACGTGCGCGCCACGGTGGGCGCGCGCCTGAGCGCGCTGGAAGCGGTGGAGACGCAGAACGCCGATCTGCGCTTCGAGCTCCAGAGCACCCTGTCGCAGGTCCGGGACCTGGACATGGTGCAGGCCATCTCCTCGCTGCAGCAGCGCATCACCGCGCTCGAGGCGGTGCAGCAGTCCTTCGCCGCGGTCTCGCGGCTGTCCCTCTTCAACTACCTGCGGTAAGTCGAAGCGTCCGGTCGCGGGTTCAGGGCGCAGCGCGGGGAGAGGTCGGGGCCCCTGCGCCCCGCCGTGAACCCGTCCATGGGGGCTCGAGGGCGGCGTCCCTGCCGCCCACGGGCGCAGGAGCCCCGACCTCTCCCCGAACCACTGTGGGCAGCCGGTGACGGCCAGTCAGATCGCCAGCTTCGCCGCCTTCTCGCGGGCGTGCCTGCTCCATGTCCTGCGCTGAGCCACCGGGCCACCGGCCCGCGTGCCGAATTCCGCGTCCCCGCTCCGGCCCATCCGACGCACGAAACGCGTAACGCGACCCCGCCCGGTGGCGCCCCGTTCCCTCCTGGGCCTTTTTCCCATGTCGATCGCACCCCCGCAGCCGTAAACCCGGCTGCGGGCACTCGAATCGATCAGACCCCCGCCGGGATTTTTTCCCGTTCACACCCCGCCCATCAAAGCTCCGGGCGAGGACGTCCGATAACTGGGGTGTGGAGACAGTGCGCGCGAGGGCCACTCCGGCATTGTCGAAGACCGAATGGTCGTGCCACTCAGTCTTTAACTAACTGGAGTTACGACAATGCCTCAGATCATCAACACCAACATCATGTCGCTGAACTCTCAGCGCAACCTGAACCGCAGCCAGAACGCGCTGGCCGAGTCCGTGCAGCGCCTGTCCTCCGGCCTTCGCATCAACAGCGCGAAGGACGACGCCGCGGGCATGGCCATCGCCGAGCGCATGAGCACCCAGGTGCGCGGCCTGAACCAGGCGACCCGCAACGCCAACGACGGCATCTCGCTGGCGCAGACCGCCGAGGGCGCGCTGGCCGAGGTCACCAACAACCTGCAGCGGATCCGCGAGCTGGCGGTGCAGGCCTCCAACGGCACCAACAGCCAGAGCGACCGCGACGCGCTGAACGCCGAGGTCACCCAGCTCAAGGCCGAGATCCAGCGGGTCGCCGAGCAGACCAGCTTCAACGGCACGGCGCTGCTCGACGGCTCGTTCGCCGGCGTGCAGTTCCAGGTCGGCGCCAACGCCGGCGAGACCATCACCATCGCCAACATCGCGAACGTGCAGACGGCGAGCCTGGGCGGTTCCTTCACCCGGGTCTCGGGCACCTTCAACGCTTCGACCCTGACGGGCTTCGCAACCGCCATCGCCGACGGCGGTGTCACCCTCGACACCGGCGCCGGTGCCGTCAACATCGGTCCCATCGCCTCGGCCGCCAATGCCCAGGAGCGTGCCGGCCAGCTGGTGGAGGCCATCAACCGCGTGTCTTCGCAGTCCGGTGTCGGCGCCTCCTACGACGAGGTCACGGGTGACGTCACCCTGGTGGCCAACGCCGCCATCACCGTCGGCGGCACGACCAACAACGCCACCGTGGCCGGTGCCGTCAACGGCGCATTCGGTGCCTCGACGACCACCACCGGCATCACCGCTCTGAACGTGTCCAGCTTCACCAGCGCACAGTTTGCCATCGGCCAGATCGACAACGCTCTGACCGCGGTCAACGGCGCCCGCGCGGAGCTGGGTGCCATCCAGAACCGCTTCGAGTCCACCATCGCCAACCTGTCCACCGCCGCGGAGAACATCACCGCCGCGCGCAGCCGGATCCAGGACGCGGACTTCGCCGCCGAGACGGCGAACCTGACCCGCGCCCAGATCCTGCAGCAGGCCGGCACGGCCATGGTGGCCCAGGCCAACGCGCTGCCGCAGTCGGTGCTGAGCCTGCTGGGCTAAGCACGCGGTAACACCGAAGCGGCCGGGACCTCCGGGTCCCGGCCGCTGCCCTCGAGAGGGGGATGACCATGAACGCAGTGAACTTCGACATCGCAAGTCTGGCCGCACGCGGCACGCGCACCGGCGCCGACCGTCCGGCCGCCGCCAAGGCGCCGGCGGACGTCACGCAGGAAAGCGCTCGGCCCGCGGCCGCGGAACTCACCGAGACGGTGGAGGCAGCGGTCGCACGGGTGCAGGGCCTGGACCACCGCCTGAGCTTCCAGGTTGACGAGTCCAGCGGCCGCACCGTGGTCTACGTGCGCGACGCCGAGACCTCGGAGGTGATCAAGCAGATCCCCGCCGAGGAGATGCTCGCCATCTCCCGCCACCTGCGCACCGAGATGGCCGAAGCGCAGGCGGCCTCGGGGCTGCTGCTGACGGACGAGGCCTGAGCGCCCCGTCCGCCGAACGAACGACGCGAGAGAGGATCGAACGATGCTGACCGCCGCCGGCGTGGGTTCCGGGCTCGACATCGAGTCCATGATCTCCCAGCTCATGGCGCTGGAGCGCCGGCCGCTCAACCGGCTGGAGAGCCGCCAGCGCGACGTGCAGCTGCACATCAGCGCCAACGGCCAGCTCAAGGGCGCCATCGGGCGCTTCCAGGCCGCGGCCAGGGCGCTCGGCGACGGCGGCACGCTCACCGGCGTGAAGGCCGCGAGCAGCGACGAGGACGTGCTCACGGTGAGCGCCAGTGCCGCCGCGGACACCCAGAGCCACGACGTGGTGGTGACCCAGCTCGCCGCGAAGCACCGGCTGGCGTCCAACGCCTACGCGGACGAGAACACCGCCGTGGGCACCGGCACGCTGGACATCACCGTGAACGGCAACACCCTCAGCCTGACCCTGGACGGCACGAACAACACCCTGGCGCAGATCCGCGACGCCATCAACACGGACGCGGCGAACCCGGGCGTGACCGCCAGCATCATCAACGTGGACGCGGGCAGCCAGCTCGTGCTCACCGCCAACGAGAGCGGTACCGCCAATGCCATCGCGGTGACTCCCGGCGGCGGCCTGGCCGGCTTCAGCACCAGCGAGGTGAACGCCGCCCGCGACGCGCAGCTCACCGTGGACGGCTTCGCGGTGACCAGCGCATCCAACAGCGTCACGGGCGTCATCACCGGCGTGACCCTGGAGCTGCGGAGCGCTGGCAGCGCGTCGGTGGACTTCAGCAGCGACTCGAGGGTGCTCGCCGACGCCGTCGAGGAGTTCGTCAGCGCCTACAACGGGCTGCGCGGCAACATCAAGGCCCTCGCGAACAACGCGTTCAAGGGCGACAGCATCCTGCTCGGGCTCGAGCGCGCCATCAACCAGCGCCTGAGCACTCCGGTGACCCTGCCGGACGCCAGCACGGGCTACCTGTACGAGATGGGCGTGACCTTCACCGACCAGGGCGACCTGCAGTTCGACGGCGCTGCGCTGTCCGAGACCGTGGCCGGCGGCGCCAGCCGGGTGCTGGACTTCTTCGGCGCCGCGGGCGGGCTCGCCACCGGTCTCGATGCCTACCTGGACGGCTACCTGCAGGCCGACGGCATCCTGGACGGACGCATCGAGAGCCTCGAGAGTCGCAAGCGCACGCTGGATGGCCAGGTCGCGAACGTGGAGTACCGCCTGGGCAAGACCGAGGAGCGCCTGCGCGCCCAGTTCACCGCCCTGGACTCGCTGCTCGCGCAGCTCACCGTCACCAGCGACTACCTGGCACAGCAGCTGCGGCCGCTGCAGTCGGCGAACCCCACCCGGTAAGCGCACGCGCCCCGCTCAGAAGGAGTTGAAGACGTGAACAGCATGATGCCCCGCGGCGGCCTCGCCGCGTACCGCCGGGTGGACGCCTACGGCAGCGTGGAGAGCGCCGACCCGCACAAGCTGGTGGAGCTGCTCTACGGCGGGCTCGCGGAGGCCCTCACCGCGGCACGCGGCGCGGTGGAGCGGGGCGAGCTGGCCGTCAAGGCGGCCGCCGTGAGCAAGGCGGCCGGCATCATCGATGCCCTGCGCGGCAGCCTCGACCTGGAGCGCGGCGGCGAGGTGGCGGCCAACCTGGAGCGGCTCTACGACTACATGGGCCGTCTGCTCACGCGCGCCAACCTCCACGGCGACGTGGCGGCGCTGCGCGAGATGATGGGCATCACGGAGACCCTTCGCGCCGCCTGGCTCGAGATCCCCGAGGACCGGCGCGACGGGTCCATGGCGGCATGACCATGGCCCGCGCGGATGTAGTCGACAACGGCGCGCGGGAGCTGAGCGAGCCCCTGCGCAAGCGCCTGGAGTTCTGCAGCACCCTGCCCACCATGCCGGCGGCGGCGGCGCGGATCATCGAGCTCGGGCGCGACCCGGGCGCGAGCATGGCCGATGTGTCCGAGGCGGTGAAGGCCGATCCGGCGCTGGCAGCCAAGGTGCTGCGCATGGCCAACTCGCCGCTGTACGCCCGGCGCCGCAGGTGCGACTCGTTCCAGCAGGCGGTGGTGCTGCTGGGCCTCAACGCCACCCTCACCCTGGCGCTGACCTTCTCCCTGGTCACCTCGCTCAAGGACACCACGGGTCGCGGACTCGACTACAACCGGGTGTGGCGTCGCTCGCTGCTGGCGGCCACCGCGGCGCGGGTGCTGGGCGAGCACTTCGGCGTGCGCGCCCCCGAAGAGGCGTTCCTGGCCGGCCTGATGCAGGACATCGGAATGCTGGCCCTCGACCGCAGCTACCCGGAACTCTACGACGCCCTCGAAGACGGCGAGCAGGATCACGACGTCGTCAAGGCCCTGGAGTACGCGCATCTCGGCTGCGACCACGCGCTGGTGGGCGCCTGGCTGCTGGAGCACTGGAATCTGCCGGAGCGCCTGCAGAAGGTCATTGCCGCGAGCCACGGCTTTCCCCGCGGCAACGCCGGGGACAAGGACGACCTCGTGCTGATGACTCGCTCGGTGGCCCTGTCGGGGCCGATGGCGGATCTGTGGATGTCGCTCGAGCCCGGCGAGTCGCTGACCCGGGTGCAGGGCGTGTTCCGCCATGTGGAGGGCATGGACGGCGCCACCCTGTCCGCGCTCATCGAGCAGGTGGCCGAGGCCGCGCCGCAGATCGAGGAGCTGTTCGACATGTCCATCACGGACCCGTCGCGCTCCGAGTGGATCCTGCAGGAGGCCCGCGAGGTGATCGTGATGCGCAACCTGCAGGTGGTGCAGGAATCGGCGCGCCTGCGCGAGGTGGCGGCGTCGCTGCAGGCCCAGGCCAGGGCGCTGGAGGAGAAGTCGCGGCGCGACAACCTCACCGGCGCCTTCAACCGTGGCCACCTGGACGGCGTGCTCACGCAGTGGTTCGAGGACGCGAACAAGAAGGGGATCCCCATCTCCCTGGTGTTCGTGGACCTCGACAACTTCAAGCAGGTGAACGATCTGTACGGGCACCAGCTCGGCGACCAGGTTCTGGTGCAGTCCGCCCGGATCCTCAACGCCATGGCCCGCGGCACCGACCTGGTGGCCCGCTACGGCGGCGAGGAGTTCGTGCTGCTGCTGCCCGGCTGCGGCGCGAGCGGGGCACGCAACTTCTGCCAGCGCCTGCTGGAAGCCTTCCGCCAGGGCGGCTTCGAGCTGGAGGACGGGCAGGCGCTGGTGGTGACCGTGTCCATCGGCGTGGCCACCCACGGCGAGACGGTGGACTTCGAGAGCTGCCAGCAGCTCCTGCGCCGCGCCGATCAGGCGCTGTACAACGCCAAGCAGGCGGGCAAGGACCGCTTCGTTGAATACCGCGTCGAGGCCAGCGCCGCCTGATCGGCCCCGCCACTTCGGGAGAAAGACATGGATCAGCGGGCGGGCGCAGCGCAGCGGGCGGGGGGCGACGACCCGCCGGCACCCGCCGCGGTGCTGGTGCTCGAGCCGGATCCGGAGTCGGCGGCGGAGTTCCGCCGGGTGCTGGGCGGGGAGCCCGAGACCGCGGACACCGAGTGCGGGATTCCCGTGCAGACGTGCCTGGACGCGCCGGCGCGCCGTTTCCGGCTCACCCTGTGCAGCTACGCGGGGGCCGCGGCGCGGGCCAGCAGCGACGCCGCGGCGCGCGGCGAGGCCTTTGCGGTGGCCTTCCTGGATCATGCCGCCTGCCGCGGCGGCGCCGGGGCGGCGCTGCTGCGCCAGATCCGCCAGGAGCACCGGGGGCTGCGGGTGGTGTTCACGGGCCGTTCGTCCAGCGACGTGGACGGCGCCCGTGCGCCGGACGGCGCCACTGCGCTGCTGCGCAAGCCCCTGGATGCGGACGAGCTGCGGGCCCTCGGCGGCGCCCTGGCCCGTGGCCACCGGGTGCAGGCGGAACGCGATCTGGCGCTGGCGCGGCTGGACGTGGCGTCGCGCATCGGCGGGATCGCCCACTGGGAGTGGAATCCCCACGCGGAGCGCGCGCGCTGGTGCCGGGAGTTCGCGCGGCTGACGGGCCTGTCCGCGATCCAGCGCACGGGCGCCGCGGACATGGTGTGGGAGCGCATCCACCCGGAGGACCGCCTGCGGGTGCGGGCGCACATGAGCCGCGCTGCCCACGAGGACGGCGCTCGCGCGCTGGACTACCGCATCCATCACCCGGCCAACGGGGTGCGGCGGCTGCGCCAGGAGTCGGTGGCCTGCCACGTGCCGGGCAGCGTCTCCAGCTGGACCGTGTCCGCGGTGCAGGACGTCACCGAGCGCAGCGGCGTCGAGGACACCATCCGCAGGCTGGCCTACTACGATCCGCTCACGGGCCTGCCCAATCGCAGCTTCCTGAGCGAGCACCTGCGCAATGTGCTCACCGCCGCGCGCCGCCATGACCGCACCGCCGCGGTGCTGCACGTGGACCTGGACAGCTTCAAGCGCGTCAATGACACGCTGGGCCACGGCGCGGGCGATCGCCTGCTGCAGGAGGCGGCGTCGCGGCTGCAGGGCTGCGTGCGCGACAATGACTGCGTTGCCCGCGAGCAGGGCGGCGACCTGTGGCCGCCGGCCGGCGCGCCGGGAACGACCGCGCTGGACGCGGCGCCGGGTACGGTCACGCGCTTCGGTGCGGACGAGTTCATCGTCGTGCTCTCGGAGGTGGACAGCGCGGACGATCCGGTACGGGTCGCGCGGCGCATCGTCGCATCCCTGGGCGAGCCCGTGGTCCTGGACGGGCGCGACGTCGCCGTGGGCGCGAGCGTGGGGATCGCGGTGTTCCCCGACCACGCGGACAGCGAGGACGCGCTGCTGCGCAACGCGGCGCTGGCCATGGACGCCGCCAAGCGTCGTGGTCGCAACCAGGTGGAGAGCTTCCACGCCTGCCTGCTGTCACCGGGCGTCGACCGGCTGAACCTGGAGGCGTCGTTGCGCCATGCGCTGGAGTCCGGCGGTCTGGCCATGCACTACCAGCCAAAGGTGGACGCGGGCGACGGTCGCCTCGCCGGCGCGGAGGCGCTGCTGCGCTGGCACCACCCGGAGCTCGGCATGATCCCGCCGTGCGATTTCATCCCCATCGCCGAGGAGACCGGGCTGATCCTGCCGCTCGGCGAGTGGGTCGTGCGCGAGGTGTGCGCGCAGATCGGCGCCTGGCGGGCCCGCGACCTGACCTCGGTGCCGGTGTCCATCAACGTATCCGCGCAGCAGCTGCGGGACCACGCCCTGGCGCGCAAGATCGGGCGCGAGCTCGAGCGCGCGGGTCTCGAGCCGGCGGCGCTGGAGTTCGAGATCACCGAGAGCGTGCTGATGGACGAGACCGGCGCCGGCGAGGCCCGGCTGCGCGAGCTGCAGGCGCTCGGCAGCCAGGTGTCGATGGACGATTTCGGCACCGGGTACTCCTCCCTGAGCTACCTCAAGCGGCTGCCCATCGACGTGGTCAAGATCGACCGCTCCTTCGTGCGCGACATCCTCGACGAGGCGGACGATCAGGCGATCCTGCGGGCCATCATCACCATGGCCCACCAGCTGCGCCTGCGCATCGTGGCCGAGGGCGTGGAGAGCGAGGCCCAGATGCGGCTGCTGCAGGAGATGGACTGTGACCTCATCCAGGGCTACGTGATCAGCCCCCCGCTGCCGGCGGACGAGTTCGCCACCCGCTTCCTGAGCACCTGCCAGCGCATGGCGGTGTGAGCCCGGCGCCGGCCCCACGCCCGCCCCAGGCCCCTCGCCCGGTCGCCCCGGGTTCCCGGTAGACGCGACGCAACAGTGTCGACCGCGTCACATATCGGCCGCGGTACTCTGCTGCGCCGCATCAGCGGCGTCAGAATTCCGTCGGCATATCCTTGCGATCCGCCTAACTCGCTGAAAGGTGGCCAGGATCTCCCTCGGCACGACTCTTGCTCTCCCAGTTCAGCCGAATACCAACGCCACGCGCCCCGTCCGGGAAGGAGCCGGGGCCTGCCTGGCACACCGTCACGAGAGGGACCCCATGGAACACGCTGCTACCGACGAGAGCTCCAGCGATGAGATAACCCGCCCGCCCGCCGCGGACGCCGTCATGGACGACACCGCGAAGCCCGACGAGCCCGAACGGGCCCCGGTGCGGCGGCGGCGGGTATGCATCGAGTCCCTGGTGGGCATCAGCCCCCAGGTGCAGCAGGTGCGCACGCTCATCTCCCAGGTGGCGCCGTCGGAGGCGAACGTGCTCGTTCTGGGAGAGTCCGGCACCGGCAAGGAGCTGGTGGCCCGCTCCATCCACCGCCAGTCGGCCCGCGCCGGCAAGCCCTTCGTGCCCGTGAACTGTGGCGCCATCCCGGCGGAGCTGCTGGAGAGCGAGCTGTTCGGCCACGAGAAGGGCGCCTTCACCGGCGCCATCACGACCCGCGCCGGGCGCTTCGAGATGGCGGAGGGCGGCACCCTGTTCCTGGACGAGATCGGCGACATGTCGCCGCACATGCAGGTCAAGCTGCTGCGCGTGCTGCGGGAGCGCAGCTTCGAGCGCGTGGGCAGCAACAAGACCCGCCATGCGGACGTGCGCATCATCGCCGCCACCCACCGGGACCTGGAGGCGGAGATTGCCGCCGGGCGCTTCCGCGAGGACCTCTTCTACCGCCTCGAGGAGTTCCCCATCCACATGCCGCCGCTGCGCGAGCGCGCGGAGGACATTCCGGTGCTGGTGCAGACCCTGATCAAGCGCCTCCAGAACGAGCGCGGCACGGTGACCATCGGCCGTCCGCTGCTGGACGCCATGCAGCGCTATTCGTGGCCCGGCAACGTGCGCGAGCTGTCCAACGTGGTGGAGCGGCTGCGGGTGCTGCACCGGGACGCCCGCGCCGAGCTCGCGAGCCTGCCGGAGAAGATCCTGCGCGCCGGGGTGCCCGTGCCTCCCGTGGTGCCGGCCCCCGCCGGGCCCGACGCGCAAGCCGGCGGCGACGTCCCGGGCGTCGCGGAGGGCATGGGCGTGTATCTCCCCGACGGCGGCCTGGACCTCAAGGAGTACCTGGCCACCATCGAGCTGTACCTGATCCGCGAGGCGCTGGAGCGCTCCGGCGGCGTGGTGGCCCAGGCCGCCAAGCTGCTGGGCCTGGGGCGCACCACCCTGGTGGAGAAGATGCGCAAGTACTCGGTGCAGGACGCCGAGGTGTGGAACCGCCGCGGCGAGACCGCGGCGCACTGACGGAACACCGCCGCACCGCCGGCCGGGGCGCCGTGCCGGGTGTCAACGGATTGACCGTCCGGCACCGGCACACATCCAACCCATTGACCTGAATCACTTTTCGTAATCCGGCACGGAGATTGCTTTCAATCGCTGCGGGGACCGCGTCCGCGGTCCGGCAGGAGCAGAGGGCAGGACATGAGCGACTTCAGGATCGGTGCGCCGCCGGCCTTCGAGCCGGGCTTCGGGCAGGCCGGCGCCGCCGCCCCGGCCAAGGATGCGCCGGGGTCGGACTTCGGCGAGCTGGTCAGGCAATCCATCGACGGCGTGAACGACGCGCAGCGAAGCGCCGCCGGCCTCGCCGAGCGCTTCGAGCTGGGCGACCCGAACGTGGACCTGGTGCGGGTGATGGTGGAGATGCAGAAGGCGAGGGTGTCCTTCGAGGCGGTCTCGCAGGTGCGCAACAAGCTGGTGGAAGCGTACCGCGAGATCATGAACATGCAGGTCTGACGCACATCGCTCGCGAGCGCACAAGGACACCATGGCCACGCAACTGGAACTCACGAACGACACCCCGCGCCTCGCGCAGCTCATGCGCATGGGTCCGAGCCCGTCCCAGCTCGGACTGGTGATGGCGCTGGCGGCGGCGCTGACGCTGGCCGTCGGCGTCGTGATGTGGGCCATGCGCCCGAGCTTCGTGCCGCTCTACGGGAGCATGGGCGAGCGCGACGCGGGCAACGTCATCGCCTCGCTGCAGGCGCGCAACACCCGCTTCGAGGTGGACAAGCGCAGCGGCATGATCCTCGTGCCCGCCGACCAGGTGCAGGAGATCCGCATGCAGCTCGCCGCCGACGGGCTCTCCGGCAACGAGTCCATGGGGCTCGAGCTGCTGCGCGAGGACCAGAGCGTCGGCACCAGCCAGTTCATGGAGCGCGCGCGCTACCAGCACGCGTTGGAGACCGAGCTCGCGCGCACCATCGCGCGCATGCGCGGCGTCGAGGCGGCGCGGGTCCACCTGGCCATCCCCAAGCAGAGCGCATTCGTGCGTGACCGCTCGCGCCCCTCGGCCTCGGTGATGCTGAAGCTCGCGCCCGGGCGCGCACTGGACTCGGGCCAGGTGCAGGGCATCGCCAACCTGGTGGCGTCCAGCGTCCCGTACATGGAGATCGGCCGGGTGGCGGTGGTGGACCAGTTCGGCCGCCTGCTCAGCCGCGACGTCATGGACGGCGAGATGGCCATGACCAATCGCCAGTTCGAGTACAAGCGTGCCTTCGAGCGCACCTACACCGAGCGCATCGAGGAGCTGCTGTTCCCCATCGTGGGCAGCGGTCGCGTGCGCGCCCAGGTGCACGCCGAGATCGACTTCTCCGAGAACGAGCGCCGCGAGGAGGCGTTCACCGGTGCTCCCGATCAGGTGCGCAGCGAGCAGCTGCAGGACCAGCGCGGCGGCGGCGCCATGCAGGCCATGGGCGTGCCCGGCGCGCTCACCAACCAGCCGCCCGAGGGCGGCAGCCTCGCGAAGCCCGCCGAGGGCGAGGCGCTCGCCGGCGACAGCGGCTCCATGAGCAAGAGCACCACCCGCAACTACGAGCTGGACAAGACCGTGACCCACACCCGCACGGCTCCGGGACGGCTGATCCGGATGTCGGTCGCGGTACTGGTGGACGACCGCGTGAGCGCGGACAAGAAGGGCGAGGTGGTGCGCACGCCCCGCGAGCAGGCAGAGATAGACGGCATCACGGGACTGGTGAAGGAGGCGGTGGGCTTCAACGCGGAGCGTGGCGACTCGGTGGTGGTGATCAACCGCGCCTTCGAGGCGCCGGCGGCCATCGAGGCGCCGCCGGAGCCCGCCGTGTGGGAGCAGACCTGGTTCGAGTCCCTGGTGAAGAACTCGCTGGCCGCGATCCTCATGGGCCTGCTGCTGCTGGCGGTGCTGCGCCCGGCGGTGCGCGCCCTCACCCGGCGCGGCGAATCCGGCGGCGATGCCGCCCCGGCGGACGACGACGGCCTGCCCATGCTGGAGGCAGACCGGGTGAGCCTGAGCGGACGCGGCGACGATCCCCTGCCGCCGCCGCCGCGGGTATACGGCGACATTCTCAACCTGGCCCGCGAGATGGCGGCGGACGATCCGAAGCGGGTGGCCATGGTGCTGAAGAAGTGGGTGGACACCGATGGCTGAGCCGGACGGCGAGCTCAAGGGCAGCGACCGCGCCGCGATCCTGCTGATGGCGCTCGGCGCGGAGCGCGCCGCCGAGGTGCTGAAGCACCTGGAGCCGCGCCAGGTGCAGACCGTGGGCAGCGCCATGTCGAGCCTGAGCGACGTCACCCAGGGCCAGGTGGGTGACGTGCTCAAGGGCTTCATCAACACCGTGCGCGACATCTCGTCGCTGGGCGTGGGCACACAGGACTACCTGCGCAACGTGCTCACCCAGGCGCTTGGCCCGGAGCGTGCTGGCAGCGTGCTGCCGCGCATCGTCTCGGACAACCGTTCCAAGGGACTCGGCTCCCTGCAGTGGATGGCGCCGGAGGCCATCGCCGAGATCCTGGTCAAGGAGCACCCCCAGATCATCGCGCTGGCCCTCATCAACCTGGAGCCCGACACCGCGGGCGAGGTGCTGCGGCTGCTCCCCGAGGAGCTGGGCGGGGACGTGATGGTGCGGGTGGCCACCCTGGACGGCGTCCACCCCAGCGCCCTGAAGGAGCTGGACGCCATCCTGGAGGGGCAGCTCGGCGGGGGCAACCTGGACATCAAGCTCTCGGGTCTGGGCGGCGTCAAGGCGGCCGCCGATATCCTGAACGCGGTGCCGTCGGAGCTGGAGGCGCAGCTCCTGGACCGGCTCGCGGAGACCGACGCGGAGCTCAAGAGCGAGATCCAGGAACAGATGTTCGACTTCGAGAGCATCGACGGCCTGGACGAGCGCGGGCTGCAGACGGTGCTGCGCGAGATCTCCACGGAGACGCTGGTGCTGGCGCTGAAGGGGGCCAGCGCGCGCATCCGCGAGCGGGTGTTCAAGAACATGTCGGCGCGCGCGGCGGAGATGCTGCGCGACGACCTGGAGGGCAAGGGACCGGTGCGCCTGAGCGAGGTGGAGGCTGCGCAGAAGGAGATGCTGAGCGTGGTGGATCGCCTGGTGGAGGAGGGTACCGTGGTGATGCAGGGCAAGGGGGAGGCCTTCGTCTGAGCGGCGCGCACGCGCCTTGCCCGGACCCCGGCCGCCGCCCATGCGTTTCCCGATTCCCGTTGCGACACCCGTCCCGTGCGTCGCGGCCCGGCCGCGCGGCGAGGCCTGAGCCGTGCGCCCGCGCGTCATCCGGCCGACCGGCGCCAGCGCCGAGCGCTGGGCGGCGCCGGCGCTGCGCGCGGGCGCCGCGGACGAGGCGCGCGGACGGGCCGCGCCGGGGCCGGGGTTCGCGCCGGACACCCGTGGCGGTACCGCTGCCGTCGACGAGGACTACCGCCAGGGCCGCGAGGAGGGCTTCGCCCGCGGCCACGCGGAGGGGCTCGAGGCGGCGCGGGCCGAGACGGCCGCGACCCTGGCGGCGCTCTCGGCGCTGGCCGGGAACCTGCTGGAGCCGCTGGCCCGGCTGGACGAGCAGGTGGACGACGAGCTCGCGCGACTCGCCCTCGCCGTGGCCCGCCAGGTGGTACGCCGGGAGCTCACCAGCGACCCGCAGCAGATCGCGGCGGTGGTGCGCGAGGCGCGCGGCGCGCTCAACGACGTGCGCGGGCGACTGCGCATCGCGCTGCACCCGGACGAGGCGCCGCTGGTGCGGCGCCTGTTCAGCGACGACGAGACGCTGGCCGGGGTGGACGTGGAGGAGGATCCCTCCATCACCCGCGGCGGGTGCACGCTGCGCACCGACGTGAGCTTCGTGGACGCAACGGTGGAGACGCGCATCGCGCGCATCGCCGTGCAGCTCCTGGGTGACGAGCGCCAGCGCGCGGACGCGGGCGATGACTGACGCCGCGCGAAATCGCCGCATCGTGGAGCGCCTGGCGGCCCGCCGCCAGGCGCTCACGCCGCCGGCGCCGGTGGTGGAGGGCAAGCTCACCCGCATGGTGGGCCTGACGCTGGAAGCGGTGGGCTGCCAGGCGGCGGTGGGCTCGCGCTGCGCGGTGGAGGCGCCCGACGGCGGCCGGGTGGAGGCGGAGGTGGTGGGCTTCGCCGGCGATCGAACGTACCTCATGCCCGTGTCGGACATGCGCGGATTCGTGCCCAGCTCACGGGTAGTGCCCTCCGCCGGGCAGCAGCGGGTGCCGGTGGGCGAGGGGCTGCTGGGCCGCGTGCTGGACGGCACCGGGACGCCCCTGGACGGCGCCGGCCCGCTGCGCGCCGACGGCTGGCGGCCGCTGGTGGCGAAGCCGGTGAACCCCCTCGCGCGCGCGCCCATCCGCGAGCCGCTGGACGTGGGCGTGCGTGCCATCAACGGCCTGCTGCGGGTGGGGCGCGGGCAGCGCCTCGGGCTGTTCGCCGGCAGCGGCGTGGGCAAGAGCACCCTGCTCGGCATGATGACGCGCCACACCCGCGCCGACGTGGCGGTGGTGGGGCTCATCGGCGAGCGTGGGCGCGAGGTGAACGAGTTCGTGCGCGAGACGCTGGGCGCCGCGGGTCTCGCCCGCGCCGTCGTGGTGGCGGCGCCGGCGGACACCTCGCCGGTATCACGGCTGCAGGGGGCCATGCTCGCCACCAGCATCGCCGAGCACTTTCGCGATCAGGGCCGGGACGTGCTCCTGCTGATGGACTCGCTCACCCGCTTCGCCCAGGCCCAGCGCGAGATCGCCCTGGCAGTGGGCGAGCCGCCGGCGACCAAGGGCTACCCGCCCTCGGTGTTCGCGAAGCTGCCGCTGCTGGTGGAGCGCGCAGGCACCGGCCCGGACGGCAGCGGCACCATCACCGCCTTCTATACGGTGCTGACCGAGGGCGACGACCAGCAGGATCCCATCGCCGACGCGGCGCGGGCGATCCTGGACGGCCACGTGGTGCTGTCACGGGCCATCGCCGAGATGGGCCGCTATCCGGCCATCGACCTGGAGGCGTCGGTGAGCCGGCTGCTGCCGGCACTGGCCTCGCCCGAGGAGCAGGCCCAGATCCAGCGCTTCCGCAACCTGTGCGCGGTCTACCGGCAGAGTCAGGACCTGGTGAGCCTGGGCGTGTACAAGCGCGGCAGCGACCCGGCCATCGACGCGGCGGTGGAGCACCGCCCGCGCCTGGAGGCCTACCTGGCCCAGTCGTTGAACGAGGCGGTGTCGCTGGAGCGCAGCCGGCAGGAGCTGGACGCCCTGTTCGCCCGCGCCGCGGCCTGAACCGGTAACTGCAAGGAGACCACAGTCCATGACCACCCGATCGCCTTCGCAGCTCGAGCTGGTGCGCGGGCTCGCCGAGACCCGCGAGCAGGAGCTTGCCGGGGAGCTGAGCGAGCTGCTGCGCCTGCGCGACGGCGCCGAGGCCACCCTGGCGCGCCTGGACGGTTATCTGGACGAGTACGCGCAGGTGCCCGGCGGCGGCGCCCTCGTCGCGTCCGCCATCGCCAACGAGCGCCGCTTCGTGAAGCGTCTCAACCAGGCCCTGGAGCAGCAGCGCACGCACGCCGAGCGCCTGCGCGAGCGCACTGGCGAGAAGACCGCACAGTGGCAGCAGGCCCGGGCCGATCTCATGGCGCTCGAGCGGGTGGTGGAGCGCCGCCTGCAGGAGGCCACCCAGGAGGTCGAGCGCCGCGAGCAACGCGAGGCGGATGCGCTCAGCCTGCGCCGCGTGGTCACGGAGGCTGCCCGATGAGCGCGCCAGTGTCGCCGCCAGGGCCCACGTCGGGGCCGGCACGGGGCACGGCCAGCGCCAGCGGGCCCGCGTCCGCCGGCGCCCGGGAGGGCAGCCCGGGCAGCGCCTTCGAGAGCGTCATGCGCGGCCAGCTGGACTCTGCCCCTCGAGCGGAGGGCGCGGACGGCGCGGCGGCGGCGCGGCCCGTGGACGGCACGGGCGTGGACACGCCTGTGGGAACCAGCACCGGAACCGACGGCGACGCGGACGCGGTGGCCGCACTGCAGATGCCCGCGGCGCCGGCGGTGCCGCTGCCCGGGGATCCCCTGGCCAGCGAGGCCAGCCCCGCGGCCCGCGCGGCGGTGGTGCTGGTGGAGCAGTCGTCGGCGGGCGCGGTGGCGCTGCCACCCGGCGCGTCGACGGCTGCGGCCGCCCTGCCGGGCGGGCCGCCGGGCAGGGCCTTGGCAGCACCCCTTCCAGGCCAGGCCGGCGCATCAGGGTCGCGGGCGCATGGGTCCGGGCTCTCCGGGGCCGGGACCGGTCCGGGCGCCGTGGCGGCTCCTGCCGGCGTGTCGGGTTCCGCCGTCGCGCCGATGCAGTCGGCGGGCGCGGGCCCCGGGCTCCCGGACACGGCTGCCGGCGTGGCGGCAGCAGCGGCGGGCGGGGACGGGGTCGCGCCGGAGGCGCGCTGGAACGACCGGCCCGCGGCGCGCTCGAACGACGCCTTTGCGGTCCGCCTCAACGATCCGCCCGCGATGCGCCTCGCCGACGCGCCGCCGGCACGGCCCATGGACGCGCCGGGACCGGCGGGTCCCCAGGCCCAGTCCGCATCCGCGGCGCCGCTCCCGGCGACCTTCGCCACGCCGCAGCCGCCGGCGGATCCGGTGGCCCGCCCGCAGGTGCTGCCGCCGTTGAACACGCCGGTGACGGATCCCGGCTGGAGCGCGGCCCTGGGCGCGCGCCTCACCTGGAGCGTCGCCCGGGGGATCCAGAACGCCACCATTGCCCTGAATCCCCGCGAGCTGGGCCCGGTGAACGTGAGCCTGAGCGTGCACGACGACGAGGCCAGCGTGACCTTCCACGCCCAGCATGCGCCGGTGCGGGAGGCCATCGAGGCGGCGCTGCCGCGCCTGCGCGAGCTGTTCGCCGGCAGCGGCATCGACCTGACCCGCGTCGAGGTGGCCACCGGCGACGGCCGGCAGGCGGCCGGTGGTGGCGCCGGCAACGGTGCCGACGGCGAGGGCGACCGCGCCGGGAGCGACGCACCTGGCGAGCCCGGCGAGTCGCAGACCGGCACACCGGTGCGCCTGGCCGACGGCCTGGTGGACACCTTCGCCTGAGGCCGGTCTCCCTTCCACGCCTTCCTGGCGATCCCGGCGGAGCCACCGCCGGGATTCTGGCGGCGCTCCGGGCCGCCTTGTAACTCACTGAAATAAAGAGGCGATCGGGGCCGGCCTTTCTTGGCACGGCAGTTGCTTCGCGTTCTCCGTCGCGATTCGGCGCCGCAGGCGCCGCGGTTATCCGGAGTACCCCGATGAAGCAGCTTCTCGTTCCGATTCTCCTGGTGGTGAACCTGGCCGCCACCTCCACGGTGCTGGTCCTGGCCATGACCGGCAAGCTGGTGGCCGCCGTCCCCATGGCAGTGGAAGGCCAGGCCGAGGCGCCCGTCGAGGAGATGAAGCAGGTCTTCTACCACGAGTTCAAGCCCGAGCTGGTGGTGAACTTCCCCGGCGGCGGCGCAGCCCGCTACATGCAGCTCTCGCTCACCGCAGTGACCCCGGACGAGGACTCGGTGGCATTGCTGGAGCGCCACGAGCCGGCCATCCGCAACGACCTGCTGATGCTGTTCAGCGGCCTGGAGGCAGAGCCGCTGGCCGGGCGCGAAGGGAAGGAGAACATGCGCAAGATGGCCCTGGAGGCGGTGCGCGAGATCATGAAGAAGCGCACCGGCCGCGAGGTCGTGGACGACCTCTACTTCACCCGCTTCGTGATGCAGTAGGCCGTCATGAGCGAGGCAAGCGTGCTCAGCGAGGAAGAGCTGGACGCCCTGCGCGCCACCGGTGCCGACGCCGGCGGCGAGGACCGGGACGACGGCGCGCAACGGCCCTACGACTTCCGCGATCCGTCGCGGGTGCTCAACGGGCGGCTGCCGGGGCTGGAGGCGGTGCACGACGCATTCGCCGCCGGCATGCGCCCCGCGTTGCGATCGCTGCTCGGGCGCCCGGTGGAGGTGGACGTGGGCGAGACGTCGCTCACCCGCCTGGGCGATTACCAGCAGAGCCTGCCCCTGCCGGTGAGCGCCCACGGGGCGCCGCTGCAGGGACGCGATCAGAGCATGTTCCTGGTGGCCGAAGGAATGCTGGTCTACGCCTGCGTGGACGCCTTCTTCGGCGGGCGCGGCGGGGTCACGCCGGACACCGAGCGCGAGCTCTCGCCGAGCGAGCGGCGGCTCACCGCGGTGCTCGCACGGCACGTGTTCGAGGAGCTGAAGAACGCCTGGGCACCCATCTGCGCGCTGCGCTTCGGCGAGCCGCAGCCGGTCAAGCCGAACGGCCTGGGGGGTCTTCGCGACGACCAGATCATGGTGGTGTCGCGTTTCAACGTGGACCTGCTGCCCGGCGGCGGCGAGTTCCACCTGGCCCTGTCCTACGGGCTGCTGGACAGCCTGCGCCCCTACCTCACCTCGGGGCCCCGTTCCGAGGATGCCAACCGCGAGTGGCGCACGCGCTTCATCGAGCGGGTGTCGGCAGTGGAGGTGCAGGCGCGCGCCGTGTTCCCCGGCGTGCGGGTGAGCTTCTCCGAGCTGATGGCGCTCGCGCCTGGCGACTTCATCCCCATGAACCGGCAGAACCGGGTCTGCGTGATGGTGGGCGACCGGGTCCTCTATACCGCCGAGCCCGGCACCTCCAACGGCCTCGCCGCGGCCAAGGTGATCGCCGTCGGCGAGCCCGGGCGCTGACGCGCCCCACCGAACCCAACCGGAGTATCCCTGATGAGCAGCAAGAACCCACCGGCCGGAACCGCCGGCGACAAGGCCTCGGGCGCCGAGACGGGCGCGCGCGTGGCGTTGCCCGGGGGCGCGGCCATGAACCTGGTCAAGGACATCCCCGTGACCCTGTCCATCGAGCTCGGGCGCACGCGCATGAGCCTGAAGGATCTGCTGGAGCTGGAGCAGGGTGCGGTGATCGAGCTCGAGCGCATGGTGGACGAGCCCATGGACGTGCTGGTCAACGGCACCCTGGTGGCGCACGGGGAGGTGGTGGTCATCGACGACACCTTCGGCGTGCGGCTCACCGACGTGGCCGGGCCGGACGCCTGACCCCCGTGCGCGCCGCGATCCGCCCGTTCGTAGCGCTCGCGTGCCTGCCGGCGCTGGCCCACGCGCCCGCGGCGCTGGCCGCGCCGGGGCTGCGCCCCGAGTCCGTCCCGCGCGCGCCGCTGGCCGGCGACCACGCAGTGGAGTACCTCCTGGGCGTGGTGATCGTGATGCTGGCGCTGGGTGCCTTCGCCCTCGTGATGCGCCGACTGCAGGGCCGGATGGGAGCCGGGCGCGGCGCGCTGAAGGTCACTGCGTCGCTGCCGCTCGGGGGCAAGGAGCGGCTGATGATCGTGGAGGCCGAGGGCGAGCGGCTGCTGGTGGGCGTGGGCGGCGGCGGCGTGCAGCTGGTGCGCCGGCTGCGCGCGGCGCCGGCCGCGGATGCGCCCGCGGCGCCGGCGGACACCTGGCTCGCGCGCACGCTGCGCGCCGGAGCGGCCCGCTGATGTGCGCCCCGGTCCGGCTGCTGCGACCGGTGCGCGCCATCGCCGCCGTCGCGGGTTCGCCGCTCGCACTCGTGGCGATGCTGCCACTGCTGCTGCTCTGCGGCGCGGCCGCTGCCGCCCCGACCCTGCCCGCGGTGGTGGTGCAGAGCGACGGCGCCGGCGGGCAGAGCTACAGCCTCACGCTGCAGGCGCTGGCGCTGATGACGGTGCTCACCTTGCTGCCGGCCTTCCTGCTCATGATGACGTCGTTCACCCGCATCGTGATCGTGCTGGCCATCCTGCGCCAGGCCATCGGCACGGTGCAGACGCCGTCGAACCAGATCGTCATCGGGCTCGCGCTGTTCCTGACGCTGTTCATCATGGGGCCCACCTTCGAGCAGGCGTGGGGTGAGGCGGTGACGCCGTATCTCGAGGAGCGCATCGGGGTCGACGAGGCCGTGAACCGTGCCATCGCGCCGTTTCGCACCTTCATGCTTGGCCAGATCCGCGAGGATGACCTCGGCCTGTACCTGGAGATCGCGGGCCGCGCCGCACCGGCCAACGTGGACGACGTGCCGTTCTCGGTGCTGATGCCGGCCTTCGTCACCAGCGAGCTCAAGACCGCGTTCCAGATCGGCTTCCTGCTCTTCATCCCGTTCCTGATCATCGATCTCATCGTCGCCAGCGTGCTCATGTCCATGGGCATGATGATGCTGTCGCCGATGATGATCTCCCTGCCCTTCAAGCTGATGCTGTTCGTGCTGGTGGACGGGTGGTCGCTCACCCTCGGCACGCTGGCGACCAGCTTCCTCGGCTGAGTCGCCTGCAACCGCGAAGCGATACCCCCATGACACCGGACACCGTCATCACCATCGGCCAGTACGCCATCCTCACCATGCTCATGGTGGCGGCGCCGCCGCTGCTCACGGCGCTGGCGGTGGGCCTGCTCATCGGCGTGTTCCAGGCGGCCACCCAGGTCAACGAGATGACCCTGAGCTTCATCCCCAAGATCGTGGCGCTGGTGCTGGTGCTGGTGGCGGCCGGCCCGTGGATCCTGAGGACGCTGGTGAACTACACCGAGCGCCTCATCCGCGAGATCCCCTACCTCATAGGCTGAGTGAGGCCCGGCGTGCACACGGTCGCCGCGAGCATCCCCGAGATCATGGGCTGGGTGGCGGCCGTCCTGTGGCCGTTCCTGCGCATCTCGGCCATGTTCTCCATCGCGCCCCTGTTCGGCTCGCGGACCATCCCGGTGCGCATGCGGGTGGGGGCGGCGCTGGTGCTCAGCGTGTCGCTGGCACCCTCGTTGCCGGCGCCGCCGGAGCTGGACGTGCTGAGCGCCGCCGGCGTCACCGCGGTGGCCACCGAGCTGTTCATCGGCCTCAGCATGGGCTTCATGCTGCAGCTCCTGTTCGCGTCGCTGCAGATCGCCGGCGAGCTGGTGGCCACCACCATGGGCCTCAGCATGGCGCAGGTGACCGACCCGGTGAACGGCGCCACGGTGCCGGTGCTGGGCCAGATCTTCTTCATGACCGGGATGCTCCTGTTCCTGTCCATGAACGGGCACCTGGCGCTGGTGGGCATGCTGGTGGAGAGCTTCCACGCCATGCCGGCGGGCGGGCCGGGACCGGGCGGCGAGGCCCTGTGGGCCTTCGTGGCCTTCGCCTCGGACATGTTCGCGGGCGCGGTGCAGGTGGCGCTGCCCGCGGTCACCGCGCTGCTGGCGGCGAACGTGATGCTGGGCGTGATCACCCGCTCGGCGCCGCAGCTCAACCTGTTCGCCTTCGGCCTGCCCATCACCACCGCGCTCGGGCTGGTGCTGCTGCTGCTCGCGCTGCCCTCGCTGGCGCCGGCCGTGGCGCGCTCCCTGGACGCGGTGCTGGCGCTGCTCGCCGGCGTCTACGCCCGCTGATCCGAGGCACGACGCCATGGCCGAGCAGGACACCGCCCAGGAACGCACGGAACAACCGACGCCGAAGCGCCTCGACGACGCCCGCAAGAAGGGCCAGGTGCTGCGCTCGCGCGAGCTCAACACGCTGCTGTCCATGCTCGGGGCCAGCGCCGCGGTGTTCACGCTGGGCGCGGCCATGGGCCGTGACCTGATGGACAGCACCCGCCGCCTGCTGGCGGTGGACCGGGATCTGGCCTTCGACAAGGCGCTGCTGGTGGCCCGCGCCATGGACGCCGCCGCGGAGGTGGTGTGGATGCAGGCGCCGCTGTTCGTGGCCATGGCGCTGGCGGCTTTCCTGGGCCCCGCGATGGTGGGCGGCGTGCGCTTCAGCGCCGAGGCGTTGGGGCTGAAGCCCTCGCACCTGGACCCGGTGAAGGGCGTCAAGCGCATGTTCTCCGCCAACGCCCTGCTGGAGGCGGCGAAGTCCCTGCTCAAGGTGGGCTGGCTCGCGCTGGTGGCGGTGCTGGTGGGGCGCGGCATGCAGCGCGACGTGCTGGCGCTGGGTGCCCTGCCGGCGGCCGCCGCCATCCAGGAGGCCCTGTGGCTGCTGGCCTGGGCGCTGCTGGCCCTGAGCGTGGCGCTGGCGCCCATCGCCGCCATCGACCTGCCACACCAGATCTGGCAGCACCTGAAGAAGCTGCGCATGACCCGCCAGGAGATCAAGGACGAGCTGAAGGAGACCGACGGCAACCCGGAGATCAAGAGCCGCGTGCGCCAGCAGCAGCGCGAGCTCGCGCAGCGCCGCATGATGGAGGAGGTGCCCCACGCGGACGTGGTGATCACCAACCCCACCCACTTCGCCGTGGCGCTGCGCTACGACCCGGCCGGCACCGGCGCGCCGCTGGTGGTGGCCAAGGGCGTGGACCACCTGGCCGAGCGCATCCGCGCCGTCGCCCGCGGCAGCGACGTGCCGCTGTTCGAGGCGCCGCCGCTGGCGCGCGCCCTGTACTGGTCCACCGATCTCGGGCAGAGCATCCCCTCCGGCCTCTACGTGGCGGTGGCGCGGGTGCTGGCCTACGTCTACCAGCTGCGCGCGGCCACCTACCGCTACGCGCCGCCGCGCCCGACCGATCTGCCGGTCCCCGACGAGTTCTTCGCCAAGGAACGCCCATGAACGCCACGAGCTTCAGCCGCGGCCTGCTGGCCGCCGCGCGCAACGACCTGGGCGCGCCGATCCTGGTCATCCTCGTGCTCGGCATGCTGGTGCTGCCCCTGCCGCCGCTCGCGCTGGACGTGCTGTTCACCTTCAACATCTCGCTGGGGCTCATCGTGCTGCTGGTGGTGGTCTACACGCTGCGCCCGCTGAACTTCTCCTCGTTTCCCACGGTGCTGCTCATCGCCACCATGCTCAGGCTCGCGCTCAACGTCGCGTCGACGCGGGTGATGCTGGCCGAGGGCCACCGGGGCACCGACGCGGCGGGCCAGGTCATCGAGGCCTTCGGCCAGTTCGTGGTGGGTGGCAACTACGCGGTGGGCCTGGTGGTGTTCGCGATCCTGGTGATCATCAATTTCGTGGTGGTGACGAAGGGTGCCGGGCGCGTGTCGGAGGTGAGCGCGCGTTTCACCCTGGACTCCATGCCCGGCAAGCAGATGGCCATCGACGCGGATCTCAACGCCGGAATGCTGACCCAGGACGAGGCCAAGGCGCGGCGAGCGGAGGTGGTGCAGGAGGCGGACTTCTACGGCTCCATGGACGGCGCCAGCAAGTTCGTGCGCGGCGACGCCATCGCCGGGATCCTGATCCTGTTCGTCAACATCCTGGGCGGCCTCGCGGTGGGCGTCGGGCAGCACGGCATGGCCTTCGGCGATGCGCTCCGCAACTATGCCCTGCTCACCGTGGGCGACGGGCTGGTCGCCCAGATCCCCTCGCTGGTGCTGTCGGTGGCCACCGCCATCATCGTCACCCGGGTGTCCTCGTCGGCGGACATCGGCGATCAGCTCTCCGGGCAGCTCTTCGGGGATCCGCGGGCGCTGTACGTGGCTGCCGCGGTGGTGGCGGTCATGGGGCTCATTCCCGGCATGCCCAACCTGGCCTTCCTGGCGGTGGCCGGTGCCTGCGCCGGCGCCGGCTGGTGGAGCGCGCAGCGCGCCACCCGGGCCGACGCGGGCGAGGTGGAGGAGGACGTGGCGCCGGCACCGGTGCCCGGGGAGCAGGATCTCTCCTGGGACGACGTGCGACCGGTGGACGCCATCGGCCTCGAGATCGGCTATCGGCTGATCCCGATGGTGGACAGCAAACGCGACGGCGCACTCATGGGCCGTATCAAGGGCGTGCGCCGCAAGCTGTCCCAGGACCTGGGGTTCCTGGTGCCGTCGGTGCACATCAGAGACAACCTGGAGCTGCCCCAGGCGGGCTATCGCATCCAGGTGCTGGGGGTGAGCGAGGGTGAGGCGGAGGTCCACCCGGACCGGGAGCTGGCCATCAACCCGGGGGCGGCGAGCCCGGAGCTGCAGGGGATCCCGGCCCGCGACCCGGCCTTCGGCATGGACGCCGTGTGGATCACGCCGGCCCAGCGGGACCACGCCCAGAGCCTGGGTTACACGGTGGTGGACCCGGCCACGGTGGTGGCCACCCACCTGAGCAAGGTGCTGGCCGAGAACGCCCCCGACCTGCTCGGCTACGAGGAGACCCAGAAGCTGCTGGACCGCCTGGCGCGCAGCGCGCCGAAGCTGGTGGAGGACCTCACCCCCAAGGCCATGACCCTGGGCACCGTGTGCAAGGTGCTGCAGGGCCTGCTGCGTGAGCGGGTACCGGTGCGCGACATCCGCACCATCGCCGAGACCCTGGCCGCTCGATCCGGGGACAGCCAGGAAATTGACAGCCTCCTGGCCCATGTCCGCGTCGCACTTCGCAAGACCATTGTGCAGGAAGTCTTTGGTTTTGCTGTGGAATTGCCGGTCATCACCCTGGACCCGAAGTTGGAACAGTTGTTGCTACAGAGTCTTTCAGACAACGGCGACGACGGATTTGCGATGGAACCCGGACTGGCACAGCGCGTTCACGCCTCCCTGGCCCGCATGGCAGAGCGCCAGCAGCGCGAGGCGCAGCCGGCGGTGCTGCTCACGGCGCCGAGCCTGCGGCCGTGGCTGGCCAAGCTGTTCGCCGCCAGCATCGAGCAGCTCCACGTCCTCGCCTACAACGAAATCCCGGACAACCGGCAGGTGCGCGTGGTGGGCAGCGTGGGCGCGGACAGCGCCACCGGTGCCATCGCCCACGCCGCATGACGCGCGCGAGCGCACCACTCTCTCGGAGACATGACAGCGATGAAGACCCGACGGATAGAGGGAACGGACATCACCGCGGCGCTGCGCGAGGTTCGCCGCACGCTGGGCGCCGATGCCGTAATCATGAGCACCCGGGAGACGCCGGAAGGTATCGAGATCATCGCCGCCGCGCCGCCGCCGGCGCCGCGCCGCCGGGATCAGGTGCCAGCCTCGGCCCGCGCTCGGGCCGCGGCCGGCACCCGGGTCCCGGCGAGAGCGCCCGCCGGGCGGGTGGTTCGCCCCGGCCTCGCGGCACTGGTGTCGCACATGGCGCGCCCCGCGACGGGCCCGGCGCTGGACGCGGAGCTGGATGCCGCCGGGTTCACCGCGGACGTTCGTGACGGGATCGTCGGCGCGGTGGCCGGCACCGCCCCGGAGCGTGCGCTGGCCGCGGCCGGCCGCGCCCGGGCCGCGCAGATCCAGGTGGAAGGCGCTGCCCTGATGCACCAGGGCGGCCGCGTGGCGGTCCTCGGCGGCACGGGCGTGGGCAAGACCACCACCATCGCCAAGCTGGCGGCGCACTTCGCGCGGCGCCACGGCGCGGAGCAGGTGGCGCTGGTGAACGCGGACCAGTACCGCATCGGCGCCAGCGACCAGCTGCGCCGCTTCGCGCGTCTCATCGGCGTGCCGGTGGCGGACGTGCGCGGCGCCGCCGAGCTCGCGGCGGCGCTGAAGAAGCTTGCGGGCCGCAAGCTGGTGCTGGTGGACACCGCCGGGCTCGGCGAGTCGGACGTGCGCTTCGCCGAGCAGGCGGGGCTGCTGCGGGGCGCGGGTCTCGACTGCTACCTGGCGCTGTCGCTGAACACCCAGGCGGCGGTGCTGGCCCGCGGCGTACGTGCGTACTCGGATCTCCGCCTGCGCGGCCTGGTCCTGACCAAGGAGGACGAGGCGCTGAGCCTGGGCGCGGGTCTGAGCATGGCACTGCGCCACAGGCTGCCGGTGAGCTTCGTCACCACCGGCCCGAACGTGCCGGCGGACATCCGCCTCGCCAAGGCCGGCCGGCTCGCCGAGCGCGCCCTCGCGCTGGCGGTCCAGGCACGCGCGGCCGCGCCCGCCGCGCCCGTGGAGTCGGTGCGATGAGCGGTTTCGAGCACGACGGCGGGGCGCCGGTGCAGGTCGTCGCCGTGAGCAGCGGCAAGGGCGGCGTCGGCAAGACCAACGTGTCCATCAACCTGGCCACGGCGATGGCGAAGCGCGGGCGCTCGGTGATGCTGCTGGACGCGGATCTCGGGCTCGCCAACGTGGACGTGGTGCTGGGTCTGAAGGCGCGGCGCACGCTCGCCGACGTGATCGAAGGGAGCTGCGATCTCGAGGACGTGATCCTGTGCACGCCGACCGGTCTGCGGGTGGTGCCCGCGGCGTCGGGGGTGCAGCGCATGGCCCGCCTCAGCGCGCCGGAGACCGCCGGCATCATCCATGCCTTCAGCACCATCGCGTCGCCGCCGGACACCCTCATCGTGGATACCGCGGCGGGCATCAACGAGAGCGTGGCCAGCTTCGCCAGCGCCGCCCACGACGTGCTGGTGGTGGCCTGCGACGAGCCGGCCTCGCTCACCGATGCCTACGCGCTCATCAAGACGCTCAGCCGCGATCACGGTGTGAGCGAGTTCCGAATCCTGCCGAACATGGTGCGCTCGGCGGCCCAGGGCCGCGAGGTGTTCGACAAGCTGTCGCGGGTGGTGCACCGGTTCCTGGACGTGAGTCTTCTGTACGAGGGTTTCATTCCGGAGGACGAGGCCCTGCGCAAGGCCGTGCAGAAGCAGAAGTCGGTGGTGCAGGCGTTCCCGCGCTGCCGTGCCTCGCTGGCCTTCCGCCGGCTCGCGCTGCGCCTCAGCGAGTGGCCGATCCACCAGCGGCCCGCCGGCCACGTGACCTTCTTCTTCGAGCGCAGCGTCACCGACACGCAAGCACTGGAGAGTGCCGGATGAATGGACAAGCCATGTACGCCGACGTGCAGCGTCATGCGGGCCCGGCGCCGGGTGGCGCGGACGCGGACGTAGGCGCCTACGCGCCGCTGGTCAAGCGCATCGCGTTCCACCTGCACAGCCGGCTGCCGCCCTCGGTGCAGGTGGAGGACCTGATCCAGGCGGGCATGATCGGGCTGCTGGAGGCGCTCGGGAACTACGACGCCAGCCAGGGGGCGAGCTTCGAGACCTATGCGGGGATCCACATCCGCGGCGCCATGTTGGACGAGATCCGGCTGGGCGACTGGACGCCGCGGGCGGTGCGGCGCCAGGGCCGCGAGCTGGTCAAGGCGGTGAAGGTGGTGGAGGACCGCAAGGGCGGCGAGGCGAGCGACGCGGAGGTGGCCGCCGAGCTGGGCGTGTCCGTTCCCGAGTATCACAAGATGGTGGGCGACGCGGCCGGCTCGAAGCTGTTCAGCCTGGACGACGACCGGGTCAGTGGCGACTGGCGCGAGAGCCTGCCCACCGAGGACGCGGACGGTCCCGAGAGCCAGTTCGCGGGCCACGCCTTCAAGCGCGCCATGGCGGAGGCCATCGACGAGCTGCCCGAGCGCGAGCGCCTCGTGATGGCGCTTTACTACGACGAGGAGCTGACGCTCAAGGAGGTGGGCGCGGTGCTCGAGCTGAGCGAGTCCCGGGTGTGCCAGATCCACGGCCAGGCGCTGGTGCGGCTGCGCGCGCGCCTCTGCGAGTGGATGGACGACTGAGCGGATTCTGCATGAACGTCGACCGCCCCATCACCCCGCTGGAGCCGGTACCTCCGTCGCGGCCGCCGAGCGCCGGCGAGGAGCGGCGCCGGCGGCGCCGCGAGGTGCCCGAGCGCGACGATCGCAAGCGGCGGCGCGACCCGGATCATCACCACATCGACGAGTACGCATGACCATGAACGTGAACGGCATCCTGAATGGGGACCTCCTGTTCTTCCTGTGCGCCATCGCGGTGGCGTTCCTGCTGGGCTGCGCGCACCGCATCGGGCGCAGCATCGCCCGCGAGCGCCGCGCGGTCGAGCTGGCGGACAAGGATCTGCGGGACCTGAGCAGCCGCTACGACCTGCAGCAGCTCAACATGTCACGCCTGACCCGCGAGCTGAGCGACGTGCGCCAGGCCCTGATGCAGCAGGCCATGGCCCTGGGTCCGGTGCACGCCGGGCTGCACGCCCGCGCTGCGGCGGCGGTGCCCGCGCCTGCGACAACGCCCGCGCCGACGGCCCGCCAGTCCGCGCCGGCCGGCGCGCGACCGGCGGCGCAGCCGAGCCGCCCGACGCAGACGCCGGTGCCGGCACGTGCCGCGCCGCGTCCTTCAACGGCGAAGCCTGCGGTCAAGGCCGCGGTGGGGGCGCCCGCACCGCCGGCGACGAAGCCGCGCCGGCCCGCGGCCGCGGATCCCCTGGCGCTGGCACGCCGCGGTGCCGGCGCCGAGGTGCTCATGTCCCGCTGCGGGCTGAGCCGCGCCGAGGCGGACCTGGTGATCTCGGTGCACGGCAAGGACGCGGGCTCCGCTGCGGCCTGACCCGCGCCGGCGATCCCCTGGCGGGGCCGTAGCCCCGCTAGCGCTCCGCGCAGAAGGCCTCCACGGCACGCGTCAGCACCGGCGCCGGGTCCAGCGCCGCGCCGCTTCGATCCACCAGCTTCCCGTCCAGGGACAGGACGGTGGCGCCATGGATGGCCGACCACAGGGCGGGCCCAAGCCTGGCGTCCGTGTCGTTCGCCGCGCGGGCCAGGGCGGACTCCAGCAGCTCGTAGCCCTGCGCGATGCGGTCCTCCAGCCACTGCGGTGCCGCCTGGCCCGGAGGCAGCCGGTGCTGGAACACCAGCCGGAAGCGCGCCGCGTGCCGGCGGGCGAAAGCCAGGTACGCCTGCGCCACGGCCTGCACCCGGGCCGTGCCCGGGGGGGCGGCGGCGGCCGCCGCCTGCAGCGCCGCGGCAAGGTCGTCCAGGGTGCGCCCGTTGAGCTCGAGCAGCAGCCCGTCCAGGTTGCGGAACAGCAGGTACAGGGTGCCGTGGGTATAGCCGATGGCCTGGGCGATGCGGCGCACGGACAGGCCAGCGGCGCCTTCCCGGGCCAGGATGTCCTCGGCTGCCTCCAGGCTCATGCGCCGGAGCTCCTCGCGGGAGTGGTCGTTGCGTCTGGCCACGGGATGCTGTCCTCGGGGGCGGCCGGCACCGGTGCCGGGTCAGTCTAGCAGCGTACTGACCAACGGTCAGAACCTCCCGGGCCCGGGCCGAGGCGGGCTTCAGGGAAGCACGTCCCCGGCCGATACCCCCCGGAGCGGCCTCCATCCGGAGACCCGCCCACGGTCCCGACCCAGCGAGCCCACGACGCGATGTTCACCCTGCGCTCGGCCAGCGTATCCGGCGACGACATGGCCCCCGTCGCCGCCGGTGTGCTGGTCGCACGCCAGCCCATATTCGACCGGCAGCGCGCCGTGTGCGCCTACGAGCTGCTCTACCGCGGCGCCGGCGCCGAGCACGCGGAATTTCGCGACGGCGACCGCGCCACCGCCAGCGTCGTGACCGGGTCGTTCCTGGACATCGGCATCGACCGCATCGCCGAGGGTCGGCCCGCGTTCATCAATGCCACGCGCGAGTTCCTCGTCTCGCGTGCGGCCATGGCCCTGCCGGCCGAGCGGGTGGTCCTGGAGGTGCTCGAGGACGTGCAGGTCGACGACGTGCTGGTGGCCGCCGTGGCGGAGCTGGCCGCGGCCGGCTTCCGCATCGCGCTGGACGACTTCGTCTTCGAGGAGCGGTGGCGCCCCCTGCTCGCTCTCGCGCACGTGGTCAAGATCGACGTGCTGGCGCTGGGCCTCGAGGGCGTGCGCGAGCACGTGGCGCTGCTCACCGGCCACGGCGTGGAGCTGCTTGCCGAGAAGGTCGAGACCGAAGCCCAGTACGAGGCGCTGCACGCCCTCGGGTTCCACTACTTCCAGGGCTACTTCTTCGCGAAGCCCAACGTGATGAGCGGCACGCGGGCACCGGTGAACCGCAACATGGCACTCACGCTGCTGGCCGAGCTGCAGGACCGGGACGCCGACATGGAGCGCATCGCGGACCTGGTCGCCCGCGAGCCCGGGCTCAGCTACCGCCTGCTGCGCTTCATCAATTCCGCGGCGCTGGCGCTGCCGGTACAGGTGACGTCCATCCAGCGCGCGGTGGTGATGATGGGCCTGGCCGCGGTGAAGCGCGTGATCAGCATGCTGGTGCTCGCCTCCCGTGAGGACAAGCCCACCGAGCTCACACGGATGACCCTGGTGCGGGCACGCATGAGCGAGCAGCTCTGCGCGGCGGGCGGCGGTGACGCTGCGACGGGCTTCACCGTCGGACTGTTCTCCACCCTGGACGCGTTCATGGATCGTCCCTTGCCCGAGCTGCTGGCGGAGCTGCCGCTGTCTCGGGACGTGACCGCCGCGCTCATGGAGGGCGAGGGCGCCGCGGGCGAGGCGCTGCAGTGCGCACTCGCCTACGAGCGCGGCCACTGGGACGGGGTCCGGTTTCACGGCATGGGCCTGGCCATGCCGGCCATCGCCGCGGCCTACAACGAGTCCTCCGCCTGGGCCGACGCGGCGCTGGCGGCTGGCGCCTGATCAGGAACGGAGGAATCGCGACGTGAGCGCCCTCACGAAGACAGTCGCCCCCGACGCCGCAGCGGCCTGGCGCCGCGAGGTGCTGGTGGCGCGCCAGCCCATCTTCGATCGCGCCCTGGAGGTGCACGGCTACGAGCTCCTGCACCGCACGGCCGGGCGCACGGAGGCGCGCTTCGACGATCCGGACACGGCCACCGCCGAGGTGATCTGCGCGGGATTCACCGACATCGGGCTCGGCGCCCTGGTGGAGGAGCGCATCGCCCACATCAATCTGAGCCGCGACCTGCTCGTCTCGCGCGATCCCATGGCGCTGCCGCCCGGGCGGGTGGCGCTGGAGCTGCCCGGCGACACCGCGCCCGACGCGGAGGTGCTCGACGCCCTGGACGACTATCACGCGGAGGGCTTCTGCATCGTGCTCGACGGTGCGCGGGTCACCCGCGAGAGCCTGCCCCTGCTCCGGCGTGCCCGGGCGCTCAAGCTGGACGTGGCGAGCCTGGGGCTCGAGGAGACCGTGCGCCAGGTGGAGCTTGCCGCGCCGCTGGGCCGCGAGCTCATCGCCTATCGCGTCGAGAGCGAGGAAGCCTACAAGACGCTCGAGGCGCTGGGCGTGAGGTACTTCCAGGGCTTCTTCTTCGCCCGCCCGCGCATCGTGGCCGGAACGCGGCTGACGTCGAGCAAGGTGATGACGCTGCGCCTGCTGGCGGCGCTGCACGACCCGGACAGCCAGGTGGAGCAGGTGGCCGCGCTGGTGGGCCAGGAGGTGGCACTGAGCTACAAGCTGCTGCGCTTCCTCAACTCCTCGAGCTTCTCCCTGCCCGGTAAGGTCGACTCCATCCAGCGCGCCGTGGCCTACCTCGGGCTGGCCGCGACCCGGCGCTGGGCCGGCGTGATGGTGCTGTCCAGCGTGGACGACAGGCCCAGCGAGCTCACCCGCACCCTGCTGGTGCGGGCGCGCCTGTGCGAGGGCCTGTGCGCCGCGGCGCGTATCGACGATGCGGGCGCGGCGTTCACCGTGGGGCTGTTCTCGGGGCTGGACGCGCTGCTGGACCGGCCGCTCGCGGAGGCCCTCGACGGGCTGCCGCTGGCGCCGGAGCTCACGCGGGCCATCCTCGCTGGCGAGGGCATGCTGGGCGCCGCGCTGCAATGCGCGCTGGCCTACGAGCGCGGCAACTGGGCGGACGTGCGCTTCGCCACGCTGGATGCACCCGCCATCGGCGAGCTCTACGCGGACGCCGTGGTCTGGACCCGCGCCACCATGCGCGGCCTCTGAATCGCTGTTCCCAAGTTCGGATCACCGCTCATGGAGGAGGACGGCATGGGTCGATACGCCCCGCCGTACCCCGTCATCCCGCCGCAACCGCGCGCAGCTGGCCGTGCCCTTGGGGTAACCTTGCGCCACCCGCAAGCCACCCCCAGCCGAGGAAACTTCGAATGTCCAGCGAAGGCCTGCACGCGCCGCGCGAGCGCCTCAGCGAGCGCACCCTGTCCATGCACCACGCCATCGTGTCGCTGATGGAGGAGCTCGAGGCGATCGACTGGTACCAGCAGCGTGCCGACGACTGCGAGGACGAGGCGCTCAGGGACATCCTGCTGCACAACATGCGCGAGGAGATGGAGCACGCGGCAATGGTGCTGGAGTGGCTGCGGCGCAACAGCGAGGACTTCGCCTCCCAGCTCGACGACTACCTGTACAGCAAGGGCGAGATCGCCCATCACCACGACGACGACCACGATCACTGATCATGGTCAGGCGCGGACCGCGGCGGCGCTCACCCCACCGCCGCGGCCCGCCCCAGCACCACCTCGCCGCGCCGCGGCAGCGCGAGCACGGCGGCAAAGATGCACGTGGCCGTCACCGACAGCACCGCGAACAGGGCGCCGAAGCCCCAGCCCGCGTGCAGCCAGGCGATGAGCGGCAGCGCGGAGGCCGACACCGAGAAGTTGATGATGTACTTCAGCGAGTAGACCCGGGCGCGCCACTCGCTGCGGGTGATGCGGCCCACCAGTACGTCGGTGATGGGGATCTGGCCGAACACCGCCAGCATGAAGCCGAGCGCCACCAGCAGCGCCGGCAGCCCGGTGAGCTCGCGCATCACCGCGAACAGCACGGCCTGGCTTCCCGCCACCACCGCGAACACCACGCGCACCGAGTGGTGGTCCACGAGCCAGCCCACCGCGAGCTGGGCGAAGGCCGCCACCGCGAACACCAGGAAGGCGTAGGTCCCCACCGACGTGGCGCTCACCGCCATGGACGTCAGCCGCTCGTCGAAGATCCGCGGCAGCGCGAAGGTGGTGCTCTGGAACACGAGCCCGCCGAGGGCGGCGGCGAGCATGACGATGATGAACACCCGACGCAGCATCGAGCGCTCCAGCGTAAGGGTGCCGGCGGCTGCCTTGCGCGCCGCGACGCCGCTCGCCGCCTCCGCGGCCCGGGCGTGCCGACCGGCGGCCACGAACCACGCGTAGGCCGCGCCGATGGCGATGGACACCGTGCCGGGCACCACGAAGGCGGCGCGCCAGCCGGCGGTGTCGATCATGATCCCCGTGAGCAGCGCCGCGCTGGCCACGCCCATGTTGCCGAAGATGCCGTTCACCGCCAGCGGGATGCCCGTCTTCTCCCGCCCGTGGACCACCATGGCCAGGCCCACCGGGTGGTAGATGGCGGCGAACACGCCGATGAGCAGCAGCCCGGCCCCGATCTCGAGCGGGGTGTCCGCGAGCGCGGTGAGGATCGAGCTCGCGCCGATGCCGATGAAGAAGATCACCAGCATCCCCTCCCGGCTCCACTTGTCCGCCAGCCACCCGGCGGGGATGGCGCACAGGCCGAAGGCCACGAATCCGGGCGTGGCGTAGGGGATCAACTGGGCGTAGCTCATGCCCCATTCGTGGGTCAGCCGCAGGGCCGCCACCGAGGCGAAGATGAGCACGAACAGGTGGTCCAGGAAGTGGCCCACGTTGAGGAACAGGAAGCCGATGCGGTCGCGCGTCATGGAATCCCCGGCGTGTGCCTGGACTGGGACACCAGCATGCCGTCCTCCGGGGTGGCCGTCTTGCGATGATTGGCCAATCGATGCCTGAAAACGGTCATCTGGAGGCCGGGGACCACGCCGGCAGGCCCGACACGGCCGGCCCGGGACAGGGCTGCCCGCCCGTGCCATGCTTGGGCCGACACCACGCCCGCCGACCGGATTCCCAGCCATGAGCGAGCCCGCCGCGCTGCCCGCCAGCGCCGCCCTGGATCACGCGCGCCTGATCGCCTCGTGTCGCGACGAGGAGGAGCGCCTGGAGCTCACGGCGCGCTGGATCCTGCACGAGTTCGACGCCTACTACGTGGCGTCGCGGCGCATCCCGGATCTGGCGCGGCAGGCCTTCGAGCGCCGCGATCCCGTCGCCTCCCTGGAGCTCAGCCAGGAGCGCCTGGCCCTGTACAGCGACCGCATCGAGCGCCTGGGACCGGAGGTGAAGGCGGCCTTTCCCGACGTGGCCGGCCGCGAGGACCTGTGGCCGCGCATCGAGGCGCAGTACCTGCCCTGGATCGAGGGCCGCTACGCCGCCGATCTCGCCTACGCCTTCTTCCACTCGGTGCGCCGGCGGATCTACCAGGGCGAGTGGAAGCCGGTGGCCTACGCCTTCGCGGGTAGCGGCCCGGCGCGGCGACGTGCCGGGCCGGACGTGCGCCTGGCCCACCCGCTGGACGGTCGTCTGGACGAGGCCACCGTGGACCGCGTCCTCGCCATCCCCGCCTTCAGCGTGCCGTTCCGCGATCGCGCCGGCGACGCGGCGCTCATCGCGGCCAGGGTGAACGATGCCTTCGGTGGCGCCATCGAGGGCGTGGAGATGATCAACGGCGGCTTCTTCCGCCGCCGCAGCGCCTGCCTGGTGGGGCGGCTCCGTCTCGCCGGCGGCGGGCTCGCGCCCCTCATCATCGCCCTGGTCAACGGCGGCGACGGCATCGAGGCCGACGCCGTGATCACCCGCGAGGCAGACGCCCACAACTTGTTCAGCTCGACGCTGGCCAACTTCCACGTCACCAACAGCTACTACCACGAGCTGTCGGCGTTCCTGCACACCATCATGCCGCATCGTCCGCTCGGACTTCACTACTCCACCATCGGCTTCAACCACGTGGGCAAGGTGGCGGTGATGGAGGAGCTGGAGCGGGAGATCGCCGACACCGGCGAGGTGTTCCGCACCGCGGTGGGCTCCCGCGGCACCGTGGCCATCGGCTTCGCGACGCCGTCCTCGGACTACAACCTGAAGGTAATCCGCGACCGGCCGACGGCGCAGTACAAGTGGGGCGAGTTCGAGGGCATTCCCTCGGTGCTCGAGAAGTACAAGCAGGTGCACAGCATCAACCGCGCCGGCAGCATGCTGGACAACATCATCTACTACAACCTGAAGCTCGACCGCGCCTGGTTCGACCCGGCACTGCTTGAGGAGCTGCTGCACGAGGCGAGCGAGACCGTGTTTCTCAGGGGCGAGGAGGTAGTGCTCAAGTACCTGATCGTGCAGCGACGCATGCGGCCCCTGCCGGTGTTTCTGGAGACCGCGTCGCGCGCGCAGGCGCGGACCGCGATCGTGAATCTCGGCCACTGCATCAAGAACAATGCCGCGGCCAACCTCTTCAACAAGGATCTCGACGCCCGCAACTACGGGGTCAGCCGCTTCCTCAAGGTCTACCTCTACGACTACGACGCGCTGGAGCCGTTCACGGAGGTGAAGATCCGCAGCAACGCCGACCGGGTGGAGGGCGAAGAGGACATTCCCGACTGGTACTTCGAAGACGGCGTGGTGTTCCTGCCCGAGGAGATCGAGGCGGGACTGATGCTCGACGACCGCGAGCTGAAGCGCGTGTTCCGTGCCGCCCACGGCGACCTGCTGACCGTGGAGTACTGGCAGGAGGTGCAGGACCTGCTGCTCGCGGGACGGGTGCCGCCGGCCCAGTTCTACCCCGCGGAGTGCCGCCTGCGCGACTGACGCGGAACGGGCACGCCGGGCAGAACGCGGGTAGCGTCGTCACCCGACGGGCCCGAACGGGCCCGTGGCACGTTCCTGAACCCGGAGATCCGTAAATGAGAAGTATTCGCAACAAGGCGTCGCGCCGCCGCTTCCTGCGCGCCGCCGGCGCCGGCGCCGCCGCCCTGCCGCTGGCGGGGCTGCTGCGCGTCGAGACCGTCGGCGCGGCGGAGCTGCCGAAGCTGGACCTGGAGGATCCCACCGCCAAGGCGCTGGGCTACGTGCACGAGTCCACCACCGCCGGGCAGCTGTGCAACAACTGCAACTTCTGGAAGGGCGGGGACGCCGAGTGGGGCGCGTGCCAGCTCTTCCCCGGCAAGGCCGTAGCCGCCAAGGGCTGGTGCAAGTCCTGGATCAAGATGGCCTCCTGAGGGAGCGTCCCCTGCTCGGGACCTGAGCCTCACTCCGGGGGCGTCGCGTCCGATGCCTCCCCGCCCCTCGCCTGCCGTGCCCCGCGCGAGCGCCGGCGCAGCTTGCCGTACGGGAACTCGCCGGCCTGGTGCAGGCCGGCGATGCTCGACAGGTTCTGCACGAAGCGCCGGGCGTGCAGGTACATCTCGTTGAGCACCACCTTCTCCTCCACCTCGCCCACCTCCCGCACCCGCCCGAGCAGGCCCACCGCCACCAGCCCCACCACCGCGGCCAGGGCGAAGAAGAAGTCCCACTGGGAGATGCTCAGGGTGTCGAACTGCAGCGCGCCCTCGGGTGTGCGCCAGCGCAGCAGCAGCGACAGCTCGCGCTCGGTGAAGAAGTGCGCCAGCAGCCCCCCCACCACCGGCGCGACGCCGGAGGCCAGGGAGATGGCGAGGCTGTTGGTCGCGAGATAGGCGGTGGCGTCACCGGCGGGCGCGAGCTTGAGCGCGATGTTGCCCGAGGCCAGCGTCACGCCGGCGGTGGCCACGCCCGTGAGGACGTGGATCGCCAGGAGCAGCGGCAGCGTGAGGGCATGTGGCTCGGGCAGGGTCGTGAAGGTCCACGCGAAGATGCAGGCGATGAACAGCGGCGCGCACACCTGCAGCACGGACTTGTTGCTCATGCGGTCCGCGATGTCGCCCCAGCGCCGCAGCACCGCCACGTTCACGAGCTGGCTCGTGAGGGTCAGCGCCATCACCAGCCACAGCTCGAGGCCCAGGCGCTTGAGCATGTGCACCATGAAGAACGGCGCTGCCAGGTTCACCGCGAAGTTCCAGGTGGCGATGAACGCCAGCAGGCGGCGGTAGTTGGCGTCGCGTAGGGGATGCCACAGCCGCGCCAGCAGCGCCACGTCCGGCGAGGCCGCCGGTGGCGTGGGCTCGGTCATGCGCGTCATGCACCAGGTGCTGGCGGCGCCCCCGACGAAGGCCAGCGCGAACAGCACGCTGTAGGCCACCGGCGCAGGCCCGAGCGCGAAGGCCTTCCACGCGTCCACGAAGGCCGCGGCGCTGAGCCCCAGGAGGATGCTCACCCAGGACATGAGCGCCAGGCGCCGTCCGGTGAGCCGCCCGCGCTGCGCGTCCGGCACCAGGTCCCGGATCCAGGAGTTCCAGCTGCAGCTCATGAGCGCCGTGAGCACGTAGCGCAGCGCGAACGCGGTGCCAAACAAGAAGAGCGCCAACGCCGGGGGCTGGACGAAGGCCGCGGCCGCCATGAGCAGGAACATGGGTCGGCTCAGGCCCGTGAACAGCACCGAGATGAGGCGCCGGTTGCGCCAGCGCGCGTCCAGGTGGACGCCGGCGATCTGCAGCACCTGGGTGAGGTACGGGATGGCCGCCAGCATGCCGATGACGATGGTGGACGCGCCCAGCTCGAGGGCGAAGGCCGTGAGGAAGGCCCCCACGGTGAGGGTATCCATGGCCTGGGAGCCGATGCCGTTGCGGATCCACCAGCGCACGCCCTCGCGGCGCTGCGCCGGGGTCAGCCGGGCACGAGTGGCGAAGCGCGCCATGACGCGCGCACGGAGTCCGTGTGCGCCGCTCATGGCGCGGGCATGAGTGCGGGCAGCGTGGGGGCCGGGCGATGCATCGGCAACGGGAACGCCATTCCACGATGGGTTCGGGGCGCGCCAGGGTGCCGGGGCGTGGCGCGGGGCGCAAGGCGCGCCGGGTGGCCGGGGACGCGCCGGGCGGCGCGTGCGGGTGCGGGAGAGAGTCCCGGGGGACGGCGAACCGTCCCCCGGGAGCCGTCACGAGGACGGCGTAATCACATCTTGGACTTGTCCAGCCAGACCACGTCCAGCTGCTGGTTCAGGTAGTGGCTGGGCGAGATCTTCCAGCCGCGCACGTAGGAGCGGTGCGGCACGATGCGGTACCACCACAGGGTGACGAACTGGGTCGCCTCGTCGTCCAGCACGCGCTTCTCGAACTGGCGCATGATCTCGCGCTGCTTCGCGAAGTCGGGCTCGCGGTTCATCTTGTCGAACAGCTCCTCGATCTGCTTGTCGTCGAAGCCCGCGTAGTTGTCGCCCGCGCTGCCCACGAACTTGGACACGTCCGACAGCGGGTTCACCAGTGACTGGCAGTTGAAGTCGATGGTGACGTCGAACTCGCGCTTCTTGCGCAGCTGGTCGTAGAACGGGCCGGTGGGCAGAACCTTCTGCTCCACCTTCATGCCCGCCTTCGCCCACTGGTCGATGAGCCAGGTGCCCACGATCTTGTAGGGCTGGTCCACGCCGCGGTTGTTGAGCGTGAAGGCGAGGTTCGGGTGACCTGCTTCCTGGAGGAGCTTGCGCGCCTCGGCGCGGGACTTCTCGATGTCGGTGCCGTAGCCGGCGATCTGCGCGAGCTCCTCCTTGGTCGCCGCCAGCGGGTGGTGGGGGAACACCACGCCGCCCACGGTCTTCACGATGGCGATCCGCGACAGCGGCTCGCTGCCGCCCCAGCGGTCGATGGCCAGCGTCAGCGCGCGGCGCACGCGCACGTCGTCGAACGGCGGCTTCTTGTGGTTCGGCGTCACCAGCAGCACGCAGTTCCAGTCGCTCTCCTGCACGGTGATCTTGTCACCCAGGGACTCCACCAGCGTGTCGCGCGACGTGGGCGGCAGGCCGCGGAACTCCATCGCCGCACGATTGCCGCGGATGGCCTGGATGCGCACCGCCTCCTTGGGCGCCTGGATGGCCTTGTAGCCGTCCATGTAGGGCAGCGGCTTGCCGTCGGCGCCCACGTGGTGATAGCTGGGGTTGCGCTTCGCCTCGGTGAACGACCCGGGCTGCTGCTGCACGAACACGAACGGCCCGCTGCCGTTGACGTTCTTCGTGTGCCACTCGTAGCCGTGGGCGTCCAGGTCCTTCTTGCTGTAGATGGCGTTGAACGGTGTGGCCAGCGCCGGCAGGAACGCACCCGACGGGTACTTGAGCTTGAACACCACGGTGGTGGCGTCCGGCGAGGCGATGGACTCCACCATGTTCATCTGCGCCTTGCGTGCGCTGGGCACGCCCTCGGGCGGGAAGACGATCTTGTCGAAGGTGGCCTTGACGTCGGCCGCGGTGAGCGGCGTGCCGTCGTGGAACTTCACGTCCTGGCGGATCTTGAAAGAATAGGTGGTGCCGCCGTCGGTGGGCTCGGGTATGCCGCCCTCGCACACGTCGCACACGAAGTCGTCCGACGCGCTCGGGTTGTCCGGGTTGATGCGGATGAGCAGGCTGTAGAAGGGCGCTACCGGATGGATCACGCCGAATGTGGTCTCGCGATGGAGGTCGTAGGACGGCACCTCGCTCGCCACCATGAAGGTGAAGGTGCCGCCACGCTGCGGCGTGTCCTGGGCGAGCGCCTGCGGCGCGAGGGCCGTTGCGATGCTGCCGGCGAGCACGGCGCTGGTGAGCGACCGCATGGTTACGTTCATCTAGTCGTTATCTCCGGGATACTGGAAGGCCGTACCGCGACCCACGGCGGCTCTTGCCGGCGCGGCACAACGGCCACGCCGGCAGGAGCCGGTCCGGGTAGACGCACGTTCGAGTGACGAGTGGGCGCCCACCTCCGGCGCCGGACAGGTGGAGTGCCAGGGCGCGGGACGTGGGTGGCGCGAGGTCGCGCGTTCGATCGAATGTGACGGGCGGGCCGCGCGGACAGCGCGACTTGTTGCGGGCCTCAGGGACCCGGCGGAGACCTGGAAGCGGACCTCTGGCCTTGGGGGTTGCGCGGTCCACACCGCGCCAGCCGACCTAAATTAGATCGAGCGCAACGGCCGCGCAAGAAGATTACGAAAATGTTGGCCGCACGACGGCGCGGTGGGCAGGTTGCGGGATGTGCGACGGGTGCGAATACTTGGCACACGGCGGGGTGCGAAGGGACTCGCCGCCGCAAGACCCGGGACAACCGGGCACCGGAGCGCGGGAGGCCTTCGGCGCTGGGGAGAGGACGCATGGGGACCGGAGCCCGTGCCGCGGGAGCCTCCCTGTTACTCGGTATCGCCTACTACGCCGGCGCAGCCGGCGGAATCGCCTTCACCAGTCTGCAGGCCGGGGTCGCGATCCCGTGGATCCCCAACGGCCTGCTGCTGGCCGCGCTGCTGCTGTGCCCCACGCGCTGGTGGCCCGGCCTGCTGGCCGCCGCGCTGGCGGCAGGACTGGCGGCGGACGTGCCCCGGTTCACCCTCGACCAGGCGATGGGGTTCGCGGCGGTCAACCTCTGCGAGTGCAGCGGCGCGGCGTGGGCCCTGCGCCGGCTGGCCGCGCCGGCTCGATTCCGCCTCGACAGCATCCGCAGTGTGTTGCATCTGATCCTCCTCGGTCCCGTCGTGGCCGCCGGCCTGGCGGCCCTCGTGGATGCGTGGGTCTCGCGGAGCGCGGACGGCGCCGTGGAGTCCTACCTGGTGCTCTGGGCGGTGTGGTGGCTCGGCGACGCGACGGGGATCCTGCTTGCCACGCCCCTGGTGCTGGTGTGGACCCAGGATCGCGCCCTGGTCGCCGCAGCGCTGCGCCGCTCGCCCCGCCGACCGGAGATGGCGGCAGTGATTGCGCTCATCCTCGCCTGCGGCTGGCTCGTGTTCGCGAACCCCTGGCCGGCGCCACTGGTGCCGCTCGCCGGCTACCTGATGCTGCCGGGAGTGCTGTGGGCCGCGCTTCGCTTCGACCTGCCCGGGGCCACGCTGGCCGCCGTCCTCGGCGCGATCTTTCTCGTTGCGGCCACCGTCTCGGGCACCGGGCCCTTCGGCAGCCTGTCGCCGGTCGCGGCCATCACGCTCGCCCAGGAGAACGTGACGGTGCTGTGCCTCACCGGCCTGATGGTGGCGGCGGCGCTGCGCGAGGCCGACAACCAGCAGCGACAGCTGCACCTGTACCGTCGCGCCCTGGAGGCCGCCGGCGAGGGGATCACCATCGCCGACGCCAGCGCGGCGGACCTGCCCCTGATCTACGCCAACGAGGCCTTCCTGCGCATCACGGGCTATCCCCGCGACGAGATCCTGGGCCGCAACTGCCGCTTCCTGCAGGGTGGCGAACGCCGTCAGCCCGGGGTCTCGGCGCTGCGGTCCGCCATCGTCGCGGGACGGCCCGGGCGTGCCCTGCTGCGCAACTATCGCCGCGACGGGACACCGTTCTGGAACGAGGTGACCCTGGCGCCGGTGCACGGGCGGCGCGGAGGGATCACCCACGTCGTGGGCGTGCAGCACGACGTGACCGAGGTCGTTCAGGCGCGGGAGTCCCTGGAGGTGGCCAAGGCGGAGCTGGAGGCACGGGTGACCGAGCGCACCCGCGAGCTCGAGGAGGCCAACGCGCGGCTGGTCGCCCTGGCGGGCACCGACCCGCTCACCGGGACGATGAACCGCCGTCGCCTGGACGAGCGGGCGGCCGTCGAGATTGCACGTGCCGCGCGCACGGATCGCCCGCTGGCGGTGCTGCTGCTTGACATCGACCACTTCAAGGGCATCAACGACCGATTCGGACACGCGGCGGGGGATCACGCACTGGTGACGCTGACGCAGGTGATGCGTGCCACCCTGCGCGACATGGATGCCGTGGCCCGACTGGGTGGCGAGGAGTTCCTGGTGCTGCTGCCGGAGACCGGCGCCCACGACGCGCGGCTGGCGGCGGAGCGGCTGCGCGCGGCGGTGGCGGACGAGGTGATTCACCACGGCGGCGATGCCTTCTCCGTGACCGCCAGCGTCGGTGTCACCCGGTGGTACCCGGGCGAGGCGGATCTGGCGCGGGCCATCGTACGCGCCGACCGTGCCCTCTACCGTGCCAAGGTGGCCGGCCGCAATCGGGTCGCGGAGGAGGCGGCGGAGTCGGCATCCGGCGGCTGAGCGCGCCGGTGCCCGCCGCTCACTTTCCCGCGAGGAAGCGCCGCTCGAACTCCTCCGGCGCGACGGCCGGGCTCACCAGGAAGCCCTGGAAGGCGTCGCAGCCGCGCTCGGCGAGGATGCGGCGCTGGGTTTCCGTCTCCACCCCCTCGGCGGTCACCTCCAGACCCAGACTGTGGGCCATGGAGATCACGGCGGTGGCGATCTGCAGGTCGGCGCCGTCGCCGGGGATGTCCATGACGAAGCCGCGGTCGATCTTGAGCCGGTCCACCGGAAAGCGCTTCAGGTGGGCGAGGGACGAGTAACCGGTCCCGAAGTCGTCGATGGCCAGGCGCACCCCCAGCGCCTTCAGCTCGCGCAGGCACTGCCCGATGCCGCGGGCGCGGCGCATGACGCCGCTCTCGGTGATCTCGAGCTCGAGCAGCCCCGGGTCGATGGCGTGCTCGCGCAGCGTCGCACGCAGCGTGTCCACCAGCCCCGCGTGCTCCAGCTGGCGCGCGGAGACGTTCACCGCCAGCACCTCCATGGCGTGCCCGGCGTCGCGCCAGCGCGCGAGCCGGGCGCAGGCCTCGCGCAGCACCCATTCCCCCAGGGGCACGATGAGGCCGGTGTCCTCGGCGACGGGTACGAAGCGCGCCGGGGACTCCGGGGCGCCCTCCTGCGGCGTCCAGCGCAGCAGCGCCTCGGCGCCCAGCACCCGCGCGCCGTCCATGCTCACGATGGGCTGGTAGTGCAGGGTGAGCGCGCTCTCCGCCACCGCGGCGCGAAGCCGCATCTCGAGCGCCAGACGCTCCTGGGCGGCCACGGTCAGCGCCTGGCTGTAGAAGCGGCAGGTGTGGCGCCCCTGATCCTTGGCCAGGTACATGGCCGCGTCGGCGTTGCGCACCAGCTCGCCTGCATCGACGCCGTCGTCGGGGAACACGCTGATGCCGATGCTGGCACCCACGTGCACCCGCCGCCCGTTGCCGATCTCCAGGTCGCCGTCCAGCATCGCCAGCAGGCTGCGCGCGAGGCGCGCCGCGTCGTCGGCCTCCTCCACCGATTCCAGCACCACGAGGAACTCGTCGCCGCCCAGGCGGCCGATGCTGTCGCCCTGGCGCAGGCGCCGGGCGAGGCGCGCCGCGACCGCGCACAGCAGCTCGTCACCCGCGGCGTGACCGAAGCTGTCGTTGACGGCCTTGAAGCGGTCCAGATCCACGTACAGCACGGCTACCCGCCAGCGGTGGCGTGCGCCGCGGGACAGCGCGCGCTCCAGGTGCGACATGATCAGGCGGCGGTTCGGCAGGCCCGTCAGGGCATCGAAGCTGGCCAGCCGCTCGGTCTCGGCCTGGGCCGCCTTGAGCTGCGAAATGTCGGTGTAAATCCCCACGCAGTGGGTCGTGCGACCCGCGGCGTCGCGCACGGCGTTCAGGGTGAGCCAGGTGGGCGCGGTGGTGCCGTCGCGGCGGCGGATCATCCGCTCACCCTGCCAGTACCCCTCGCGTCGGACGGCCGCGCGCAGCCCGTCCTCGGACAGGCCGCCGTCGTCTGGCGCGAGGATCATGTCCAGGGACCGGTCGAGAATCGCCGACGCCGGGTAGCCGGTTATCTCGGTGAAGGCGCGGTTCACGCTGAGCACGCGCCCGTCGAGGCCGGTGACGACGATGCCGTCGCGGGTGCTCTCCACCACCGCCGTGTGCAGCCGCTGCTCCTCCTCGGCGGCGAGGCGCTCGGTCACGTCGTGGGCGAGCACCAGCTTCGCGTCGTGACCGTCGAAGTCGACCCGATGCGAAGTGATCTCCACGTGGATGACGCGTCCGTCCTTGAGCCGGTGGCGCCAGAGGTCCGGTGGATCGAACCCCTCCGGCGCGGCGGCGACGTTGCGCTCCAGCAGCGGCACGTCCTCCGGTGGGCGGATGTCGCGCAAGGTCATGGCCAGGAACTCGTCGCGGGAGAACCCGTAGTAATCCACGGCAGCGTCGTTGACGGCCAGGAAGCGGAGCGTCGCGCGGTCGTACACCCACATGGGATGCGGGTTGCTCTCGAACAGGGTGCGGTAGCGAGTGTCGCGCTCGCGCAGCGCGTCCTGCATGCTGCGGCGCTCAGCGAGTTCCCGGCGCATCGCCTGGAAAAGCCGTGCGTTCTCCAGGGCGACGCCGAGCTGGTTCGCCACCACGCCCAGCACCGTCTCGTCGCGCTCGGTGAAGGCCTCCGGGTGGGCGCTCTCCACGTTGATGGCACCTACCGGACGCTCGCTGCCGGGGATGGGCACGCACAGCTCAGAGCGCACCCGAGAGTCGTGTTCCAGGTAGCGGGCATCCTCGTGCGTTTCCGACAGGCGCACGGCGCGGCCGTGGGTCATGACCCAGCGGATGACGCCGCCGGCACCGGGAGCACGCAGCAGCGCCGTGACTTCCTCCTTCACCCCGGGTCGCAGCGGCTCTCCGTCCAGGCCGTAGCGGGTATGTCCCAGGCAGCGCGGGCCGTCCGGGTCCTGCACCACCACCGACGCGGCGCGCCGCTCGCCGAACAGCTCCTCGATGGCGTCGGTCACCGCCTGGGCGATGGCACCCGGGTTCAGCCCGCGCAGGATGGAGCGGCTGGTGCGGTGGAGCAGCAGCAGGTCGCGGGCATCGAGCCGGGCGGCCTCGTCCATCTCGACGGCAGACGGCAGGCGTGGCGCGCCGTCCACGTTCTGCGATGGCGGAGGGCCTTCAGGCATCGGGCTGTCGTTCCCCGTGGCGTCGCCCCGCGGCCGGGAGGCCTCGGCCGTTCATTTCCGCACGTACTTGCTGAGGTCCATGCGCGCGCCGTCGATGCCCTCGCTGGTGCGCACCGCGGCGTTGAGGGCGTCGTACCAGGCCCAGAAGTCCGGGTCCTGGCGTGACGCTCCGAAACGGCCGAACAGGCTTGCGGCGCTGCTCTCGTCGTCACCCTGGCTGCCGGGGTAGCCCTGGAGCCGGGACACCAGTGCCGGCACCTCCGCCGCCAGGGCCCGGGCGATGAAGTTGGGGTAGCTGCCGGCCACCCCGCGCAGGACGCTCACCGAGTCCTCCTGCGGCAGGCGGCGCTGTTCCTCCACCACCATGAAGGCCACGTTGGCGTGGGCCTTGTTGCGGATGAGCGCGTACAGGTCGTGCCCGCGGCCGGTGTCCACCAGGAGGTAGGTGAGATCCGGCAGCGCCGCGACGAAGGACCCGGAGCTCGACGCGAGGCGGCCGAGGCTGCGCGCCACCCCGGCGGCGTCCCCGACCGGTGCCGGCGCGGCGCTGGAACCGGATTCCGGACCGGGTTCCGGATCGGGCCGAGGGCGCTGCGCGGCGGCGCCCAGGCGCCTGACGGCCATCGCGATGAGCTCGCGCTTCGGATCCGTGCCGCGGAACGAAACGCGGGTCGGCCGGTCGAGGCCCCGCAACGGGTTCATGAGCTCCATCTTCGCCCCCGCGAGGGGTCCCCGGTACCAGTGCTCCCGCAGCGCCACGCGGGCGTCCCGCGGCAGGAAGCTCAGGAACAGGTCCTCCGACTCGACCCGCAGGTTGTCCATGTACAGCCGCGTGGAGGCCTGGTGGAAGGCGTTGCCGAAGACGTTGAATCCCGCCACCAGCAGGTAGTAGATGCGCTCGAAGATGGGATAGTCCATGACCCACACGGTCTTCGGCGTGCCGCCCCGGGGGCCGTGCACCACCGCGGCGTTGTCGAAGTGGCGGAACACCGTGAGCATGGCGTCCGGGTCCGTGCCGCCGCCGTCCCAGATGGCCTCCAGGCCCATGCCCTCGGGGTAGCGGCGGGCGTAGCGGGACTCGCGGTACTCGGTATAGGCGCGCTGGCGCTCCTTGTAGGCGAGGTAGTAGCTCTCGAAGGGGTCGCTGCCCCCGGCCGCCGGCAGCGCCAGCAGCCTGCCGGAGTCGCCGAGGAAGCCCGGGTCCGTCACCGCCAGGTCGTGGTCCGGGTCCAGGAACAGGACGTGGAAGTGATCGTCGATGACGTTCACCGCCATCTGCCCCTCGCACACGGGGCCGCGGATGAAAGACATGACGAAGTAGCGCGCGTTGTCCAGGAAGAAGCGGTAGCGGGCCCCGGCGGGGATGGCGCGGAAGGTCTCGAAGGGGTTGGCGGCGGTGGCGGGCTGGTAGCCCGGCAGCGGCGGCTCCGGATCCGCCCACGCCGCGTCCAGGAACCACCTGCGGTAGCGGGCCAGCCGCTGCGGGCTCAGGGGGAACGTGATGTGGGTCTTGTGCACCGGCGTGCCCAGGACCGGCACGAAGCGGTAGTACACCGCGTCGGTGCCCGGGTCGTCGTAGGGGCGCACCGTGGCGATCTCCACCACCGGCGCCGGCGCCGCGGTGGCGGAGCGCACCAGCCGGAAGAACGCGGGCCGCGCCCCCGCCACGTACAGGCGCGCCAGGAACAGGTGCTCGTAGAGGTACCGGGCGACGATGCGCGCGCGTGGGCCCGGCGCGTTGAGGAACGCCTCCCACTGGGCCAGATGCGCCGGCGGCGTCGGCGCCGGATCCGGGGGCAGCGCGGCGCCGGCGTCCAGCCAGCCCATCATCGCCGCGTACTCCTCGTCGCCGAGGGGCGGGAATCCCAGCGGCATCCCGTCGCGCCCCAGCGACGCGCGCAGCGCCAGCTCCACGGCGCTGGACGGGCACATCCAGCGCGTGTCCGTGTCGCCCCGGCGCTGCGGCGAGGCCCGCTTCAGGGCCAGCATGCGGCCGAGCAGGGACCAGGCAGGGGTCTCGCCGTCGCGGGGCTCGAGCACCGAGAAGAAACCCTTGTCCGACTGCCACTGATCGGCGCCGTGGGCGTCGATGAAAAGGCGCGTGGGCTCCGCCGGCGTGAGGCGCGTGCCCTGGTACACCCGCTTCGTGGTGGCACCCCGGTCCAGACCCGCCCACGAGGCAAGGTCGAGCTGGCACGGGGCGTTGTAGCAGGCGTGGCACGCGACGCAGCGGTCGTCCAGGATCCGGCGCACGGTGGCCGCACGGCCGTCGCGGCCCGTGGC
>JBFHNV010000006.1:0-57409 GCA_041593595.1 Gammaproteobacteria bacterium
CCGTCGGCCGCATGGATGCGGCCGTCGAGCGTACATGGACGTATTCACAGCGTGTCCCCGCGGCCCGTGCCGGGCCGGCCGCCCCCCGGGGCATGCCGTCGATCGATCACGATTGCCGGCTCGCGCGGGCCCCGCGGTGCGACGTGAGCCGCAGGCGCAGCTCCGTGCGCCCCAGCATCCGCAGATCCGGCAGGAAGTTCTCGCGGCGCAGGTAACGCAGATCGTGGCGGTCCACGGGACCGACGAACATGAGCCTGCGCCACGGGTCGTAGCGCGCCTTGTCCGTGCCCAGCACCTTCTGCAGCACGTAGAAGGTGAGGTAGTGGTTGTCCACCACGGCGCGCAGGGGCGTCTCGCTGCGCCCGATGACGTCGATGAGATCCAGGTTGAACAGCTTCTCCCCGGTCACGGGGGAGTGCCGGTCGGGGCCGTCGGAGAACACGAAGTCGTAGCGACGATCCGGCACGTGGTCGTAGCGCACGCCGCGGAAGATGCGGTGGTATCCCTCCACCTTGCGCGGGTGCACCAGCTCCACGACGCCGTCGAGGTCCGCGGGCAACGCGGCGCGCGCCGCCGCGAACCAGCGGTCGTCGTCCTCCAGCGACGTGACTCGCCCGGGCGGCGCGCCGTCCTTGGCGTTGTCGAGCAGCGCCTGCGCCAGCACCACGGTGGAGATCCCGGTGCCGCACTCCAGCACCTCCCGCGGCCTGTGGCGGCGCACCTGCTCGTAGAGCACCACGTAATCGCTGTAGGACGCCCCGGTCACGTTCGAGGCGCGGGCATAGTCTGTCAGGCGATGCCACAGCTCCGGGTGCCGGCGCAGGCGCCGCTCGCCGCGACGGTTGTGCCACGCCAGCGACTCCTTGATCACCCGGGTGCGCAGCCGCACCAGCAGGCCCATTCCCGCCACGTCCTCCGGCACCGGCAGTGATTGCGGTATGCCGGGGGGGCGGTCCTCCTCGTCCACCGGGTGATCCATGCGGCTCCTTTCCGTGGGTCCAGGTGACTGCGGTAGCCGGCGCGAAAGACTGCGGGAGCCGGGCGCAAAAGTGAATCGGCGTGGCGCAACGGCGCGACTGTCGCGGAGCTCGCGCGAGGAACGTGATGCCGCTACGGACGCCGGAACTCGCCTTCCCGTTCATCGCCGCGGCCCCGAGCCGGACGCTGCACGCAGCGGCGGGCGACGCCTACGTAAACGTGTTAGCCGAAACTGTTTATTTCTCGCTCGCCCGCGGGCAGACTCCACTCCGGAGGCAACGCGTCATCGGGGGTCGGCGATGGAGGTGGCGGTCGAGCAGCGGGGAGCGCCGCGCGTCGAGGCCCAGTACAAGGTGGAGTTCAGCGTCGCCGGCCGCTGCAGCTACGGCGTCGGCCGCGCCGTCGACCTGAGCGAGACGGGGCTGCGATTCATCGCCGAGACCAGCGTGGAGCCGGGCAGCTACCTGACGGTGCGTGTCCCCCCGCGAGCCGCCGGGCTGCCGGCGCTCACCCGACTCGCGGCGGTGGTGCGCTGCCTGCGCCTCGCGGACGGCAGCGGCTACGCCATCGGCTGCGCCTACGACTGAGGCCCGGTGACGGCGGGCGATTCCGTCACGGGCTGCCAGTCGCGGCGCCGGGCGGTTCAGGGCACGCGAGCCACCGGGTGATGCCATCGCCCGGCGGCGCCGGGAATTCACATGACCTCGGTCAGGTGGCGGCGCCACTCCTGCTCGCGCTCCAGGTCCTGCCACGCGTGATCGGACAGGGTCACGAGCTGGATGCCGCTGCCGCCCAGGTCGCGGGCTGCCTGACACGCGCGGCGCACCAGCGCGAGCCACGCCTGCGGTTCCTCGGGTTGGGGACCCAGCTCCACCAGGCCCACGTGGGCGCCCAGGCGGAAGGGGTGTCCGTGCCAGGAGAAGCGGCCCTGGTCCAGCGCGCCGCGAATCCGCTTCGCCCGCACCACCGCGTCCGCCGGCAGCGTGTCGGGCAACAGCAGCGACGCCTCGCCGATACCCACGAGGCATGCGGGGACGGCGGGGCCGATCTGGTTGTGCACGACGGCCTCGATGAGATCCTGCAGCGCCCGGATCGCCGCCTGACCGCAGGTGGTCTCGATGTCGCCCGCCCGGGCCACGTCCAGGTGCAGGAGGGCGGCGGGCTGGCCACGCCCGCTGGCGGCGATGGCCGCGGCCAGCGCAGCAAGGAACTCCTGGTCTTCGTGCGGCGTCGCGTGCGCCGCTGTCCGTTTTTCGGGGGATGCCATCTCGAGCCTCCTGCCGCCATCCGGCCGCCGCTGGTTCGGTACGTGGCTTCCCCGGGGTTGGCGCCCCCAATATAGCGCATCGCGGGCCGCCAGCCACCGAGTGGGCGCCGTGGGTCTGCGCCGCCGCGTCCGGCGCCCCCGGTTGCGGCATGTTCGCCGGGCCGCCGACAATCACGTCCGGCGGTCACGCGGCTGCCGCGACCCGTCCGCGCCACATAACCAGGAAGCCCACATGTCGGTCCGACCCGTGCCGCGACCCGAACCGGAACCGCCGACCGGCGCGGGCAGCCTGGCGCTGGAACTGGCCACGCGCGCCCTCGCATTCCGCGACCACCATCTGGACACCGCGCTGATCGCCGCGGCGCGCACCGCGATCATCGACACCGTCGCGGTGACCCTGCTCGGGTCACTGGAGCCGTCCACCGCGATGGTTCGCGCCGCACTGGGCGCGCCGCCCGGGGGACCGGCATGCCTCCTCGGCAGCGGCGACGCCGCGACGGTGCTGGACGCGGCGCTGATCAACGGGGTGGCCTCCCACGCCCTGGACTTCGACGACTTCACCCAGGAGTTCGGAGGGCACCCCTCGGTGCCGGTGGTGCCCGGCCTGCTGGCGCTGGCCCAGGCCCGCGGCGCCTCCGGGCGCGCCCTGCTGGCTGCCTACGTGGTCGGCGTGGAGGCGGAGACGCGCATCGCGAAGGGCGTGCACTTCCACCATTACGAGAAGGGCTGGCACCCCACCTCCACCCTCGGGGTTTTCGGCGCCGCCGCGGCTGCCGCCCATCTGCTGGGTCTGGACGCGGCCCGCGCGGCCCACGCCCTGGCCATCGCGGCCTCCGGCGCCTGCGGGCTCAAGGCCAGCTTCGGCACCTTCACCAAGCCCCTGCACGTGGGACAGTGCGCCCGCGCCGGCACCCAGGCGGCGCTGCTGGCGGAGCAGGGCTTCGACGCGTCGCCGCAGGCGTTCGAGCACCGCCACGGGTTCCTGGAGGTGTACAACGGTGCCGGACACTACGACGTGGACGCCATGCGCGCGCCCTGGTTCGCGCCGCCGGCGGTGCTCGATCCCGGCATCAGCCTGAAGCAGTTCCCCTGCTGCGGCAGCACCCACCCGGCCATCTACATGGCCCTGGAGCTGCGCCGACGCCACGCGCCGCGCCCGGAGAGCATCCGGGGTCTGACGGTGCTCACCCACCCGCGGCGACTGCCGCATACGGACAACCCGGATCCCGGCACGCCGCTGGAGGCGAAGTTCAGCATCCAGTACTGCGTGGCGCGGGCGCTGCTGGACGGCGAGCCGCGCCTGGCCCACTTCGAGGGCGAGGCGCACCGGGATACGCGGGTGCGCCGGGTGATGGCGGTGACCCGCGCGCAGCCGCATCCCGAGATGGCCGGGCGCAGCGGCGAGGCCTTCGGCGCCGAGGTGGTGCTGGAGCTGGATGGCGGCACGACGGACCGGGCACGGGTGGAGCACATGCCCGGCCGCGGGCCGCGTCACCCCATGACCGCAGCGGAGCTGGAAGCCAAGTTCATGGACTGCGCCACGCGCGCGCTGCCCCGGGAGCGGGCGCGGGCACTGCTGGCGCGGCTCGAGGCGCTCGAGTCCATCGTGGATCTCCGCGACCTCGACCCGTTGCTGGGTGCCGGCGCAACCGTGGCATGAAGCTTGCTCGTGATCACCGAGACCCACAGGGGAAGGATCATGCACGACCTGATTGCACGCGCGGCGCTCGGCGCCGCCCTGACCGCGCTCACCGCCACCACTGCCGCCCACGGGGGCCACGCGCTGCCGCCCGGCATCGCCGGCGTCGCCCATGTGCACCTGGCGCAAGGCGGCGTGGCTGGCATACCCATGGCGGCGCTGGCGGGTGCCGCCATCGTCACGGTCATCGCCGCCACAGCGGCGGCCGTCGCGCGACGCGGGCGGCGTCGCCGCGGGCAGTCGCGTGCCCGCCGCCGGGGCCGCTGACGCGGCACCCGGCGTCGGGACCCGGACCGGCTGGGATGCGCGCCTGGAGCTCACGTTCCAGCGCCGGGACACCCGCACCGTCCTGGCGCGCCGGCGCCACGAGGGCCCCTTGATGGTGCAGTCGCCGTTCTATCCGGAAGGGGCGCCGTGCCACGTGTACCTGCTGCACCCGCCCGGCGGCCTGGTGGCCGGGGATCGCCTGGACGTGCAGGTGCGGGCCGAGCCCGCGAGCCATGCCCTGGTGACCACGCCGGCCGCCAGCAAGCTCTACCGCAGCGAGGGCGCCGAGGCGGTGGTACGCCAGCAGCTCGCGGTGTGCCGTGACGCCATCCTCGAGTGGCTGCCGGGCGAGTCCATCGTCTTCGACGGCGCGCGCTGCGACCTGGGCACGGGGGTGGATCTGGAACCCGGCGCGCGCCTGCTGGCCTGGGAGTCCTGGATCCTGGGCCGGCCGGCCTGCCAAGAGGTCTTCGCCCGGGGCCGGTTCCGGCAGCGCCTGGAAGTCCGGCTCGACGGCGTGCCGCTGCTGGTGGAGCGCAACGCCGCGGACGGTGGCAGCCCGTGGCTGTCGCAGCCCTGGGGCCTGGGCGGTCGCGCCGCTGCCGGCACCCTGGTGGCATGGCCCGCCGACGCGACCTGCGCCGACGCGGCGCGCGATGCCGCCGCCCGCGTACCGGGCGAGGCGCTGACGGGCGTGACCCTGGTGGACGGCCTCCTGGTGTGCCGCGCCCTCGCCGCGGGGCTCGCCGCGCTGCGCGCGCGGCTGGAGGCCTGGTGGCGCATCCTGCGCCCCCGGGTGGCGGGACGCGACGCGGTGGCGCCACGGGTGTGGGCGACCTGATGGGCATCCGCGTTAACGAGCGCCCGGCGCGGCGCCACGCCGGCCGCTGGACAGGTGTTTCGAATGGCAAGACTTGTCACGGAGGAGGAAGGCATGGGTCGAGGCGCCCGTAGTCGGCAGGGACGCCGCCTTCGAGCCCCCAGGGACGGGTTCACGGCGTGGCGAATCGACCAATGCCTTCCTCCGCAGCACGAACGACTTGCAGCAGGATTCGGAACAGGTGCTCAGAGCAGGAGGGACCAACCGTGAACCTGTCGCCCAGGGAGAAGGACAAGCTGCTGGTGTTCACCGCCGCGCTGCTCGCGGAGCGGCGCCGTGCCCGGGGCCTGAAGCTCAACCACCCGGAGGCGGTGGCCTTCATCTCGGCGGCCATCATGGAAGGGGCGCGGGACGGGCGGAGCGTCGCCGAGCTCATGAGCCTCGGCACCACGCTGCTCGGGCGCGACGACGTGATGGAGGGCGTGGCGGAGATGATCCACGAGGTGCAGGTGGAGGCCACCTTCCCCGACGGCACCAAGCTCGTCACCGTCCACGACCCCATCACCTAGCCCGCACTATTCATGAACGCGACTGGCGAGGGCGTGGAGATGGCGGTAGATGCAAGTCAGGCGCCGCTTCGGGCGCGCAGGCGTACCTTGATGGTACGTCGAGCACCCGAAGCAAGGCTGACGCCGCAGATGCCGGCAGATCCGCGTCCGCAGCGGAGTGTTCATGAATGGTGCGGGCTAAAGGAGGCGACGGCATGATCCCGGGAGAGGTCCTCTGCGAGCCTGGCGACATCGAGATCAATGCCGGCCGCCCACGCGTCACGCTCACCGTGGAGAACACCGGCGACCGTCCGGTGCAGGTGGGCTCCCACTACCACTTCCACGAGACCAACGGGGCGCTGCGCTTCGACCGCGCGGCGGCCCGGGGCATGCGCCTGGACATCGCGGCGGGCACGGCGGTGCGCTTCGAGCCCGGGCAGGCCCGCGACGTCACCCTGGTGGGTTACGCCGGCGCGCGGGTGGTGCACGGCTTCAATGCCGCGGTGAGCGGCCCCCTGGACGAGGGATCCCGATGACCCGCATCCCCCGCGACGCCTACGCCCAGATGTACGGCCCCACCACCGGGGACCGGGTACGCCTCGCCGACACGGCGCTGATCATCGAGGTGGAGTCCGACCGCACCGTGTACGGGGAGGAGGTGAAGTTCGGCGGCGGCAAGGTGATCCGCGACGGCATGGGCCAGAGCCAGCGCCCGGCCGCAGAGGTCATGGACCTGGTCATCACCAACGCCCTGGTCCTGGACTGGTGGGGCGTGGTCAAGGCGGACGTGGGGGTGAAGGACGGGCGCATCGCCGCACTGGGCAAGGCCGGCAACCCGGACGTGCAGCCGGGCGTGGACCTGGTGATCGGCGCGGGCACCGAGATCGTGGCGGGGGAGGGCAAGATCCTCACCGCCGGGGGCATCGACGCCCACATCCACTTCATCTGCCCGCAGCAGGTGGACGAAGCGCTGATGTCCGGGATCACCACCATGCTGGGCGGCGGCACCGGCCCCGCCGCCGGCACCAACGCCACCACCTGCACGCCGGGGCCGTGGAACATCGCGCGCATGCTGGAGGCCGCCGAGGCGTGGCCGGTGAACTTCGGCTTCCTGGGCAAGGGCAACGCCAGCACCGCGACGCCGCTACAGGAGCAGGTGACGGCGGGGGCCATGGGGCTCAAGCTGCACGAGGACTGGGGCACCACGCCGGCGGCCATCGACACCTGCCTCGCGGTGGCGGACGAGCACGACGTGCAGGTGGCCATCCACACCGACACGCTGAACGAGTCCGGCTTCGTGGAGCGCACGCTCGAAGCCATCGCCGGGCGCACCATCCACACCTACCACACGGAGGGCGCCGGCGGCGGTCACGCGCCGGACATCATCAAGGCCTGCGGCGAGGCGCACGTGTTGCCGTCCAGCACCAACCCCACGCGGCCGTACACGGTGAACACCGTGGACGAGCACCTGGACATGCTCATGGTGTGCCACCACCTGGACAAGCGCATCCCGGAGGACGTGGCCTTCGCCGAGTCGCGCATCCGCCGCGAGACCATCGCCGCCGAGGACATCCTGCACGATCTCGGCGCGTTCTCCATGATCGCGTCGGACTCCCAGGCCATGGGCCGGGTGGGGGAGGTGATCTGCCGCACCTGGCAGACCGCGCACAAGATGAAGGCCCAGTTCGGCCCGCTGGACGGCGACGGCGATCGCAACGACAACCTGCGCGCGCGCCGCTACGTGGCCAAGTACACCATCAACCCGGCCATCACCCACGGCATGGCCCGCGAGGTGGGTTCCGTGGAGCCGGGCAAGCTCGCGGATCTGTGCCTGTGGGACCCGGCCTTCTTCGGCGTGAAGCCCGCGCTGGTGATCAAGGGCGGACTGATCGCCGCGGCGCCCATGGGCGACCCCAACGCGTCCATCCCGACCCCGCAGCCGGTGCACTACCGGCCCATGTTCGCCGCCTTCGGGCGCGCCACCGCCAGCACCGCGGTGACCTTCGTGTCCCGGGCCGCCGCCGACAGCGACCTGGGCGCGCGGCTCGGGCTCTGCAAGCGCTGCGTGCCGGTGTCCGGCACCCGCGCCATCGGCAAGTCCGACATGAAGCTCAACGACCACTGCCCGGTCATGGAGGTGGATCCACAGACCTACCAGGTGCGGGCCGACGGGCGGCTGCTCACCTGCGAGCCCGCCGCCGTGCTGCCCCTGGCGCAGCGCTACTTCCTGTTCTGACCGGGCGGGCAGGGGTGGCCACCGTGGAATCCTCGTCCGGGCTGCTCGAGCTGGTGGCCCGCGACACCGGCAGCGGACCGTGCGACGACAGCGTGACCCTCACCTTCGAGCGTCGGCAGCGCACGCGGGCACGGGTGCGCCTGGACGGCGGCGGCGAGGCGGCCATCCTGCTGCCCCGGGGCGAGGTGCTGCGGGGCGGCGAGCGGCTGCGCTCGCGCTGCGGCCGCGTGGTGGCGGTGCGCGCCGCCGACGAGAACCTGTCCCACGTGGCGGTGGCCGATGCTGCGGCGCTCGCGCGGGCGGCGTACCACCTGGGCAACCGTCACGTGGCGGTGCAGGTGGGCCCGGGATGGCTGCGCTATGCCCACGACCACGTGCTGGACGACCTGGTCCGCGGCCTGGGTCTCCCGGTGCGCACCTGCAGCGCGCCCTTCGAGCCGGAAGCCGGGGCCTACGCGGGTCACTCGCACGCACACGAACACGTACACGAACACGTACACGCTCACGGGCACGACCATGACGGCAGCTGATCCGGACGCGGGCCTCCCGCGGCTGCTGCAGCTGGCGAGCCCGGCGCTGCCGGTGGGCGCCTTCGCCTTCTCCGAGGGTCTCGAGCAGGCGGTGGAGGCAGGCTGGGTGCGCGACGCCGCCGGGGCGGGCGGCTGGATCCTGGGCCTGCTGGAGCACGGCCCCGGCCGGCTGGACGTGCCCCTGTTCGCCCGCCTGCACGCCGCCTGGTGCGACGGCGACGCGGCGCGCGCCCGTGTCCTCAGCCGCTGGCTGCTGGCGTGCCGGGAGACGGCGGAGCTGCGCGCCGCGGACCGGCTCCAGGGCCAGGCGCTGGCCCGGGTGCTCGCGGGTCTGGGCGAGACGCGGGCCGAGACGTGGCTGCACGACGCGGGTGCGAGCTTCGCGGCGCTGTTCGCGCTGGCCGCTGCGCGCTGGCGGCTCGGCTGCGACGCCGCGGCCACCGCGCTGCTGTGGAGCTGGTGCGAGAACGTCACCGCGGCCGTCGTCAAGCTGGTGCCGCTGGGACAGCGCGACGGGCAGCGGATCCTGTTCGAGGCCGGCACGCGCATCCCGCAGGTCCTGCGCACGGGGCTCGCCCTCGACGATGACGCCATCGCCGGCGGCATGCCGGGGCACGCCATCGCCAGCGCGCGCCACGAGGTGCAGCGCACCCGGTTGTTCCGATCATGAGCCGCGGACGCGGCAGGAGGTAGCACGGATGGACGGCACGAGCACGCGCGAGGTGCTGCGGGTGGGGGTGGGCGGCCCGGTGGGATCGGGCAAGACCGCGCTGCTGCTGAATCTGTGCCGCGCCATGCGCGAGCGCTACGGTATCGCCGTGGTCACCAACGACATCTACACCCGCGAGGACGCGGAGTTCCTCACCCGCCACGAGGCCCTGGAGGCGTCGCGCATCGTGGGCGTGGAGACCGGCGGCTGCCCGCACACCGCCATCCGCGAGGACGCGTCCATGAACCTGGCGGCGGTGGAGGGGCTGTGCCGCAGCATCGGCGGTCTCGATCTGGTGTTCGTGGAGAGCGGCGGCGACAACCTGAGCGCCACCTTCAGCCCGGAGCTCTCGGACCTGACGCTCTACGTGATCGACGTGTCCGCCGGGGACAAGATCCCGCGCAAGGGCGGCCCCGGGATCACCCGCTCCGACCTGCTGGTGATCAACAAGATCGATCTCGCGCCCCACGTGGGTGCGTCGCTGGAGATCATGGCCCGCGACGCCCGCGCCCAGCGCGGCGAGCGGCCCTTCGTGTTCACCAACCTGAAGACCGGCGAGGGGCTGGATCGGGTGATGGCCTTCATCGAGCACGCAGGCATGCTGTCCAGCGCCGCGTGACGCCCGCCTGGCGCGCGGCGCCCGTCACACGGACAGGTGGCGCTGCACCAGCGTGCCGTCGAGGCCGTCCATGGTGCCCTCGGCCACGCTGCGGCCCTTGTCCAGAATGGCGAAGCGCCCGGCGACCCGGCGCGCGAAGGCGAGCTTCTGCTCCACCAGCAGCACCGTGAGGTCCAGCGTCTCGTTGAGGCGGACCAGGATGTCGCCGATCTCGCGCACGATGTTCGGCTGGATCCCCTCGGTGGGCTCGTCGAGGACGAGCAGCACCGGCTGCAGCACCAGGGCACGGCCGATGGCGAGCTGCTGCTGCTGGCCGCCGGACAGATCGCCACCGCGCCGCCGGCGCATCTCGGCGAGCATCGGGAACAGCTCCCAGACCCGCTCCGGGATGCGCCTGAGATCGCGCCGCGCGCCGAGCCCGGTGCGCAGGTTCTCCTCCACGGTGAGGCGCGGGAAGATCTCGCGGCCCTGGGGCACGTAGGCGATGCCGGCGCGTGCCCGTGCCTGGGGTCCCAGGCGGTCCAGGCGCTCGCCGCGGAACTCGATGCGCCCGGCGGTCACCGGCTCGAGGCCCATGATGCAGCGGAGCAGGGTGGTCTTGCCGACGCCGTTGCGGCCCATCAGGCAGGTGCGCGATCCCGCGCCCACCGAGAGATCCACGCGCCACAAGGTGCGGCTCTCCCCGTAGTGGTGATCCACCCCCTCGATGCGCAGCAGCGCGTCACTCACCCAGGTAGACCTCGTTCACGCGGGGGTCCGCCTGCACCTGGCTCATGGGCCCCTCCGCCAGCACCCGGCCCTGGTGCAGCACGGTGACCTTGCGGGCGATGGCGCGCACGAAGTCCATGTCGTGCTCCACCACCACCACGCAGTGGTGGTTCGCGAGATGCGTCAGCAGCTCCGCCGTGCGCTCGGTCTCCTGGCCGGTCATGCCCGCCACGGGCTCGTCCACCAGCAGCAGGCGCGGGTCCTGGGCCAGCAGCATTCCGATCTCCAGCCACTGCTTCTGGCCGTGGGACAGCTCGCCGGCGGGGCGCCCGCGCTCGTCGCGGAGCCCCACCGTCTCCAGCACCTGGTCGATGCGCTCGCGATCCGCGGCACGCAGCCGGAACCACAGGTTCTCCAGCACGCCGCGCCGGCCCGCCAGCGCCAGCTCCACGTTCTCGAACACCGTGTGGTTCACGAACACGGTGGGCTTCTGGAACTTGCGCCCGATGCCCAGGTTCGCGATGGCGGCCTCGTCCAGGCGGGTGAGGTCCACGCCGTCGCCGAACAGCACCCGTCCTGCGTCCGGCCGGGTGCGCCCGGAGATCACGTCCATCATGGTGGTCTTGCCGGCGCCGTTGGGCCCGATGACGCAGCGCAGCTCCCGCTCCGCCACCACCAGGCTCAGGTTGTCCACCGCCCGGAAGCCGTCGAAGCTCACGCCCACGCCGTCCAGGTAGAGCAGCGAGTCGTCGGGCTGGTGGCGGGTGCCCTCGGCGGTCATGCCCGGTGCCTCGCGGGCACGGCGATTCCACCGCGGTCCGGCGCCGGGATGTCTTCTCCGGGCAGTGCCCGGCGCTCCGGTGGCAACGTCGCCGCCGCGGCTGGCGGCTCGGAACCCTCGACCGCCGATGCCGCCAGCTCCGCCGCCGCGGCCCTCGCCGGCGGGGCCCGCCGCGGGCGGCCGTGCCGCGCGAGCAGCCCCACCAGACCGCGCGGGAGGAACAGGGTGACGAGCACGAACAGAGCACCCAGGGCGAACAGCCACAGCTCCGGGTAAGCCACGGTGAGCACGCTCTTCGCGAGATTCACGAGCACGGCACCCAGCGCGGCGCCGAACAGCGTGCCACGCCCCCCCACCGCCACCCAGATCACCAGCTCGATGGAGTTGATGGGTGCGAACTCCCCCGGGTTGATGATGCCCACCTGGGGCACGTACAGGGCGCCGGCGGCGCCGGCCATGACCGCGGAGACGGTGAACACGAACAGCTTCACCCGCTCGTCCCGGTACCCGAGCGAGCGCACGCGCCCCGGCGCGTCCCGCACCGCCATGGCGACGCGCCCGAGGCGCGAGCGCACCAGGGTGCGGGCCGCCAGGTAGCCCGCCGCGAGCAGCAGCGCCGAGCTCAGGAACAGGCCGATGCGGGTGCTGTCCGACTGCAGGTCGTGGCCCAGCAGTTCCTTGAAGTCGGTGAGCCCGTTGTTGCCGCCGAAGCCCATCTCGTTGCGGAAGAACGCGAGCATCAGGGCGTAGGTCAGCGCCTGGGTCATGATGGACAGGTACACGCCGGTGACCCGGGAGCGGAACGCGAGCCACCCGAACACGAAGGCGAGCAGTCCTGGCACGACCAGGGCCATGACCAGGGCGACGGCGAAGCTGTCGAAGCCGTACCAGTACCAGGGCAGCTCCTGCCAGTTCAGGAACACCATGAAGTCCGGCAGGTCCGGGTTGCCGTACACGCCCCGGCTGCCGATCTGGCGCATCAGGTACATGCCCGTGGCGTAGCCCCCCAGGGCGAAGAACGCCCCGTGGCCGAGGCTCAGGATCCCCAGGTAGCCCCACACCAGGTCCAGCGCGATGGCGAGCAGGGCGTAGCACATGTACTTGCCCGTCAGGGTCACGGCGTAGGTGGACACGTGCAGCGGCGAGTCCGCCCCGACGGCCAGGTTCAGCACCGGCACCGCCACCGCCCCCAGGGCCAGCAGCGCGAGGAACACCGTGCCGCCCCGGTCGGCCAGCAGCAGCCGGGTCAGCGGGCCGGCCCGGGTGCTCATGCCCGGGGGCTCATGCGTCCGCCGCCCGCCCGGACACGGCGAACAGCCCCTGGGGGCGGCGCTGGATGAACACGATGATGAACACCAGCACCAGGATCTTGGCGAGCACGGTTCCAGTGACGGGCTCCAGGAACTTGTTGGCCACGCCCAGCGTCATGGCGCCGAGCAGCGTGCCCATGAGGTTGCCGACGCCACCGAACACCACCACCATGAAGGAGTCCACGATGTACGCCTGCCCCATGTTGGGCCCCACGTTGGTGAGCTGGCTGAGCGCGACGCCCGCGAGCCCGGCAATGCCGGACCCGAGCCCGAACGTCAGCGCGTCCACGCGCCCGGTGCGGATCCCCATGGCGCTCGCCATGGCCCGGTTCTGGGTCACGGCGCGCACCTCCAGCCCGAAGCGGGAGCGGCGCAGGAGCGCCGCCAGGGCGGCGAGCACCGCCAGCGCGAACACGATGATGTAGAGGCGGTTGTAGGTCAGGCCGAGCGCCGGGTTGATCTGCAGCGTGCCGCTCATCCACTCGGGGCTCGCCACCGCGCGGTTCAGTGGCGAGAACACCGTGCGCACCGCCTGCTGCAGAACGAGGCTGATGCCGAAGGTGGCCAGCAGGGTCTCCAGCGGGCGACCGTAGAGGTGGCGGATGATCCCGCGCTCGATGGCGACTCCGGTGGCGCCGGCCACGAGGAAGGCGAGTGGCAGGGCCGCCAGCAGCGACCACTCCAGGTGTGCCGGCATCAGCTGCTGCACCACGTAGGTGGCGTAGGCGCCCAGCATCACCATCTCGCCGTGGGCCATGTTGATGACGCCCATGACGCCGAAGGTGATGGCGAGCCCCACCGCCGCCAGCAGCAGCACCGAGCCCAGGCTGATCCCGAAGTAGAGGTTGTTGACCTGCTCGTAGAGCGCGAGGCGAGCCTCCATGCGCTGCAGCGCCTCGGCCGCCACGGCGCGCACCTCCGCGTCCGGCTCCCCGTCCTCGCCGGCCACCCGCTCGAGCAGGGCGCGCACCTCTTGACGCAGGGAGCCGTCCAGGGCCGTGACCGCTGCCAGGCGCACGTCCCGGTCGGCGCTGCGGATGTCGACGGTGGCCACACCCAGCGCCATGACCTCGCGCACTGCCGGGTGGCTCTCCCGGGCCAGCGCCTCGCGCAGCAGTGCCGCCGATTCCTGCGACGCGTCGCCCACCAGCTCCCGCGCCGCCGCCAGCCGGTAACCGGCCTCGGGATGCGACAGGCGCAGCCCCGCCACCGCGCCGCGCAGGGTCTTGCGCAGGCGGTTGTTGGTGCGCACCCGCTCCAGCGCCGCCGCCGGGGCGCTGCCGAGGGCCGCGCCCGTGCTGGCGTCGGTGAGCGCCATCGCGTCGTCGGCCGGCACCGCGATCACCAGCCGACGGTCCTCGCGGCGCCGGTGCAGCGCGCCCTCCAGGGTCGCCTCGAGCACCGCGAGCGCCTGCGGATGTCCGCTGGACTGGATCGCGGCGATGGACTCGAGGCGCGCCGCGAACACGTCGCCCACCAGCAGTGCCAGGGATTGCTCGAAGTCGGCGCGCGCCGGCGCGCACGCTGCCAGCAGGAGCAGCAGGGTGGCCTCGGGCAGGCGGGGCAGGCGCATGGGCGGCGGGCTCCCGTCGGACGATGCAGTGAATGGACGGGGGCCGGCCCGGGATCGCGCCGGCCCGCGGGCAGGTCCTCAGGCGCTCAGTAGTTCTGACCCGAGCACTTGCCGGTCTTGACGTTGAAGTTGCCGCAGCTCACCGGCGGCATCCAGTCGGCCAGGATGAGCCGGCTTTCGGGCAGGAAGTCGGTCCAGGCGTCGCCGATGACGGTGCCCGGGGTCTTCCACACCACGTCGAACTGGCCGTCGTCGCGGATCTCGCCGATGAGCACCGGCTTCGACAGGTGGTGGTTGGTGAACATGGTGGCGATCCCGCCGGTGAGGTTCGGCACGCTGATGCCGTACATGGCCTCGCGCACCGCGTCCACGTCGGTGGTGCCCGCCTGCTCCACGGCCTTCACCCACATCTTGAAGCCGATGTAGTGCGCTTCCATGGGGTCGTTGGTGACGCGCCTGGGGTCCTTGATGAAGGCCTTCCAGGACTTGATGAAGGCGTCGTTCTCCGGCGACGTCACGCTCATGAAGTAGTTCCAGGCCGCCAGGTGGCCGACCAGGGGCCCGGTGTCGATGCCGGACAGCTCCTCCTCGCCCACCGAGAACGCCACCACCGGGATGTCCTCGGCGGACACGCCCTGGTTCCCGAGCTCCTTGTAAAAGGGCACGTTCGCGTCGCCGTTGATGGTGGACACCACCGCGGTCTTCTTGCCCTGGCTGCCGAACTTCTTGATGTCGGCGACGATGGTCTGCCAGTCCGAGTGTCCGAAGGGCGTGTAGTTGATCAGGATGTCCTCGTCCTTCACCCCCTTCGCCTTGAGGTAGTTCTCGAGGATCTTGTTCGTGGTGCGCGGGTACACGTAGTCGGTGCCCGCCAGCACCCAGCGCTTCACCGCGCCGCCCTCCTGGCTCATCAGGTAGTCCACCGCCGGGATCGCCTGCTGGTTCGGAGCGGCGCCGGTGTAGAACACGTTCTTGGAGGACTCCTCGCCCTCGTACTGCACCGGATAGAAGAGCAGGCCGTTCAGCTCCTCGAACACCGGCAGCACGGACTTTCTCGACACCGAGGTCCAGCAGCCGAACACCGCCGAGACCTCGTGCACCGACAGCAGCTCGCGGGCCTTCTCCGCGAACAGCGGCCAGTTCGACGCCGGGTCCACCACCACCGCCTCGAGCTTCTTGCCGAGCAGGCCGCCCTTGGCATTCTGCTCCTCCACGAGCATCAGCACCGTGTCCTTCAGCGTGGTCTCGCTGATGGCCATGGTGCCGCTCAGGCTGTGCAGCACGCCGACCTTGATGGTGTCCTGGGCGCGCGCGGGGGTCGCCAGGACGGCGGCGCCGATGGCGATCGCCGCGGCGGCACCGCGCACCGTGATCCGCGGCCTCGTTCCGAACCATGCAGACTTCATTGCCCTTCTCCCTCGTTGTCAGACACGTTTCCGGTGCGCCCTGGGGCGACCCGGCGTACTCGAAGCAACTTGGATGCCAGGTCGTGCAATACGTGCCGGCTCAACGCGTTACGTCGCCAACCCGCAGCCACCGCGTGCGCCGGCGCACAGTAACGATGCGCGCGGGTGGCGCGCGGTGGTGCAATGCACCATGAAGGGGCGGGGATCAGGCGGCGCCGGCGGGGGGGGTGCCGGGTCCACCCGGCGCGTCCCGGCGACGGGCCGGGGGGCGCAGCACGTCGCGCCGGCCAGGCGCGCGCGGCCACCCGAGGCGCGAGGGCGCATCGGATGTGACCGGTGCAGGGTCGTGACGTGGGCTGCCCGGTCGAGCCCGGCCCGTCGACACCTGTCGGAGCCGCTGAACGGGACGGAGGCCGGTGCTCCCGCCGGCCGGGGCCCGGCCGCGCGGGTCAGAGCGTGACCAGCCCCGACTGGATGGCGAAGCGGATCATCTCGGCGGTGTTGCGCAGCCCCAGCTTGCGCAGCACGTTCGTGCGCTGGTTGTTGATGGTCTTGGGGCTGCGGCTGAAGCGGTGGGCCACTTCCTGCACCGTCTGGCCGGCGGCCAGGGCCGCCAGCACCTGACGCTCCCGGGCGCTCAGCCGGGCGAGCCGGGGATCGGGCCCCGCCGCAGGCGCCGACGGCGGTTCCGCCATGAGCCCCCCGGCGATGCGCTCGATCTCCACCGCCATGTGCCGGGCCTGCAGCGGGCTCAGGGTGCCGCTGGCCACGAGCCGCGCGGCCCGGCGGATGCGCTCGAGGCGCTCGCGCAGCGTGCCGTGGGCGGCGCGGGCCGCCACCGGCGTGGGGTCAGTGGGTGGCGCCATCGGGCTCGCCTCCCTGCAGGCCGGGCAGCGACAGCCGCTGCACCAGAGCGTGCAGCATGGCGCGGCCGAAGCGCACCTGGCAGCCGTCGGAGGCCCGTTGCAGCGCCTCGTCACGCACCACCAGCAGCGCCACGTCGTTGCGCGCCTGCAGCCGGATCCGCGCCGCGCCCCCGGCGCCGTGACCGAAGGTGTCGCCGGGTCCGATGGGCCGGATGGGTCGATTCCCGTCCACCAACTCCGCGTCGCCGCTCACCACCACCAGCCAGGCGGTGCCGCGCTCGTCGGGTGTCCAGGGCCGGCCCGCCGGCAGCCGTGACCACCCGCCCAGGCGTACCACCTCCATCAGCTCACCGTCGGAGAGGTCGTTGAAGAAGCCCAGGTCGCGGAGCGCCTCGAAGCGGTAGTCCTCGTCCGGCACCGCTGCGGTGTCGGCGCGGATGTCGCTGAACAGCGCCGTCAGGTCGGCGGCCAGCTCCGCGCCGCTCTGGTAGCGGTAGGGCAGCTCCTTCTCCATGGCGCACCGCACGATGCTGTCGAGCCCGGCGGGCAGCTCGGGGCGCAGGGATTCGAGCGCCGGTGCGTCCTCGTCGTCGATCTGCTTGAGCAGTGTCCCCAGGTTGGTGGACGACCAGGGCGGGCGGCCCGTGAGCAGCTCGAACATGACCACCCCCAGGGAGTACAGATCGGTCTGCCCCGTCAGTGTGCGGTCGTGTAGCTGCTCCGGCGACATGTAACGCGGCGTCCCCATCATGCCCATCACGTGGGTGGTGTCGTCGAGGGTGCGCTGGGCGATGCCGAAGTCCCCCACCTTCACCTCCCCGTCCGGGGTCAGCATGATGTTGGTCGGCTTGATGTCGCGGTGGATCACGCCACGGCGGTGGGCGTAGTCCAGGGCGGCGGCGCAATTGGAGATGTATTCCGCCACTCGCGGCACCGGCAGCAGGCTGTCCGGGCTGCAGTGCCGGGCCAGGGTGGCGCCCCCGTCCACGTACTCCATCACGATGTACGGCTGGCCCGAGTCCTCACCGGCGTCCAGCAGCTTGAGGATGTAGGGGTGGTCCAGGGCGCCGGCGGTGTGGGCCTCGTTGAAGAACAGCTTGCGGGCGCGGCGGGCCGGGCCGTCCTCGAGCTGCGTCGTCAGCGTGCACACCTTGATCGCCACGTCCCGGTCGGCGAACGGGTCGTAGCCCAAGTAGACCGTGCCCATGTTGCCGCGCCCGGCCAGGCCGACGATGCTGTATTTGCCGATTTTCTCTGGTAGGGAGGTCACGAGGGTCCGCCCGTGGCGCGCTCTCCCGGCTGTATCGGCGCGCGCGGGCCAGCGCTTTAAAGGGGCCGGCCCGGGGCGCACCCCGGGGGCGGGATCGGGAACGGCCGAGGGTTACGGGGCGCGGGCACCGGTGGCTATAATCATCGCCGAACGGGCCGGATTCCAGTGCGAAAGTGGCGGAATTGGTAGACGCGCTGGTTTTAGGTGCCAGTGGGCTTAGCCCCGTGAGAGTTCGAGTCTCTCCTTTCGCACCAGACTCCGGTCCCGGCACGCCCGCCGGGGCGCGGTGCGGGCCGTTGCGGCGGCGGCCCAGGATCAACAGTCGTCAGAGGTGATCATGCAAGTCACGGTGGAGACCGGCACCGGTCTCGAGCGCCGCATGCGCGTCCAGGTCCCGGAGGACCAGGTCAGCTCGGAGGTGCACAAGCGCCTGGAAAACCTGTCGCGGCAGGTGCGCATGCCCGGATTCCGGCCCGGCAAGGTGCCCATGAAGGTCATCCGGCAGCGCTACGGGCGCCAGGTGCGCGACGAGGTGGTGGGCGAGCTGGTCCAGTCCAGCTTCTACGACGCGCTGATGCAGGAGAAGCTGCGCCCGGCGGGCAGCCCCACCATCGAGCCGGAGACCATGGACCCGGGCGAGGGCGTCACCTACCTGGCCACCTTCGACGTCTACCCGGAGGTCGACCTGCCGCCCCTGGACAGCCTGTCCGTGGCGCGTCCGACGGCCACGGTCACGGACGCCGACGTGGACGCCATGATCGAGACGCTGCGCCGCCAGCGCCGGGTGTGGACGGAGGTGGCCCGGGCGGCCACCGCCGCGGACCGGGTGGTGGTCGACTTCGAGGGCTTCATGGACGGGGCGCCCCTGGACAACGCCAAGGCTGACGAGTTGCCGGTGGAGCTGGACGCCGGGCGCATGATCCCGGGCTTCGAGGACGGCCTGGTGGGCGCCGCCGCCGGCGACAGCCGCACCCTCGAGCTGGCCTTCCCGGAGCGCTACCCGGAGGCGAAGCTGGCAGGCAGGCCGGTCACCTTCCAGGTGACGGTGCGCCGGGTGGAGGAGTCCAGTCTGCCCGAGGTGGACGACGCCTTCGCGAAGTCCTTCGGGGTGGGCGAGGGCGGCGCCGACGCGCTGCGCCGCGAGGTACGCCAGAACATGGAGCGTGAGCTCGCCGAGGCGCTTCGCAACATCACCAAGCAGCGCGTCATGGAGGCCCTGCTCGCGGGCCAGGACATCGAGCTGCCGCGGGCGCTGGTGGACGAGGAGTCCCGCCGGGCCATGGAGCGACGCCGCATGGAGCTGAGCCATTCCGGGGCCGACCCGGATCAGGCCGGGCTCACGCCGCAGATGTTCGAGGACCAGGCCCGCACCCGGGTCAGCCTGGGGCTGGTGCTCTCGGAGCTGATCCGGGAGAACGACATCAAGCCGGACCCCCAGAAGGTGCGGGCCCGCATCGAGACCATCGCCTCCACCTACGAGCAGCCGTCGGAGGTGATCGGCTGGTACTACGGCAACCGGGAACGGCTCGCCGACGTCGAGACCTCGGTGCTGGAGGAGCAGGTGGTAGACTGGATCCTCGAGCGGGCGGCGGTATCCGAGGAGCCCACCACGTTCGATGCGCTCATGAAGCCCTCGGCGCCTGCCTGACGCCTGAGGGATTTGAATTTCGATTCAATTCAAAATCTTACAGGTTCGATCTCGAGGCGCCGGCAGGAACGGAGCCGGCCGTCGTGCGCGTGGGCGCCGGGTCGGATACGCTGCCCCGGCGGAACTCAAGTCTGACCCCCGTCAACCGATAACGGAAGCGACATGACCGGAGCCATGGAAACCCGCGACCTCAACCTCGTCCCCATGGTCGTGGAGCAGTCGTCCCGCGGGGAGCGTGCCTACGACATCTACTCGCGCCTGCTGAAGGAGCGCGTGATCTTCCTGTGCGGGCCCGTGGAAGACCTGGTGGCCAACGTGGTGGTCGCCCAGCTGCTGTTCCTGGAGTCCGAGAACCCGGACAAGGACATCCACCTATACATCAACTCCCCCGGCGGTCTGGTCACCGCCGGGCTCACGGTGTACGACACCATGCAGTTCATCAAGCCCGACGTGAGCACCATGTGCATCGGCCAGGCGGCGAGCATGGGGGCGCTGCTGCTGGCCGGCGGCGCCAAGGGCAAGCGCTACTGCCTGCCCAACTCCCGGCTGATGATCCACCAGCCCCTGGGGGGCTTCCAGGGCCAGGCGAGCGACGTGGACATCCACGCCAAGGAGATCCTGCGCACCCGGGAGCGGCTGAACGAGATTCTTGCCCACCACACCGGCCAGCCGCTGGAGCGGGTGGCCGCGGACACCGACCGGGACCGTTTCATGGGCGGGCAGGAAGCCGTAGAGTACGGGATCGTGGATCAGGTGCTGGATCGCAGGGTGCTGACGCCACCCGCCTGACGGGTCCGGGACGGCGTCGAGACCCGAGCTGGAGAGAGAGGCGTATGAGCAGCGACAAGCAGGGCAAGGGAGGCGACGGCGACCGGTTGCTGTACTGCTCCTTCTGCGGCAAGAGCCAGCACGAGGTGCGCAAGCTCATCGCCGGACCGTCGGTCTTCATCTGCGATGAGTGCGTCGAGCTCTGCAACGACATCATCCGCGAGGAGATCCAGGAGAAGTCCGGGGGCGGTAGCGGCAGCAAGCTGCCCACCCCGCAGGAGATCAACCGCATCCTCGACGACTACGTGGTCGGCCAGAAGCACGCCAAGAAGGTGCTGTCCGTGGCCGTCTACAACCACTACAAGCGCCTGGACTCCGGGCTCAAGGTGGACGAGGTGGAGCTGGCGAAGAGCAACGTCCTGCTCATCGGCCCCACCGGCTGCGGCAAGACCCTGCTGGCCGAGACCCTGGCGCGGTTGCTCAACGTGCCCTTCACCATCGCGGACGCGACCACGCTCACCGAGGCGGGGTACGTGGGCGAGGACGTGGAGAACATCATCCAGAAGCTTCTCCAGAAGTGCGACTACGACGTGGAGAAGGCACAGACCGGCATCGTCTACATCGACGAGATCGACAAGATCTCCCGCAAGTCCGACAATCCGTCAATCACCCGCGACGTGTCCGGCGAGGGCGTGCAGCAGGCCCTGCTCAAGCTCATCGAGGGCACGGTGGCGTCGGTGCCGCCGCAGGGCGGGCGCAAGCATCCCCAGCAGGAGTTCCTGCAGGTGGACACGGCCAACATCCTGTTCATCTGCGGTGGCGCCTTCGACGGTCTGTCCAAGATCATCGAGCGTCGCTCCTCGAAGCAGGGTGGCATCGGGTTTGGTGCCGAGGTCAAGAGCAAGGACAATGCGAAGCGCGTCGGCGAGATCCTGCGCGACGTGGAGCCCGAGGACCTGATCCAGTACGGGCTGATTCCGGAGTTCGTGGGCCGCCTGCCCATCCTCGCGACCCTGGACGAGCTGGACGAGTCCCAGCTCGTGAAGATCCTCACCGAGCCCAAGAACGCGCTGGTCAAGCAGTACAAGCGCCTGTTCGAGATGGAGGGCTGCGACGTGGAGTTCCGGGAGGACGCGCTGCGTGCGGTGGCGCGCAAGGCCATGGAGCGCAAGACCGGCGCCCGGGGCCTGCGGTCCATCGTCGAGAACGTGCTCCTCGACACCATGTACGACCTGCCGTCCACCGAAGGCGTGACGAAGATCGTGGTGGACGAATCCGTGATCAACGGAGAGTCGGAGCCCCTTGCCATCTACGAGGGCGACAAGCAGCGGGTCGCGCCCGACTGAGGGATCGTCCCGGCCCGGGGTTGATTTCCATCGCGCGCGTCCTCATCTGCGATGTGCGCGTCCCGTGCCCGAGCCGGGGCACCGGACCCATTCCCGCCGGCGGCGTCCGGCCCTGAAGCGAACTCGAGCGGTGGCCCACACATGATGATTCCAGTCCTGCCTCTCCGCGACGTGGTGGTCTATCCCCACATGGTGATCCCGCTGTTCGTGGGGCGCGAAAAGTCCATCGAGGCCCTCGAGCGGGCCATGGTCTCGGACAAGCGTGTGCTGCTGGTGGCCCAGAAGGACGCCGCCCAGGACGACCCGGGTCCGGACGACATGTACGAGGTCGGCACGATCTCCAACATCCTGCAGCTCCTGAAGCTGCCCGACGGCACGGTGAAGGTGCTGGTGGAGGGTGGCGAGCGTGCCCGCATCGAGCGCTTCGAGGAGACCGACGCGGTGTTCCTCGCCGACGCCACCGCGCTCGAGAGCGAGGTGCTGGACGAGCGGGAAGCCGACGTGCTCACGCGCTCGCTCCTGACCCAGTTCGAGCAGTACGTCAAGCTCAACAAGAAGGTGCCGCCGGAGATCCTGGCGTCGCTGTCCAGCATCGACGACCCGAGCCGGCTGGCGGACACGATCGCCGCGCACCTGGCGGTGAAGATCGAGCAGAAGCAGGCCATCCTCGAGATCTTCGACGTGCGCGAGCGGCTCGAGCAGCTCGTGGGCAAGCTCGAAGAGGAGATCGACCTGCTGCAGGTCGAGAAGCGCATCCGTGGCCGGGTCAAGCGCCAGATGGAGAAGAGCCAGCGTGAGTACTACCTGAATGAGCAGATGAAGGCCATTCAGAAGGAGCTCGGCGACATGGACGAGGCGCCGAACGAGGTGGAGGACCTCACGCGCAAGATCGAGGAGGCGGGCATGTCCGCCGAGGCCAAGGAGAAGGCGCTGGCCGAGATCAACAAGCTCAAGATGATGTCGCCCATGTCGGCCGAGGCCACCGTGGTGCGCAACTACGTGGACTGGCTGATCAGCGTGCCGTGGAAGAAGCGCACCAAGATCCGCCACGACCTGCCGAAGGCGGAGTCGGTGCTCGAGGAGGACCACTACGGCCTGGAGCGGGTGAAGGAGCGCATCGTCGAATACCTGGCGGTGCAGCAGCGGGTGCGCAAGCTGAAGGGACCCATCCTGTGCCTGGTGGGTCCACCGGGCGTCGGCAAGACCTCGCTCGGGCGATCCATCGCCCGCGCCACCAACCGCAAGTTCGTCCGCATGTCGCTGGGCGGCGTGCGCGACGAGGCCGAGATCCGCGGCCACCGCCGCACCTACATCGGCGCCCTGCCCGGCAAGATCGTGCAGAACCTGGCCAAGGTCGGTGTGCGCAACCCGCTGTTCCTCCTCGACGAGGTGGACAAGATGTCGATGGACTTCCGCGGCGACCCGTCCTCGGCGCTGCTGGAGGTGCTCGACCCGGAGCAGAACCATGCCTTCAACGATCACTACCTGGAGGTGGACTACGACCTGTCCCAGGTGATGTTCGTCGCCACCGCCAACACCATGAACATTCCGCCTCCGCTGCTCGATCGCATGGAGGTCATCCGGCTCTCGGGCTACACCGAGGACGAGAAGGTCAACATCGCCAAGCGCTACCTCATCCCGAAGCAGATGAAGAACAGTGGCCTGCGCGACGACGAGCTCTCGGTCTCCGAGCCGGCGATCCGGGACATCATCCGCCACTACACCCGCGAGGCGGGCGTACGCAACGTGGAGCGCGAGATCGCCAAGGTGTGCCGCAAGGTGGTGCGCCAGCAGGTCAGCGGCAAGAAATCCGGCAAGGTCCGGGTGACGCCCAAGTCCCTTGAGAAGTATCTGGGCGTGAAGCGCTATCGCTTCGGGCGCAAGGAGGAGCAGGACCGGGTGGGCCAGGTGACCGGCCTCGCGTGGACCGAGACGGGTGGCGACCTGCTGACCATCGAGACCGCGGTGGTGCCGGGCAAGGGCAAGACCAGCTACACGGGCCGCCTGGGTGACGTCATGCAGGAGTCCATCCAGGCCGCGCTCACGGTGGTACGCAGCCGTAGCGCGCGGCTGCACGTGCAGGCGGAGTTCTTCGCCAAGCACGACATCCACATCCACGTGCCGGAGGGCGCGACGCCCAAGGACGGCCCGAGCGCCGGCGTCGGCATGTGCACCGCGCTGGTGAGCGCGATCACCGGCATCCCGGTTCGCGCGGACGTGGCGATGACCGGGGAGATCACGCTGCGCGGTGAGGTGCTGCCCATCGGCGGGCTGAAGGAGAAGCTGCTGGCGGCGCTGCGCGGCGGCATTCGCACCGTGCTGATTCCCATGGAGAACGAGCGCGAGCTGTCCGAGATTCCCGCCAACATCAAGAGCAATCTCGAGTTGAAGGCGGTGAAGTGGATCGACGAGGTCCTGGAGGTCGCGCTCACGCGCTCGTTGCCCGTGGACGAGGGCGGCGAGGCGAAGCCCGAGGCCAAGGTCGAAGCGGAGCAGGCCGAGGGCGACGAGACGCGGGACGAGGGGGGTCTGCGTCCCCATTGAGCGGGGTGCGGGGCGGTGGCCGCGGCGCATCCGGGGGTGCCGTGGTGCGTGTCCGGACGGCTGCTTGACACCCTTTTCGGCGCGCAGTTAGATCCTCCGCCTTTGCGCCGCCGGGTGGCGCAAAGCAGGGTTCGAACCGAGGGAGGGCGCTGATGAACAAGGCCGATCTGATCGACGCCGTGGCGGAATCCGCGGACATCTCCAAGGCCGCGGCCGCACGCTGCGTGGACACGGTGTTCGACAGCATCACCGCGAGCCTGGCGAAGGGGGACACCGTCACCATCGTGGGTTTCGGCACCTTCTCGGTGAAGTCGCGGGCAGCGCGTACCGGACGCAACCCGCAGACCGGCGCCACGATCCAGATCGCCGCGTCGCGGCTGCCCGGGTTCAAGGCTGGCAAGGCCCTGAAGGATGCCGTAAATTAAACGGCTTACTTCGGGTGCTTAGCTCAGCCGGGAGAGCGTCGCCCTTACAAGGCGAAGGTCGGGGGTTCGAGCCCCTCAGCACCCACCAGCCACGGCGTCGTGGCCCGTTCGAGGAGCGGTAGTTCAGTTGGTTAGAATACCGGCCTGTCACGCCGGGGGTCGCGGGTTCGAGTCCCGTCCGCTCCGCCAACCACATGACGAAGGCGCCTGAGGGCGCCTTCGTGATTTGCATCCCGCCCCGTCCGGGCGGGACGCCTCCCGGCCCGCCCGTCGGGGTGGGACGTTTCCCGGCCCGCGGTCCGCGCTCGAGCCGGGACCACAGGCCGTCGAGAAGCGCCCATGCTGCAATACATCCGTGACCGCGCCACCGGCTGGATCGCCTGGGCGATCATCCTCCTCATCGTCGTGACCTTCGCCCTGTGGGGGATCACCGACTACTTCACCCCGGACCAGGGACTCGTGGTGGCGCGGGTGAACGACACGGAGATCGGCTACTACCAGTACCGCAACGCCTGGCAGCAGCAGCGCGATCGTCTGCGCCAGATGTTCGGCGGCACCATCCCGAGCGCGCTCCTGGACGACGCGTCGCTGCGGCGTCAGGCACTGGAGCAGCTGATCGACGACGAGGTGCTGGTGCAGGGCGCGGTGGCGGGCGGCCTGCGCGTGGGCGACGGTCAGCTCGCCCTGTCCATCCGCTCCCTGCCGCCGTTCCAGCAGGGCGGGCAGTTCTCCCAGGCCGCCTACGATGCGTTCCTGCGCTCACGCGGCACCTCCGCCCAGGGTTTCGAGCTGGACATGCGCCGCTCGCTGCTGAGCGAGCAGGTGGTGTCGGCGCTTCGCCGCAGCGAGATCGTCACCGGCCGCGCCCTCGACGCGGCGCTGGAGGCGCACACCGAGCAGCGCCGCTTCCGGCTGCTGCGCGTGGACCCGGCCACCCTCCAGGTGCCGGCGCCCGCCGAGGAGCGCATCCGCGAATGGTACGAGGCGAACCCTGAGCTCTACGTGCAGCCCGAGCGGGTCAAGGTGCGCTACATCGAGCTGTCCCGCGATGCCATCGCGGCGCAGGTCACCGTCGACGAGGCGGAGCTCAAGGCCATCTACGAGCAGCGCAGGGACTCCTACCGCACGCCCGAGCAGCGCGAGGCGCGCCACATCCTGCTCACCGTCGCCGCCGATGCGCCGGCAGACGAGGTGGCGAAGGCCCGCGCCGCCATCGACGCCCTGCGCGCACGTATCGAGGCGGGCGAGGACTTCGCGGAGGTGGCGAAGGCGGAGTCCCAGGACCCGGGCTCGGCACCGCTCGGCGGCGCGTTGGGCGCCTTCGGCCGGGGTGTGATGGATCCTGCCTTCGAGGACACCGCGTTCTCGCTGGCGAAGGACGCGCTGAGCGAGCCGGTGCGCACGCGCTTCGGCTGGCACCTGATCCAGGTCACCGCCATCCAGCCGGAGGGTGTGCGCACGTTCGAGGACGCGCGAGAGGACGTGGCGCGGGAGTACCGCCGGGCGCAGGCGGAGCAGATCTTCGCCGAGCAGGTGGAGCGCCTGGTGAACCTGGGCTTCGAGCACCCGGAGTCCCTGGAGGTGGCCGCCGAGGCGCTGGGCGTGACGCCGCGAACCAGCGAGTTCTTCTCCCGCGACGGGGCCGCCGCCACGGGGATCGCCACCGAGGAGGCGGTGCGCGCGGCGGCCTTCGGCGACGACGTGCTGGAGGCCGGCAACAACAGCGAGCTCATCGAGCTGGGGTCCTCGCGGGTGGCCATGCTGCGGGTGATCGAGCGCGAGCCATCACGGCCGCGCACCCTGGAGGAGGTGCGCGGCGAGATCGCGGCCTTGCTGGAGCGCAAGGCGGCGGAAGAGAAGGCCGCCGACGTGGGCCGACAGGTGCTGGCCGCGCTGCGCGGCGGTGGTGCCCCGGACGAGGTGGCGGCGACCCACGGCCTGTCCTTCCAGCCGGAGCAGACCGCCACCCGGGACTCCCCGGGCGGGCTGTCCCGGGCGCTGGCCGAGACCTTGTTCGGCATGCCGGCGCCGTCGGGGGAGGAGCCGGTGTACGAGGGCGTCCAGGGTGCCGGCGGGGGCTACGTGGTGATGGCGCTGCTCGGGACCGCCCGGGCAGATCTGGATCCGGCGGAGGCGGCCCGCACGCGGGAGCGAATCGCCGAGTCGCTGGAATCCGGCTACGGCGAGCAGACCTTCTCGGCGGTGATGCGCGCGCTGCGCCGGCAGGCCGACGTGGAGATCCTGGAGCAGAACCTGCGCCCGGACGAGACCTGAGCGATGGCGCGGACCCGTCCCGGCCTTACTGGCCGCGCATGGGGCTGCCGCGGCGGAAGCGCTTGCTGAGGAAGGCCATCTGGTCGGCGAGGATGCGGCGGTTGGACAGCACCAGGTACTCGGCGCGGTTGGGCACGTAGGGGATTGCCAGCAGCGTCATCCCAGCCTGCTCCGGCGTGCGCGCCCCCTTGGCATGGTTGCAGGGCTTGCACGCCGTGACCACGTTGTTCCACGCGTCGCGACCGCCCTGGGACAGGGGCCGGACATGGTCGCGGGTGAGCATCGACTCGGTGCAGGGGCTGCCGCAGTACATGCACATGCGGCGGTCGCGCTGGAACAGCTCGCGGTTGGACAGCGGGGGCACCAGGGCGTCGCCGTCGCCGTGGCGCAGGCGCCCCTTCACCGCGATGATGGAACTCACGGTGACGCTGGAGCGCTCGCCGCTCACCCGGTTGATGCCGCCGTGGAAGGTGAAGCGGGTGTCGCCCGCGCTCCACGCGATCATGGCGCGGCTGTGCAGCACCACCGCGTGCTGCCAGGGCAGCCACCGCACCGGCTGGCCGGTCACGTCCAGCCGCAGGATCAGGGGCGTGGCATGAGCGCTCACGTCAGGGGTCCTGTCAGCGTCCTCTCTATGGGCGGCTTCATTGTGCATGAAAGTTGCATCGGCGCAACAAACGGCGCATCGAATGGCGCGACGCGCCCCCGCGAAACACGCCCGGCCAGGACTGCCGCGGTTCCGTGACTCGCTTGCATCGCCCCAGGGGGCCGGTTACTTTCGTCGCCCCTGCCCACACGAGCGTCGCGTTCCCCGTGGCCCGGCCGAAAGATCCCACGAGCAGCCGCAAGCTGCTCGGGAGCCTGCCCTTCGTGAGCCGCACCTTCGAAGGGTATTTCAAGGAAACGCCCTTCGTCCTGGACATGGACGCGAACCTCTTCGTGGGTCCGGCAGACCACATGAGCCGGGACCAGCACGCGGCGGTGGAGGTGGTTTACCACTTCCTCTCCCAGACGGGGCTCATCGACAGGCCGGTGCGCGATCTGCTGCGGGATCGCCGGCTCCTGCTGGACGCGTTCTCCGTCTTCGACCAGGCGCGGGTGGACGACGACGAGCACGAGTTCCGCATCCTGATCCACGGCACCTACGACGGCGAGCTCCTGGCAGGGCCTGCGGACGACGACCTCCCGGCGGGCCCCTGCGGGCAGTCCGTCAACCAGGTGAAGCTGCGCTTCTACCGCGCCTGCCGGCGCCTGGACCCGGAGTTCAAGAAGCGCGAGCTGAGTCCCGGACAGCGCGCGGCGGAGAAGCGCGTGCTTCGATCCGCGTTCGCCCGCGCCGACGGCTGACCACGTTCGAGGCGCGGGCTTCGCCTCGCCATGGCTGGAGGGTGCCACCCGGCCAGGCGCGAAACGCCCGGGCGGTGGGAGACAGATCAGGGGGGATGCGCCCCGCCGTGAAGCCGTCCCCGGGGGCTCGAGCGCGCCGTCCCTGGCGCGCACGGGCGCCGGAGATGCGGTCGTGGAGGCGTTCGCGCCGGGGGTCGGCGAGCATCCACGAAGCCCTTGCGAGGCGAGCCCGCTGCCGCCACGGGTGCCCTGGAAGGCGAAGCGGGTGTCGCCGCACGCGACCGTCGGCGGCCGCGGGCGCCCCGACCCATGCCTTACTCCGCCCTGGCCGCTGGCCTGCGATTCGGAAGTTCCATTCAGCTTTCCACCCGGAACAGCACCACCCGCTCGCCCACCACCTGGCCGCGGTTGTTGCGGCGCTCGCCGTCGTCCACCGAGAGCGCGTCGGACAGCGCGTCCGGGTCGAGCTGTGCCAGCAGCCGGCTCGCCACCAGCGCGCGCACCTGGCTCGCGGGATCCCCGTCCGCCACCTTGAAGGCGATGCCGAGTCCCCGGGGATGGCGCCGGGTGGGGCGCACCGCCATGGCGTAGAGCCCGTCTGCACCGGTCTTGGTGAACACCCGGGTGCCCAGGCGCCGCATCAGGTCGGTGTCCAGGCGGCCGCTACCCGCCAGCATGTGGGGATGGGCGGTTGCCGCGTCGTACAGCCGCCCGAGCAGCGGCCCTGGCTCGCGGTCTTCCAGCGCGGGCGCGCCGCGCCCGTCGGCGAGCCGGGCGAAGGTCTGTGCGAGCCCGGCCAGGGGCAGCCACCAGGTGGGCAGGGCGCAGCCGTCCACCGACCGCGGCAGCGGCGCGTCGCTGGCGTCCGCCATCACCCGCAGCAGGGCCTCGATGCGCCGCTGCAGGGGATGCTCCGGCGCCAGATAGCTCTCCAGCGGCCAGCCGTTGGCGGCACATACGGCCAGCATGGCGGCGTGCTTGCCGCTGCAGTTGCAGTGCAGCACGGAGGGCACCTCGCCGCCCGCCGCGAGGCGCACCCGGGTCTCCTCGTGATACGGCGGGTGCGTCCCGCACTGCAGCTGATCCGGCGCGAGCCCGAAGCGATCGAGCAGGGCGCCCACCCGCGCCACGTGCTCCGGCTCGCCGCTGTGCGACGCCATCATGACCGCCAGATCGGCGGCGTCCGTGCCATTTCGGCGGTCGAGTCCGTCCAGCAGGTAGGGCAGGAGCTGCACCGGCTTCGCGGTGGATCGCAGCGGATACGCGAGCCGCGGATCGCCGGCGCTCCACACCGGCTCCCCGGCACCGTCCACCACCGCGATGGCCCCGAGATGCAGCGTCTCCGGCGAGCCGCCGCTGCCGCGCAGTGCCGCGGCCACGGGCACCAGTCCGCGGGTGTTCGGCGCCCCCTTCACGGGCACGCCGCGTGGCTCACAGTCCGGGCATGCCCACGATGTTGATTCCGGCATCCACGTAGACCACCTCGCCGGTGATCCCCGCGGCCAGGTCCGAGCACAGGAACGCAGCGGCGTTGCCCACGTCCTCGAGGGTCACGTTGCGCCGCAGGGGCGCGCTGTGCTCGGCGAGCTCCAGCATCCGGCGGAAGTCGGAGATGCCGGCGGCCGCCAGCGTCTTGATGGGGCCGGCGGAGATGGCGTTGACGCGGGTTCCTTGCGGTCCCAGGGCGGCCGCCATGTAGCGCACGTTGGCCTCGAGGCTGGCCTTCGCCAGGCCCATGACGTTGTAGTTCGGCATCACCCGCTCCGCACCCAGGTAGCTGAGCGTGAGCAGCGCGCCCGCGCGCCCTTCGAGCATCCCTCGCCCGGCCTTCGCCAGCGCGGCGAAGCTGTAGGCGCTCACGTCGTGGGCGATGCGGAAGGCCTCCCGGTCCACCGCCTCCAGGTAGTCGCCTTTGAGCGACTCGCGGGGCGCGAAGGCCACCGCGTGCACGATGATGTCGAGCCCGTCCCAGGCCGCGGCCAGGCCATCGAACACCGCCGCGATCTGCTCGTCGCTCTCCACGTCGCAGGGCAGGCACAGCTCCGACCCCAGCTCCGCCGCGATCTCGCGCACCCGGGACTGGAGCCGCTCGTTCTGGTAGGTGAACGCGAGCTCCGCGCCCTCGCGGCGCATCGCCTGGGCGATGCCGCTGGCGATGGACCGGTTGCTCGCGACGCCGACGATCAGGGCCCGCTTGCCGTCGAGGAATGCCATGTGGTGAACGTCCGCTACATGCTGGGCCCGGTACGCCGAGTGTACCGGCTTTGCGCGTGCCGAATCACCCGCGCGGGCGTCGTCAGCGGCGCCGCAGCCGCGGATCGGACGCCTCCCGCAGCCCCTCGCCCACCAGGTTGAAGGCGAGCACCACCGCGAAGATGGCGCTCCCCGGAATGAAGAACAGCCACGGCGCATCGAAGATGTAGGCGCGTCCGTCCGCCAGGATGTTGCCCCAGGTGGCGTCCGGTGGCTGCACCCCGAAGCCGAGGAAGCTCAAGGCACTCTCGGTCAGGATTGCGGTCGCGACCGTGATGGTCGCGGTCACCAGCACCGGTCCCACGGCGTTCGGCAGCAGGTGCACGGTCACGATGCGCCGCTCAGGGATGCCGCAGGCGCGCGCGGCGAGGACAAACTCCCGCTCGCGCAGGCTCAGCAGCTCCGCGCGCACGAAGCGCGCGATGCCCATCCAGCCGGTGAGCCCCAGCACCGCCATGATGTAGTAGATGCTGGGCGGCAGCAGCGCAATCACCGTGAGCACCAGGAAGAACGAGGGGAAGCACAGCATCACGTCGGTGAAGCGCATGATCAGCGCATCCACCGTCACCGGCCCGAGGCGGCGCCGGCCGTAGAAGCCGGCCAGCGCCCCCAGCGCCACGCCCACCGCCACCGAGATGGCCATGGCCACGAACCCGATGGACAGCGATACCACGCTGCCTTGCAGCATGCGGGCGAACACGTCGCGCCCGAGGTCGTCGGTACCGAGCACGTAGCGCCCGAGCGGCGGACGGAGATCCGGCTCGAGCGCCGTCGACGGCTGCGACATGGGCGGGCGCAGCTTGTCCACCAGGCGCACCTCCGCCGGGTCCAGCAGGCCGCTCACGTCCGTCGCGAGCTTTCCCGCCAGCGCCACCAGCACCAGCACCGCCAGCACCGCGAGCCCCGCCATCGCGGCCGGGTCGCCGCGCAGCGCCTGCCAGGTGGCACTGCGTGCGAGCCGGGCTGTCACCGCTCGCGCACCCGCGGGTCGGCGGCGGCGTATAGCAGGTCGGCGACCAGGGTGCCGGCGATGGTCAGGGCGGCGGCGAACAGGTTCAGGGTGAGGATCACCGGGTAGTCCCGGGCCAGGATGGCCTCGTAGCCCAGCCGCCCGATCCCGGGCCACGCGAAGATCTGCTCCACGATCACCGAGCCGCCGATGAGGTTCGGCAGCAGCAGCCCGAACATGGTGATCGCCGGCAGCAGGGCGTTGCGAAGGGCATGGCGGTAGGCGACCACGTCGCCCGGCAGCCCCTTGGCGTGGGCCGTGCGGACGTAATCCTGGTGCAGCACCTCCACCATCTGCGAGCGCACGTAGCGCGAGAGCACCGCGATCCCCACCAGCGCTGACATGATGGACGGCAGCGCCAGGTGCCACAGCCGGTCCATGGCCTGCTGCCAGGTGCTCTCGGCCTGCAGCCCGAATGTGCGCATCCCCACCACCGGCACCTGAAGTGTGTCCACCACTACCAGGATCAGCAGGTACGCGAAGACGAAGCTCGGCACCGAGATGAAGGCGTAGGCCACCACCGTCGACGCCCGGTCCACGAGGCGCCCGCGCCGCAGGGCCGCGTGGATTCCGGTGGGAAAGGACAGGGTCCAGATGAGCGCCGTGGCACACAGGAACAGGGGCAGCGAGTTCACGAAGCGCTCGCCGATCTTCGCGAGCACCGGCTGCCCGTCCTTGAACGAGCGCAGCTCGCCGGTGACCAGGTCGCGCATCCAGTACGCGTACTGCAGGTGCACCGGATCGTCCAGGTGGAACGCCGCGCGGATCAGCGCCACGTCCTCCGGCTTCATGCGCGGGTTGGCCGGATCCACCTCGCTCGGCTCGCCGGGCGCCAGGTGCACCACCGCGTGGGCCACGATGGAGACCACCAGCAGCAGCAGCGTGCGCGAGAGCAGGGTGACGAGCGTGCGGCGCAGCATCAGCGCGTGCCTGCGCCGCGCGCCATCGGCGCTCCGGTACGTGCAGCCCCATCCCCGCCACTGCGGCGGAACCCGGAGGCGGGCAACGGCTGACACGACACGCCGTGAATCCGTCCCTGGAGGCTCCAGCGCGCCGTCCATGGCGCGCACGGTCGCGTCAGCCGTTGCCCGCCTCCACGTGGTCCCGGGGGGCGCCTGCCCGCGACGCCGTGGCCGTCAGAAGCCCGGATCATGGGCCAGGCGCTGCCAGCGGTTCATGTGGAAGAACAGCTCGCCGGCGCCGCCGGCGCGCACCGGCTCGATGCCGCCGTCCGGCGTGCGCATGACGATCTTGCGGTCCAGGAGCTGGGTGGAGCGCGGGGCGAACAGGAAGGTGTAGGGCTGCAGCTCGGCAATGCGCCGGTGCAGGCGGTGGGCGAGGCGGCGCTGCGCTTCACGATCGTACTCGCGCCGGATGGTCTCGATCAGCCGGTCGGACTCCGGATCGTCGAAGCCGACGAAGTTGAGCTCGTTCGGATCTGCCTGGCTCGAGTGCCAGATCTGGTAGAGGTCCGGGTCCAGGTCGAGCCGCCAACCGAGCACCACCGCGTCGAACTGGCCGGGGTTCACGAAGTCCTTGAGGAACACCGCCCACTCGAACAGCTGCACGTTGCACTTCACGCCGATGCGCTGCCACGCCTGCTGCACGATGCTGGTGACCGCCTTGCGCAGGAGGTTGCCGTTGTTGGTGATGAGGTTGAACTCGAGACGCTTGCCGTCGCGCGCGAGCCAGCCGTCCGCTCCGCGGACGAAGCCGGCCTCGGCCAGCAGCGCCTCGGCCCGTGCCGGGTCGTGAGGCAGCGCCGGGACGCCGCGGTCGTACCACTCGGTGACGCTCGCGAAAGGGCCGGTGACACGCTCGCCCTCGTCGAACAGGGCGTAGCGGATGATGGCGTCCACGTCGATGGCCATGCCCAGCGCATGGCGGACACGCGGATCCGAGAACGGCGCCTTGCGCAGGTTGTAGCCGATGTAGGTGTAGCCGGGGAGGATGGCGGAGAAGGGCCGGTAGCGCGGATCGCGCCGGTAGCGCTCCGCCTGGTGCGGCTCGGCCCGGTAGGTGTCGACCGCGCCGGCGCGGAACTCGAGCTCCTGGGCGAGGGTGTCGGGCAGCACGCGGTAGTAGTAGTCGCGGTAGAGCGGCGCGCCGTCGAAGTAGTCGTCGTTGCGTTCCAGGTGGATGAGCTCGTCGCTGGACCAGCGGCGGAAGCGGAACGGGCCGGTGCCGACGGGGTCGCGGTTGAACGTGCTCTCGCGCAGCCCGAAGGAGGCGCGCGCGGCCGCGGACAGCCCGCGCCGGTCCATCTCCGCCGCCATGGCCGCGTCGTCGAGCAGGTGCTCGGGCAGGACGCCGATGGTCCAGGCACTGACCGCCGGGGAGAACAGGCGCTTGTACACCACGCGTACCGTGTGCTCGTCCAGCGGCTCCACGCGCTTCACGGGCTCGAAGCTCGAACGGCGCGGTGAGAGGTTGCGCGGGTTCATGATGGCTCGGTACGTGAACACCACGTCGCCCGCGTCGAAGTGATGACCGTCGTGGAAGCGCACGCCGCGGCGCAGACGGAACACGATCTCCGGGTTCTGTTCGAGCCACGGGACCAGGGACGAGGCGAGCTCCTCCGGCAGCGCCTCGCCGGCGGCATCCACCGTGCCACCGGGTCCGGGTGCCGCATCCGGCGGCAGGTCGAGGGCTCGGCGCAGCAGCGTCGCGAGCTCCGGGACGACCCGCGACAGCACGAGCTCCAGGCGCGCGGGCCGCTGCACCTCGACGGTCACCGGCCCGGTCCGCCCCGGAACCTCGACCTCGAGGCGCTCGCGGGCGGGCGGCAGCACCGTGGGTGGCGCGACGAGCAGGTCCGGCGATACGCCGGCGAGCGCGGTGCGCACCCGCGTCACGGTGGCGTCGGGATCCGCACCGGGCGCCAGGGCCAGGTAGGCGCGCTCGGTCACCTCCCAGCGCTCGGCCAGCGCACCTTCCAGCTCCAGGTTCTCGCCGATGCGCAGCAGTCCGTCGAACACCAGCCCCACGACGCGGGAGCTGGCGGTGTCGGCATGCAGGATCGGATTGAGCAGGCGGGCGTCGCCGGTGGAGGCCTCGACGAACGTCCGCAGGCGGGCAGGGTCGCCGCGACCCTGGGTGTGATAGCTGGGCACCCAGAGCACGGCCTGCAGCATCAGCACCAGCAGCGCAATGGGCGCCGCCAGCAGGAGCAGTCGAAGTCCGGTCACGGCACGCGCGCGGCGCGCCGCAGGCGCCGTCGCGCGATCAGTCGTGACGCACCCAGCGGCCGTAGGTGCACTCGAATACCTGGCCTTCGCTCTCGACCAGGGCGCCCTCGGCGAACTCCTGGCCGTTCCAGTAACACTGAGTGGTGGTGGCGGAATCTAGCATCACCGTGGACTCGCCTTCGATCGGCCCCGATACGGGCGAGTTCTTCTGCTTGGAATCCATCGGTGCGACCGGTGTCCTGTCCGCCATGGCTGCCTCCCCGTGCGCCGGAACGTTCGGGACGCGAGTGTAGCACAGGCCCGCGGGCGGGCCGCCTCAGCCGGCAAGGGCGTCGGCAAGCCTCGCATTGGTGCGCGCGAGGCGCTCGATCAGCGTGCGCAGGAACACCTGGTTGAAGCGGAGCTGGCAGCCCATGGTGGCGCGCTCGATGAGCCGGTAGTCGATGCGCAGCAGCAAGCACTCCTCGGTCGCGAGCACCGACGCGCCGCGCACGCCCTGTGTGAGGATCGCCATCTCGCCGAGGCACTCGCCCTTGGTCAGGACGCCCACCTCGACGCCGTTCACCTGCACGCTGGCTTCGCCCGAGGCGAGCACGTAGAACGCGTCGCCCGCCGCCCGTTCGGCCATGATGGTGGCGCCTGGACGCGCCTCCCGCCACCCGGCGGCGTCCAGCACCTCGCGCAGCTCGGCGTCGGAGAAGTCGTTGAAGAAGGCCAGCTCCCGCGCGATCCGGAAGCGCTCCTCGGGGCCGGGCATCGGTCGCCCGTGGTCCAGGCTGCCGAACAGCGACGCCAGGTCGGCGGCCATCTCGTGGCCATACTCGTAGCGGTCCTCGAGCCGCTTGGCCATGGCGCGGGCGATGATGGCCGCCAGGGCCTGCGGGACCTCCGGGCGCAGCGTGGTGACCGGTGGCGGTTCCTCCTCGACGATCTTGCGTACGAGCTGGCTGATGTTCCTGGCGAGAAAGGGCGGGCGCCCCGTGACCAGCTCGTAGGCGATCACGCCGAGCGAGTACAGGTCCGTCTGGTGGTTCAGGTCCTCCTCGCGGATCTGCTCCGGCGACATGTAGCGGGGTGAGCCCAGCACGCCCATCAGCTGGGTCTCGTCACTGAGCGCGTTGTGTGCGATGCCGAAGTCGCCGATCTTCACCGTGCCGTCGCGGGTGAGCATGATGTTCGACGGCTTGATGTCGCGGTGGATGACGCCGCGCCGGTGGGCGTAGTCCAGCGCCTTGGCGCACTGGTAGAGGAGCTCGATCACCCGCGGCAGGGGCAGCAGGTTGGCCGGGTCCACGTGGCTGCGCAGGGTGTCGGCGCCGTCCACGTACTCCATCACGATGTAGGGCAGACCGTCGTGCTCGCCCGCGTCCCGGATGGAGAGGATGTTGGGATGCTCGAGTCCCCCGGCGGTCTTTGCCTCGTTGAAGAAGAGCTTGCGCGCGATCTTGAAGCCGCTGCCTGCGGTCACCGGGCACACCTTGAGTGCCACGTGCTCGTCGCTGAAGGGATCGTGCCCCAGGTAGACCGTGCCCATGTTGCCCTCGCCGGCAACGCCGATCACGGAGTACTTCCCGATCTGCCGGGGCTGCTCCATCGCGATCCTCGGAAACGACGTGGCGGGCAGTATCCGGGAAGCGCCCGGATCACACAAACCGCGGGCGACGTTCAGGCGCTGGCGCGCGGGACGGGGAGCAGGGCGGATCGCGGCGGTGTGAGTCGCAGCTCCTGGCCGGGTTGCAGGATGGACGCGGTGCTGATGCCGTTCCAGCTTGCGAGATCGGCAGTGGACAGCCGGTAGCGGCGCGCAATGTTCCACAGGTTGTCGCCGGGCCGCACCACGTGCACGACGGGCTTGGTGTCGGCGGCGGGCGCCGGCGCCGGCGCCGCCCTGGCACCGGGACGCCAGATCACCAGCTTCTGGCCCGGGCGCAGGATGCTGCGGTTGCCGAGTCCGTTCCAGCGCATGAGCTTGGTGAGCGAGACCCGGTGCCGGCGCGCGATGTTCCACAGGTTGTCGCCGTTGCGCACCCGGTAGACGCTGCGCTGCTCGGCGAGCTGCGCGCGCTTGATGCCGGCACGCACCTCCGGGCTCAGCCCGTCGAGCGCGCCGGCGCGCGCGCCCGACGGCACCTTGAGCTCCTGTCCCACGGACAGCAGGCTGCCGTCCACGCCGTTCGCGGCACGCAGGCTGTCCACGCTCACCCCGTATTGGCGCGCGATGTCCGACAGGGTGTCGCCGCGGGACACCTCGTGGGTCGCCCACAGCATGCGTTCCTCGGGGGGCAGCGCGGCCAGCGCCTGGCGGAAGGTGCTCACGGACTCCGTCGGGACCAGCAGGTGATGCGGACCGTCCGGATCCGTGGCATGGCGCATGAACCCGGGATTGAGCAGCATCATCTCGTTCAGCGTGATCTCCGCCAGCTCCGCCGCCTTGGCGAGGTCGATCTGGCTGCCCACGTGCACGCGGCGGAAGTAGGGCTCGTCGTCGATGGGATCCAGGGTGATGCCGTAGCGCCCGGGCGCCGCCACCAGGCGCGCCACCGCAAGCAGTCTCGGCACGTAGGCCCGAGTCTCTGCTGGCAGGGTCAGGGCGAAGAAGTCGTCGGGTCGTCCAGCGGCGCGGTTGCGCCGGCGCGCCCGCATCACGTTGCCCTCGCCAGCGTTATAGGCAGCCACCGCCAGCAGCCAGTCGCCGTCCATGTCCCGGTGGAGCCTCTCGAGGTAGTCGAAGGCCGCTCGGGTGGACTCCACGATGTCGCGGCGTGCGTCGTACCACGCGCTCTGGTGCAGGCCGTACCGCCGGCCGGTGGAGCGTATGAACTGCCAGATCCCCATCGCGCCCATGGGCGAGCGGGCATAGGGTTGAAAGGCGCTCTCCACCACCGGCAGCAGGGCGAGCTCCATGGGCAGGCCGCGCCGCTCGGCCTCGTGGGCGATGAATGCCAGGTACAGGCGCGCACGATCGGTGGTGCGTTGGATGTAGTCCGGGCGGGCCGCATACCAGCGGAGCTCCGCGTCCACCGCGGGGTGATCCACCGGGGGCAGGCGCAGGCCCGCGCGGATCCTCGCCCACACGTCCTCGTGGCGCGGCACCTCCGCATCCATCCGCAGCCGCGCCGCCTCGGCCCGGCGCTCGGTGGCGCGCCTGCGCAGCCGCTCGAGCACCACCGTGTCGCTGGGTGTCGCCATGTCCGGCGGCGGTGGGCCGGGCGCCACCAGCACCGCCTGGCCCGCCGCCTCCTCGGCATCGACCGCGACGGTGTCCTCGCGCACGCCCTGTGGCGCGCAGCCGGCCAGCAGCGACGGCACCAGGAGCAGGGGGGCCAGCCAGCGCCGCGGCATGCGCGATGGCGCCGCGTGGTGCCCGACCGGCATGGCGAACGCCGCCGCGCCGACGCGCGGGGCGCCGGTCGCGCTCGTGGATGGTGCGGCGCGCAACTGCTGGCGGGTCATCGTTCCTCGGCTCCGTGCAACGTGACCCCATCCAGGAGCGAGGCCGCCGATGCAAGCCGAAAATGCTAGGGTTCGACGAATCGGCGGTCAAGGCCGCGGGTCACACCACACGACGCCACGCCGCCCGCCTGTGACAGAATAGGATCGGGCGTCCCGAGAACCGGATTACGACGGGTGTTCCGAGAGAATCAAGAGCATCCGCTCACGCTGGGCCCGGAGGCAGACGCGCGCCACGACTCGGCGGCGCGCTGGTTCGCCGCGGAGCCCGGGCACAGCATCCTGGCCGCCGAGCAGGCGGTGCTGGGCGAGCGCCTCGCGGATCGCTTCGGGTACCACCTGGTGCAGGTGGGGGCGCTGCCCGGGCTGGACCTGCTCGGGGCCAGCCGCATCCTGCAGCGTTGCGTGGTGGACCTGCACGGCACCGGCGGCGGTGCCGGATACGCGGCCCTGCGCGGGCGTGCCGCGGCGCTGCCCCTGGAGTCCGACAGCGTCGACGTGCTGCTGCTGCCCCACGTGCTGGAGTTCGAGCCGCACCCCCACGAAGCGCTGCGCGAGGCGGCCCGGGTGCTGGTGCCGGAGGGTTACCTGTTCGTGTGCGCGCTGAACCCCTGGAGCCTGCTGGGGCTGTGGCGGGTTCTGCGCAGGCGTGGCGGCCATGCGCCGTGGCACGGTCGCTTTCTCGCCCAGGGGCGGCTGCGCGACTGGCTGAAGCTGGTGGGCTTCGAGCTGCTGTCGGTGGACGGCCTGTTCTTCCGCCCGCCGCTACGCAACGCCCGGCTGCTGGAGCGTCTCACACCCATGGAAGCGCTCGGGCGGCAGCTGTTCCCTCCGTTGAGCGGCGCCTTCGTGCTGGGCGCGCGCAAGCGCGTCGCGCGCGCGACCCCCATCCGCCCGCGCTTCGCCTACCGGCCGCGTCTGGTGGGCGCGAGTCTCGCCGGACCGCCGGCGCGGATGCCGGACACCGAGTGGCGCGCCGCGGGGCCGGAACGTGAATGACGCGCCGGTGCACGACACACCGGCGCGGGCCACGGGTGGAGACGGGACCGTGGAGATCTACACCGACGGCGCGTGCCGCGGGAACCCGGGCCCGGGCGGCTGGGGCGCGCTGCTTCGCTTCCGCGGCCACGAGCGCGAGCTGAGCGGCGCGGAACCCCATACCACCAACAACCGCATGGAGCTGATGGCGGCCATCGCGGCGCTGGAGGCGCTCTCGCGCCGCTGCCGGGTGCGCCTGACCACCGACTCGCGCTACCTGTGCAGCGGAATCCAGGAATGGCTGCCCCGCTGGCGGGCGCGCGGCTGGAAGACGGCCGCTCGCACCGCGGTCAAGAATGCCGACCTGTGGCAGCGCCTGGACCGGGCGGCGGCCCGCCACGACGTGGAGTGGTGCTGGACGCGGGGCCACAGCGGCCACCCGGAGAACGAGCGCGCCGACGCGCTGGCGCGGCGCGCCATCGAGGCGCTGCGCGAGGAGGACGCATGAGCCGGCAGGTGGTTCTGGACACCGAGACCACGGGCCTGAACGTGGCGGAAGGGCACCGGGTGATCGAGGTGGGAGCGGTGGAGATCGTGGATCGGCGCATCACCGGGCGTCACTTCCACCAGTACTTCAACCCGGGACGCGGCATCGAGGCCGGTGCCCTCGAGGTGCACGGCATCAGCGAGGAGTTCCTGGCGGACAAGCCGCGCTTCGAGGAGGCGGCCGGCGAGTTCACCGACTTCATCCGCGGCGCCGAGCTGATCATCCACAATGCGCCATTCGACGTGGGCTTCCTGGACCAGGAGCTCGCGCGCCTCGCCGAGCCGGCCCGGGTCTCCGATCTGTGCGGCGTGCTGGACACCCTCGCCATTGCCCGCGAGCTGCACCCCGGCCAGCGCAACAGCCTGGACGCGCTGTGTGCGCGCTACGCGGTGGACAACTCCGGGCGTCAGCTTCACGGGGCGCTGCTGGATGCGGAGATCCTCGCCGAGGTGTACCTGGCCATGACCGGCGGCCAGGCGACGCTGGATCTGGGCGCGAGCGACCGCCCCGGCGCAAACCGCGCCGCGCTGCCGACGCGCCGCCGGGCCGTGCGGCCCGCGTTGCCGGTGCTGCGCGCCGACGCCGGGGAGCGCGCGGCACACGAACGCCGTCTCGCGGCCATCGACGCAGCCAGCGCGCACGGCTGCGTGTGGCTGCGGCTGCCCGAGTGACGTGGCGCGGGGCGGCGGCCTGATACAATCCCGCCGCCCGGCACGACGCCGGGCTTTTTCGGTGCATCATGGGTCCCTTCGATCCGCGCGGGAGATAACATGACCGGGCCGCTCATCAACACCTACAAGCGCCTCCCCGTGAGCTTCACCCATGGGGAGGGCGTGTGGCTCTTCGACAGCGAGGGCCGGCGCTACCTGGACGCGCTGGCGGGCATCGCGGTGTGCGGCCTCGGCCACGCCCACGCCGACGTGACCGCCGCGGTGAGCGGCCAGGCGTCGCGCGTGCTGCACACCTCGAACCTCTACGGCATCCCGTTGCAGGAGGAGCTGGCGGCGGCGCTGGTGGCGCACAGCGGGATGGACGCCGCGTTCCTGTGCAACTCGGGTGCCGAGGCCAACGAGGCGGCGATCAAGACGGCGCGGGCCTACGGCCACGGCCGCGGCGTCGACGCCCCGGCCGTGGTGGTGTGCCAGGGCGCCTTTCACGGGCGCACCCTGGCCACGCTGAGCGCCAGCGGCAGCCGCAAGGTGCAGGCCGGGTTCGAGCCGCTGGTGAGCGGTTTCGTGCGCGTGCCCTACGGCGACACGGACGCGGTGGAAGCCGTGGCCCGTACCCGCAGCGACGTGGTGGCGGTGCTGGTGGAGCCGGTGCTGGGCGAGGGTGGGGTGCTGGTGCCGCCGGCCGGCTATCTGAAGCGCCTTCGCGAGCTGTGCGATCGACACGCCTGGCTGCTGATGCTGGACGAGGTTCAGACCGGCATGGGCCGCACCGGGCGCTGGTTCGCCCACCAGCACGAGGGCATCGTGCCGGACGTGATGACGCTGGCGAAGGCGCTCGGCAACGGCGTGCCCATCGGGGCATGCCTGGTGGGCGGCGCGGCGCGCGAGGTGCTGCAGCCGGGCATGCACGGATCCACCTTCGGCGGCAATCCGCTCGCCAGCGCGGCGGCGCTGGCGGTGGTGCGCGCCATGGAGCAGGGCAAGCTGGTGGAGCATGCCGCGGCGATGGGCGAGCGCCTCCAGGCGGGCCTGCGGGAGGGACTGAAGGGCATCAACAGCGTGCGCGAGGTGCGCGGCATGGGCCTGATGGTGGGCGTCGAGATGGCGCACCCGTGCGGCGAGCTGGTGGGCATGGCGCTCGAGCACGGGCTGCTCATCAACGTCACCGCCGACCAGGTGGTGCGACTGCTGCCGCCGCTGGTGATCTCGCCCGACGAGGTGGATCAGGTGGTGTCGCTGCTGTGCCGGCTGGTGCGCGACTGGAGCTCGGGTCAGGGCACGTGAGCGCCGGGCGGCCGCGACACCTGCTCTCGCTGCTGGACTTCGGCCGCGAGGAGCTCGCGGCCATCCTGCGCCGTGCCGCGGAGCTCAAGGCCCTGCGCCGTTCGGGCACGCCCCACGAGACCCTCCGGGGGCGGATCCTGGGGATGATCTTCGAGAAGTCCTCCACGCGCACGCGGGTATCCTTCGAGGCCGGCATCGCGCAGCTCGGCGGCCACGCGATCTTCCTCTCCCCGCGCGACACCCAGCTCGGGCGCGGCGAACCCGTCGAGGACACCGCGCGGGTCACGTCGCGGATGGTGGACGTGATCACCATCCGCACCTTCCACCAGGAGTCCCTGGAGCGATTCGCGGCACATTCACGGGTGCCGGTCATCAACGCCCTGACCGATCGCTTCCATCCCTGCCAGGTTCTCGCCGACGTGTTCACCTTCGAGGAGCACCGGGGCAGCATCGAGGATCGCACCGTGGCCTGGATCGGCGACGGCAACAACATGTGCCATTCCTTCGTCAACGCGGCGAATCGTTTCGGGTTCAACCTGCGGATCGCCACGCCTGCCGGCTACGAGCCCGATGGCGAGGTGCTGTCGGTGGCCGGCAACCGCGTGAGCGTCGGCCACGACCCGCGCGTGGCCGCCCGGGGTGCCGACCTGGTGGTCACGGACGTGTGGGCCAGCATGGGACAGGAGGCGGAGCAGCGCAGGCGCGAGCGCGCCTTCGCCGGCTTCCAGGTGGATGACGCGCTCATGCGTCACGCCGCGAGTGACGCCATCGTCATGCACTGTCTTCCAGCGCACCGGGGCGAGGAGATCAGCGCCGAGGTGCTGGACGGTCCGCGCAGCGTCGTGTGGGACGAGGCGGAGAACCGCCTGCACGTGCAGAAGGCGCTGCTCGAGTTCCTGGTGCTGGCCTGACGTGTGCGTGTACCGGCGGTGGCGATGAGCGCGGCGGTCTCCTCCCTGGCAGGCGCACGCCCACGGTCGTGAGCGCGCTGCTCAACGTTGCGGACATCAGCGTGGAGTACGACGAAGCGTTGGTCGTGCGCGACCTGTCCCTGCACGTGAACCAGGGTGGACTCGGCTGCCTGCTCGGCCCGAGCGGCTGCGGCAAGACCACGACCCTGCGCGCCATCGCGGGCTTCGAGCCCGTGATGCGCGGTGCGATCCACATCGACGGCAAGCTGGTGTCCACGCCCGGGCGCACCCTGGCGCCCGAGCGCCGGCGGGTTGGCATGGTGTTCCAGGACAACGCCCTGTTCCCGCACCTGAACGTGGAGGGCAACGTGGGTTTCGGGCTGCGCGGCCTCGCCGGCCGCGACCGTCGCGCCCGCATCGACGAGATGCTCGACGTGATGGGACTGCAGGGGCTGGGCGGGCGCTACGTCCACGAGCTGTCCGGGGGCCAGCAGCAGCGCGTGGCCCTGGCGCGGGCGCTGGCGCCGCACCCCGCGGTGATGCTGCTCGACGAGCCGTTCTCGAGCCTGGACGCGGATCTGCGTGAGCGCCTCGCGCGGGAGGTGCGCCAGATCCTGCGCGAGCGGCGCATCACGGCCCTGCTGGTCACCCACGATCAGAACGAGGCCTTCGCCCTGGCCGACCACGTGGGCGTGATGCGCGACGGGCACCTGCTGCAGTGGGACACGCCGTACAACCTCTACCACGAGCCCCGCGAGCGCTTCGTCGCCAACTTCGTGGGTCAGGGGGTGTTCCTGCGCGGGCGCCTGGCCACGCCCGAGACCGTGGACACGGAGCTCGGAATGTTACGCGGCGACCGGGCCTACGGCCTCGGCGCGGGCCGCCCGGTGGACGTGCTGCTGCGCCCCGACGACATCGTGCCCGATCCGGACAGCCGTATCCGGGCAACGGTGCGCGGGCGCTCCTTCAAGGGCGCCAACATCCTGTACTCGCTGACACTGCCGTCCGGCAGCGCGGTGCTGTCGCTGTTCCCCAGCCACCACAATCACGAGACCGGGGAAGTGGTGGGGATCCGGGTCGAGGCCGATCACCTGGTCGTGTTCCCGGCCGGCTGAAGCCCGTGCGCCTGCTGCTCAGCAACGACGACGGCTACCGCGCACCCGGGCTGCGCTGCCTCGCCCGAGCGCTGGCCGAGGTGGCGGAGGTGACCGTCGTCGCGCCGGACCGCAACCGCAGCGGCGCCAGCAACTCGCTGACCCTCGACCGCCCGGTGCGGGCGCGCACCGACGACAGCGGCTTCGTGTTCGTGAACGGCACCCCCACCGACTGCGTGCATCTGGCCATCACCGGCCTCCTGGAGAGCGAGCCGGACATGGTGATCTCCGGGATCAACTCCGGGGCCAACATGGGTGACGACGTGCTCTACTCGGGAACCGTGGCCGCCGCCATGGAGGGGCGCTTCCTCGGCCTGCCGAGCATGGCGGTGTCGCTGGTGCTGGACGGCGGCGAGCACTACGAGACGGCGGCGCGGGTGGTGCGCTCGCTGCTCGCGATGATGCCGGAGGTGAAGATGCCACCCGCCACCATTCTCAACGTGAACGTCCCGGATCTGCCGTTCGAGGCGCTGCGTGGCGTGAAGGCGACCCGCCTCGGCCACCGCCACCGCTCCGAGCCGGTGGTGCGCGGGACGGATCCCCGCGGCGAGCCGGTGTACTGGGTGGGACCACCCGGCAGCGAGCAGGACGCGGGCCCGGGGACGGACTTCCACGCGGTACGCGATGGCTGGGTGTCGGTGACCCCGCTCGCCGTGGACCTCACCCGGCACGGCACGCTGGACCTGACCCAGGACTGGGCATCGCGGGTGCGGCTGCGATGATCCGGGATCGCTTCGGCATCGGCATGACGTCGCTGCGCACCCGGGAGCGGCTGGTGGCGCGCCTGCAGGAGGAGGGGATCCGCGACCTGGAGGTGCTCGGCGCCATCCGCGACGTCCCGCGTCACATGTTCGTGGACGAGGCGCTGGCCTCGCGCGCCTACGAGGACACCGCGCTGCCCATCGGATCGGGGCAGACCATCTCTCAGCCCTACGTGGTGGCGCGCATGACCGAGGCCATGCGCGCCGGGCGCCGCCTCGCGCGGGTGCTGGAGGTGGGCACGGGGTGCGGCTACCAGAGCGCGGTGCTGGCACGGATCGCGGAGCAGGTCTTCACCGTGGAGCGCATCGACGCGCTCCTGCGCGAGGCGCGCGAGCGCTTCCACGCGCTCGGCATCGACAACATCCGTGCCCGCCATGGCGATGGCTTCGAGGGCTGGCCGGAGCATGCGCCGTTCGACGGCATCCTGGTCACGGCGGCTCCCGCCGAGCTGCCCGAGGCGCTGCCCGCGCAGCTCGCCGAGGGCGGCCGGCTGGTGGTGCCCCTCGGCCCGCAGGGCATCCAGCGGCTGGTGTGCATCGAGCGCGGGGTGGACGGCTTCGAGCGCACGGAGCTGGACGCGGTGAGCTTCGTGCCCATGCTCAAGGGCACGCGGTGACGGCAGCGCCGGGGGCGCGCCTCGCCGGCACGCTCGTCGCGATGACCTTGCTCGCCGGTTGCACCGGGCCCACCGTGGTGGCGCCACTCGGGCGTGCCCCCGAGCGGGGCGTGCAGGCTCCGGCGCAGGGCGTGCACCGCGTGGAGTCCGGCGAGACCCTCTATGCCATCGCGTGGCGCTACGGCCTCGATTACCGGGAACTCGCACGGTGGAACGCGATACCGGAGCCCTTCACCATCCACACGGGGCAGCTGCTGCGCATCTCGCGCCCGGCGGTTATCCCCGAACCGCCGCGTCCCAGCGTCGCTGCCGCACCGGCGGTGGAGCCGCGTGAGCCCACGCCGCGCGAAGGGCGCGCGGCACCGGCGCCGCGCCAGTCGTCCCGCCGCGCCGCGCCACCGCCGCCACGCGACGACCGTGCCGTGAGCGCATGGCGCTGGCCGGCGCGCGGCAAGCTCGTCGGCACCTTCGGTCGATCCGGCGGCAAGGGCATCGATATCGCGGGCACGCGCGGCGCTGCGGTGGTCGCAGCCGCAGCAGGGCGCGTGGTGTACAGCGGAAGTGGACTTCGAGGATACGGCAAGCTTATTATCGTAAAACATAACAAAAGGTACCTAAGTGCCTACGCGCACAACGATCATCTTCACGTCAGGGAAGGCGAAACTGTGAAGAGCGGCCAGCGAATCGCGGACATGGGGAGCACCGACGCCAGAACCGTCAAGCTTCATTTCGAGATTCGCCGGGACGGCAGGCCCGTCGATCCCACTCGGTTTCTTCCCAGGTAGCGCGACAGGGGGCAGAGCGTGCGCAACCGGCGTGAACAGGCAAACGATGTCGCCAGTTTCCATCCGCTCGCAGACGACCGACTCGAAGACCTGACCCTCGACGACCCGGATGACGCGCAGGACGCGGACGAGGCAGACGAGGCAGACGAGGTGGACGAGGCGGACGACACGGACGAGGAGAGCGGCGGCGCGGCGCCCGCGAGGGCGTTCGGGCGCGACGGTCCGGAGGCAGTGGCGGTGGCGGCTTCCTGCACGCAGACCGCGAAAGCGTCGCTGCCCGGGCGCGAGCTTCCCGACCGCGAGCTCGACGCGACCCGCATGTACCTGAACGAGATCGGCTTCTCGCCGCTGCTGAGCGCCGAGGAGGAGGTGCACTTCTCGCGCCTGGCCCAGGCCGGCGACGAGGCCGGCCGGCGCAGGATGATCGAGAGCAACCTGCGCCTCGTGGTCAAGATCGCGCGGCGCTACATGAACCGCGGGCTGGCCCTGCTGGACCTCATCGAGGAGGGCAACCTGGGGCTCATCCGGGCGGTGGAGAAGTTCGACCCGGAGCGCGGATTCCGCTTCTCGACCTACGCCACGTGGTGGATTCGCCAGACCATCGAGCGCGCGCTGATGAACCAGACGCGCACCATCCGCCTGCCCATCCACGTGGTCAAGGAGATCAACGTCTACCTGCGTGCCGCCCGCCGCCTGGCCCAGACGCTGGATCGGGAGCCGAGCCCCGAGGACGTGGCCGACATGCTGGACAAGCCCATCGACGAGGTGGAGCGCATGCTGGGGCTGAACGAGCGGGTGGCCTCGGTGGACGTGCCGCGGGCGCCCGGTGCGGAGCGGTCCCTGCTGGAGACCATTCCCGACGAGCAGAACACCGACCCGTCGATCCTGCTCCAGGACGACGACATGCAGCACAAGCTGGAGCTCTGGCTGGACAAGCTCAACGACAAGCAGCGGGCGGTGGTCGAGCGGCGCTTCGGCCTGCGCGGGCACGAGATCGCGACGCTCGAGGAGGTGGGCAGCGAGCTCGGCGTGACCCGCGAGCGGGTGCGGCAAATCCAGATCGAGGCGCTGAGGCGGCTGCGCGAGATCCTGGAACGGGAGGGCTTCTCGGTGGAGAACGTCCTCGAGTGAGCACGGCTCAGTCCCGACCGCTCCCCACGATGATCACGGCGGCCACCCGGCGACCCTCGCCGGCGAGGATGTTGTAGGTCCGACACGCGGCCGCCGAATCCATGACCTCGAGACCCACCCGCGCCGCGGCCAGCTCGGCGTACAGCGCGCGGCCGGGAAAGCGCTGCCGGTCGCCCGTGCCGAGGATGATGATCTCCAGGTCGCTCGCGTCGAGCATGTCCAGCTCGGTCCAGCGCAGGTCCTCCACGCCGCCGACGCGGATATCCGGCACCAGCCGCTCCGGCGTGATCGCGAACGTGCCGGTCAGGCGCCGCTCGCCGACGGTGACCGAGACACCGTCGTAGGCGCTGATTCGAAGCCTGCCCGCTTGGCGGTCGGAGTGAAGCTTCATCCCGTGTTCCGGCAACGTGCGTGCGCCCGGTGCGGGGTGCGCTCGCCGGTGCGCGCCACCATAATACCGCCATCAGGCGGCGCCACTCGGGGAGTCCAATGAGAGTCATCCTTCTGGGAGCGCCCGGTGCGGGCAAGGGCACGCAGGCCGGGTACATCGTCGCGCGCTACGGGATTCCGCAGATCTCGACCGGCGACATGCTGCGTGCCGCGGTCGGCGCCGGCACGTCCTTGGGCAGGAAGGCCAAGGGCATCATGGATGCCGGGCAGCTCGTTCCGGACGACCTCATCATCGACCTGGTGCGTGAGCGGATCGCCGAGCCGGACTGCGCCCGGGGGTTCCTCTTCGACGGGTTCCCGCGCACGATTCCCCAGGCCGACGCGCTCCGGGAGGCGGGAATCGCCATCGACGCCGTGGTCGAGATCCACGTGGACGACGAGGAGATCATCCACCGGATGAGCGGGCGCAGGGTGCACCTGCCCTCGGGCCGGACCTACCACGTGGATTTCAATCCCCCTCGCGTGGAGGGCAAGGACGACGAGACGGGTGAGGAGCTGGTGCAGCGCGAGGACGATCGCGAGGAGACCGTGCGCAAGCGCCTGCAGGTCTACCACGAGCAGACCTCGCCGCTGATCGATTACTACACCCACTGGCCGGAGAGCCCGGACATGAAGGCGCCGGCGTACGTGAAGGTGAACGGCATGGCCCCCGTGGAGACGGTCCGCGACGAGGTGTTCGCGGCGCTCGACGCGCTTGCGTGACGCTCGGTGAGGATGTGATCCGCGCATGGCGGATCGCGGAGCGCCGACGAGCGTCGCCGAAAAAAAGTTGCGCGGTTTCCTTGACCGATGTTGAAAATTCGCTAAATTTGTTGTAGCGAATCTGCAGCGACGTCTGTATATTCGCGTTCGGGTGATTCGGCTCCAGTTGGTTTGATTCCACTCCGTACGGGGGAAACACTATGGCAGCAAAGAAAGCGGCGACGCGAAAGAAGGCCACCAAGAAGAAGGCCAAGCGGCGGGCAGCCAAGAAGAAGGGCACCGCCAAGAAGGCAGCGAAGAGACGGACGGCGAAGAAGAAGGTGGCCAAGAGGAAGACCAAACGCAAGGCCAAGAAGAAGGCCGCCAAGAAGAAGGCCAAGCGCAAGGCCAAGAAGAAGGCCGCCAAGAAGAAGACCAAGCGCAAGGCGAAGAAGAAAGGAACCAAGAAGAAGGCCACCAAGAAGCGCTGAGACTAGCGGCGCGATTGCGCGCTTCGAATCGAAGGGCGCCTTGAGAACCCCCTCCCCGGAGGGGGTTTTCTTTTGCGTCACCGGCACGGCCGGCGCACCGGCGGGCATTTGCCCGGCCCCGGAGATCGTGGAAGACTCTGGCGCCGGAGGCAGGCCGTGATCGACTCAGACGGGTTCCGTCCAAACGTGGGAATCATCGTCGCCGACGGGCGCGGGCAGGTGCTGTGGGCGCGTCGCGCCGGGCAGGATGCCTGGCAGTTTCCCCAGGGAGGCATCAAGGCCCACGAGACACCCGAGCAGGCGCTCTACCGTGAGCTGGCGGAGGAGCTGGGGCTCACGCCGGATCACGTGGAGGTGGTGGGCTGCACCCGGGGCTGGCTGCGCTACACCCTGCCGCGCCGGTTTGTGCGCCGCAACGCGCGGCAGGTGTGCATCGGCCAGAAGCAGGTGTGGTTCCTGCTGCGTCTGGTGGCCAGCGAGGACGACGTGCGACTGGACAGCTCCAGCGAGCCGGAGTTCGACCACTGGAAGTGGGTGAGCTACTGGCGACCGGCGCGGGAGGTGGTCTACTTCAAGCGCCACGTGTACCGGCGGGCGCTGAAGGAGCTGGCGCCGCTGCACAGCGCCGTCGCCGAGTCCTCGGCGACGGCATCCGACTAGGAAGATTGGTGGAGGCGGCGGGAATCGAACCCGCGTCCACGAGCATTCCACCTTCGGCTCTACATGCTTAGCCGCGTCTTTGCTTTGACCGTCACGCTGCCCGACGGGCAGGGCCACGTGTCGGCGAGCCTCTGGGTTTTAACGCCGGCGCTCGAGGCGCGCGACGGCGCGATCCCGTGTTTGGGTGACCCCCGGGCACCGGCCGCACGAGCACGGACCGGTCGGAGGCTGGCTGTCAGTTAAGCAGCCAGAGCGTAGTTGTCGTCGTTGGCAACTATGTTGGTTGCAGCTGGATTTACGAGGTCGTCTGCCCCTCGGCATGCACCTCGGGCTTCACCACCCGTGTCAAGACCAGGTCGCCCCCGAAGTCGAATGACCATTGTAAGGCCGCCCCGCCGCCACCGCCCCCGCCACGGGCGGGCGAAGCGCATTCGCGATCGGTTGGCGGCATCCCCGGGAGCGGCCGGCCCGCTACGGGCCGCGGGGACACGCTGTGAATACGTCCCTGTACGCTCGGCGGCCGCATCCGATGCGGCCGACGGTCCCCGCGACCCGCACCGGACCGGCCTTATCCGAACACGAATGGGGCGGAGCGCGGCTACCTCAGCTTCAGCACCCGCTGCTTCTCCCGCTGCCACGCCCGCTCGCGCTCGGTGGCCCGCTTGTCGTGCTGCTTCTTGCCGCGGGCGAGGCCCACCGCGAGCTTCGCCCGCCCCTGCTGCCAGAACAGGCGCAGTGGCACCAGCGTGTAGCCCTTGCGTTCCACCGAGCCGATGAGCCCGCGGATCTCGGAGCGATTCAGCAGCAGCTTGCGCTCGCGTGTCGGGTTCGCCTCCACGTGGGTGGACGCGGACACCAGCGGCGAGAAGTGCGCACCGACGAGCCACACCTCGCCGGCCTTCAGCACCACGTAGGCCTCCGACAGGTTCGCGCGGCCCGCCCGCAGGCTCTTCACCTCCCAGCCGTGCAGCACCAGGCCGGCGGTCAACGTCTGCTCGATGAAGTAGTCGTGGCGCGCCCGCCGGTTCTCGGCGATGACGCTGCCGGCGGCCTTGGCCTTGTTGCTCGCGCGCTTCGACATGGTCCCCTTCCCGGAGCCGAGCATGGTTGCACAGGGCTGCCGGGGGCGCGAGGGCGGGCGCACGCCTGTGTTAACCTCGCCGCGGGCGCGCCGCTGCGCCCCCCTTCCGACACATGATCCGAGACGGCGCAAGCAGCACCCGCATCGAGCGCAGCGCCCTGGTGCCGTTCAGCGCCGGGCAGATGTTCGACCTGGTGGCCGACGTGAAGACATACCCGCAGTTCCTGCCCTGGTGCCGCGCCGCCACCGTGCACCGCGACGACGGGCAGGAGATGGAGGCGACGCTGGTGATTGCCAAGGGGCCGCTCAGCAAGTCCTTCACCACGCGCAACCGGCTGGTGCCCGGGCAGTGCATCCACATCGCGCTGGTGGAGGGCCCGTTCCGGCGGTTGGAGGGGTGCTGGCGCTTCGACGATCTCGGCGCCGACGGCGCCCGGGTGGCGCTGGAGCTCGAGTTCGAGATCGCGGGCGCGCTGCTGCGCCGCACCTTGGGACCGGTGTTCGGCGAGATCGCGAACACCATGGTGGACGCGTTCTGCCGGCGGGCCCGCAGCGTCTACGGGACCGGTCCGTGAGCGCGTCGCCCGGCGCGATCCGCGTCGAGGTGGCCTGCGGGACACGTACCCGACAGGCGATGGTGACACTCACGCTCGCCGCGGGCGCTACGGTGGCGCAGGCCGTGACCGCATCCGGACTTCCTGGGCGCTACGCGGAGCTCGGGCTCGCGTCAGCGGACCTGTCGTACGCCGTGTGGGGGCGCGCGGCCGATGCCGGCACGGTGCTGCGCGACGGGGACCGGGTGGAGATCCTGCCGCCACTGATGGTGGATCCCAGGGAGGCACGGCGCCGACGCGCCGCGGCGCGCGGGCGGCGCTGACGCGCTACTCCCGCGCCCGGGTTCCCGCGGGCGGAGGTGACGCGGGCGTGTCCCCGCCTTCTCCGGTGAGTCCCAGCCGACGGGCCCAGCGCGACAGCACGCCTTCCTCCTCCGTGGCTTGCCCGGAGCCCTGGCCTGCCGACACGGCAGGTGCCGACGTGGCAGCGGCTGACGCGGTGGCGTCTTCGCGGCCGAAGCCCTCCAGCAGGTCGCGCAGGAAGCGCTCGTCCTCCTCGGTGATGCGGATCGCCTCCCCGGACGCGGCGGCCGGTGTGCCGGCGGCGGGCTGTCCGGGCGCCGGCGCGGCCTCCGGGGTCTGCGCCGCGGCCGGCTTCGGCTGCCGCTTCGGCTTCCCGGACAGGAAGTCCGGTGTGAGCGCCGCCAGCAGGCCCTCGTCGCGATAGCCGTCCGGCACACTGACCAGCTCGTCTTTGCGCGTGTCCACCACGATGGGTCCGGTGGCGGCGCGCACGTCTCCGGCCACGCGCACCAGGCGCTCGTCCTGGAAGTAGATCGAGATCACGCGCTGCACCCGGTCCTCGCCCCGGCGGTCGAAGCTGTAGTAATAATCCCAGCGATCCTGGTTGAAGGCGTCCTCGACCAGGGGCGTGCCGAGGATGAAGCGCACCTTGCGCTTCTCCATGCCGCGCTCGAGCGCCGCGAGCTGCTCCTGGGTGATGACGTTGCCCTGCTGGATGTCGATGCGGTAGATGCCGGGCATGCGAAACCCGCTGCAGCCGGAGGCGAGCAGCGCCACCGCCGCGACGAGGGCGCAGGTCAACGGCGTGCGCAGGAAGCGTGATGGGCGTTGCATGGATCCGCGCATTATAGAGGAAGGCGTGGCGGTCACGCTGCGGGCCGGGTCGGGCGCCGGCGGCGTCCGGCGCGGGCCGCCGCGAGCATCTCGCGCGCGTGGGCCAGGGTCTTGTCGGTGACGTCCACCCCCGCCAGCATGCGCGCCAGCTCCCGCTCGCGACCCGCATCGTCCAGCGGCTCGACGGCGCTGCGGCTGCCCGTCGCGTCCTGGCGCTTGCGTACCGCCACGTGACGGTGCGCCAGCGCCGCCACCTGCGGCAGGTGGGTCACGGTGAGCACCTGGCGCTGCTCGCCCAGCTCACGCATGCGCCGGCCCACGATCTCGGCGGTCGCGCCGCCGATGCCGGCGTCCACCTCGTCGAACACCAGGGTGGCGGCGCCGGTGCGGGCCAGGGCCACCGCATGCACCGCCAGCGCGATGCGCGACAGCTCCCCGCCAGAGGCCACCCGCGACAGGGGCAGGTGAGGCTGTCCGGGGTTGGTGCTCGCCACGAGAGTCACCGAGTCGCAGCCTGCCGGTCCCGGCGCGGCGCCGGCGTCGTGGCGGAGATCGAAGCGGATACCGGCGCCCGCCATGCCCAGGGTTGCCAGCACGGCGTCCGCGCCCTCGGCGAGGCGCACCGCGGCCGCGGCGCGTTCGCGGCCGAGAGCCGCGGCGGCCTCCCGGTATCGCGACAGGAACCGCGCACGCTCCCCGGCGATCGCGTCCAGACGGGCCGACGCGCCTCGCAGGCGCTCGTGCTCCTCGCGCAAGCTGGCAAGCCGCCGGTGCAGCTCGTGGGCCGGGCAGCGGTGCTTGCGCGCCAGGTCGTGGATCGCCGCCAGTCGACGCTCGAGCACGTCCAGGCGTTGCGGGTCCGTGTCGACCGCGTCGCCGTGCCGGCGCAGCAGCGTGTCCGCTTCCGCGAGCAGGGCCTCGCACTGACGCAGCAGGTCGCGGGCGCCGTCCAGAACCGGGTCGTGGCGCGCTGCGGACTCCACCCGCCGCAGCGCCGCCGCCACCGCGCCCCGCGCGCCGACATCGTCGGCGTCCAGCGCCTCGCGTGCCGCCCCCAGGTCGTCCAGGATGTCTGCCGCGTGGGCGAGGCGCCGCTGCTCCGCGTCCAGCGCCTCCAGCGCCGCAGGCTCCACCGGCTCGCCCGCGAGCTCCGCGATCTGGTGCTCGAGGAAATCGAGCCGTGCCGTCGGATCGTCGCCGGATTCGCCGAGGCTCTCGATCTCGGCGTCCAGTCCGCGCAGCGTCGCGTGCAGTGCGGCCACCTGCTCCAGCAGTTCCTGCGGCACGCCAAAGTCGTCCAGCAGCGCGCGCTGCGCCTCGGGCTTGAGCAGCGCCTGGTGGGCATGCTGGCCGTGCACGTCCACCAGCAGCTCGCCCAGGGCGCGCAGCTGGGACACCGGCACCGGGCGCCCGTTGACGAAGGCTCGAGAGCGCCCGTCGGCGCCGACGATGCGGCGCAGGACACAGCTGCCGTCCGCGTCGTCCAGCGCGTTTTCGACGAGCCACCCGGACACCGCCCCGTTCGGTTCGAATACCGCGTTCACCTCCGCAGCGCCCGCGCCGGCGCGCACCAGGTCGGCGCTGGCGCGCCCGCCCACCGCGAGCTCGAGCGCGTCGACGATGAGCGACTTGCCCGCGCCCGTCTCGCCGGTCAGCACGGTCATGCCGGAGCCGAGCGCCAGCTCAAGGTTGTCGACGATGGCGAAGTCCCGCACGCCCAGGTGCGTCAGCACGGACCTACAGCTCCCGCGCCCAGTGCAGCTTCGCGCGCAGCACCGCGAAGTGGTCGTGGCCCTTGGGATGCACCAGGTGCAGCGGCTCAGGGCGTCGCCGGATCACCACCCGGTCGCCGTCGTTCAGGGTCAGCGGATCCTGGCCGTCGCCGGTCAGCTCTGCGCCGTTGGCCGGCTCGTCGCGGATCACGATCTCGATGCGCGAGTCGCTGTCCACGACGATGGGACGCGAGCTGAGCGTGTGGGGTGCGATGGGCACCAGCACCACAGCGTCCAGGTTCGGATGCAGGATGGGTCCGCCGCCGGACAGCGCGTAGGCGGTGGAGCCCGTGGGCGTGGCGACGATGAGGCCGTCCGAGCGCTGGCTGTTGAGCAGCAGGCCGTCGATGTAGGTCTCGAACTGGAGCAGCCGGGCGACGTTGTGCTTGTGCACGACGATCTCGTTCAAGGCGCACAGCGCGGCGCGCTCCCGGCCATTGGAGCGGATCCGCGTGTCCAGGAGAAAGCGCAGGTCCTCGTCGAACTCGCCGGCCAGGATGGGCCCCAGGTGGGTCTCCATGTCGGCGGGCGACAGGTCGGCGAGGAAGCCGAGGCGGCCGAGGTTGATACCGAGCAGGCGCGCCCGGGGGGCGTCCAGGGAGCGGGCCACGCTCAGGAAGGTGCCGTCGCCGCCCACCACGATGATCAGATCGCAGTCGCTGCCGAGCCGCTCCCGCGCCATGGTGTCGAGGCCCGGGCAGGGGCAGGCGGGGACGCTCTGCTCGTCCATGACGATGGTGGCGCCATGGGTGCGCAGCAGGGCGATGAGGGCATCGGCGGTATGCGCGACGCGTGCATCGTGATGCTTGCAGACGAGTCCGACGGTCTGAAACATGCCCGGTCCGGCGGCAAGGGGGCAGCGGGCGGGCGGCGCCCGCCGGCGGCGGCGCGCACGTTAGCACGCGCCTTCGCGCCGGTGCCACGCGGCCCGTGGAGGGAGTCTTTGCACTCTAGAGGGGGGAGTGCTAACTTCCCACGCATCAAGGGCTTCCGGTTACCGTGGCGCCGTGCGGGAGAGGGTCTGCGGACCCCGGATCGGACTGCGGCCCGGGCCGCGGCAGCCGTGCCCCGGACTCACCACAGGAGCCGGTCGGGATGACAGATTCCAACGAGGGAAAACGCTCGAGCATGGACAAGCGCCTCAACGAGCGGGCCCAGCTGCTGCTCAAGACGCTGGTGGAGCGCTACATCCGGGACGGACAGCCGGTGGGCTCGCGCACCCTCAGCCGCGACTCCGGCCTGAGCCTCAGCCCGGCCACGGTGCGCAACGCCATGGCCGACCTGGAGGAGATGGGGCTGCTGGTGTCGCCCCACACCTCCGCCGGGCGGGTTCCCACTGCCCAGGGCTATCGTTTCTTCATCGACACGCTGCTGCAGGTGGAGCCGCTGCCCGGCGACGAGGTGGCGCGGCTGCGTGGCCAGCTCGGCGACGACCTGGACCCGCACGCGCTGATGCAGAGCGCGTCGACACTGCTCTCCGATGTGACCCGCCTCGCGGGCATCGTGACCGTGCCGCGCCACGACGAGGTGCGCCTGCGGCACGTGGAATTCCTGTCCCTGTCCGGCGACCAGGTGCTGGTGATCCTGGTGATCAACGACCGCGAGGTGCAGAACCGGATCATCCGCACCGGGCGGCGCTTCTCCGACGCCCAGCTCCAGCAGGCGACCAACTACCTGAACGAGATCTGCGCCGGCAAGGATCTGAGCCAGGTGCGCGAGGGACTGCTGCGGGAGATGCGCCAGGCGCGAGAGCGGATGAACGAGATGATGATGGGCGCCATCGAGATGGCGGAGAAGGCCTTCGACGCGGGGCCGCCGGACGAGGACATGGTGGTCTCCGGCCAGACCCGGCTGATGGAGTACGGCGAGCTGGCGGACATGGACCGGCTGCGGCAGCTGTTCGACGCCTTCGCGCGCAAGCGCGACATCCTGCACCTGCTGGACCAGGCGCTGACCGCGCGGGGCGTGCAGATCTACATCGGCGAGGAGTCCGGGTACGACATCTTCGAGCAGTGCAGCGTGGTGACCGCGCCCTACGAGAGCGACGGGCGGGTCCTGGGTGTGCTCGGCGTCATCGGCCCCACCCGCATGGCCTACGATCGCGTGATCCCCATCGTGGACGTCACGGCACGCCTGCTGGGCGCGGCCCTCAATCCGCGTGCCTGAGACGGCTCCGGGTCCGACGCGTACCCTTGAAGCCCCGCGGCTGAGACCCCATGTGTGGTGACGGCGGCGCGCGCCCGGTGCGGGCGCTGCCGGGGCACTGCGCAACCAACGGAACGGAACATGGCGAACAACGACACCGCGGCCGCCGCCCCGAGCGAGGGCGGACCGGCCGCCGACGCACCCGCATCGGACGGCACGGCCCCTGCCGGCAACGGCCCCGGGGCGGCGCCGGGGCCCGGCGCCGGCCAGGCCGCCGGGGAGGGCGGCGCCTCCACGCCGGCGGCGACCGTGCCCGCGGAGCGGCTGGCCGAGGTGGAGTCGGAGCTGGCCACGGCCCGCGGCGAGGCAGAGCGGCTGCGCGAGCAGGCCATGCGCGCCATGGCTGATGCCGACAACGTGCGCAAGCGCGCCGAGCGGGACCTGGAGAACGCCCACAAGTACGCCCTGGAGCGCTTCGTGAACGAGCTGCTGCCGGTGAAGGACAGCCTGGAGCTGGGCCTCGCGGCGGCCGCCGACGGGGCGACCGCGGACGACATCCGGCAGGGCACCGAGATGACCGCGCGGATGCTGGCGGCGGCCATCGAGAAGTTCGGGGTGAAGGAGCTGGACCCTCGCGGGGAGGCCTTCAACCCCGAGCTGCACCAGGCGATGACCACTCGCGAGGCCGGCGGCGCGGCGCCGGGCACGGTGCTCGAGGTGGTGCAGAAGGGCTACCTGCTCAATGACCGACTGGTGCGACCGGCCCTGGTGGTGGTGTCCCGCTGACCTCGCCCGGGCCTTGAATCCACCGGCTCGGACCCCATATCCGGCCCTGTCCGCCCGCAAACCCGGGCCAAGAACCTGAACGATTCGGAGTAGCGCAATGGCCAAGATCATCGGCATCGACCTGGGCACGACCAATTCCTGCGTCGCCATCATGGACGGCGGCAAGCCCAGGGTCATCGAGAACAGCGAGGGCGACCGCACGACGCCGTCCATCGTGGCCTTCACCAAGGACGACGAGGTCCTGGTGGGCCAGTCGGCCAAGCGGCAGGCGGTCACCAACCCCGACAACACCCTGTTCGCGGTCAAGCGCCTCATCGGCCGCCGCTACGAGGACGACGTGGTCCAGCGCGATCGCGAGATGGTGCCGTACAAGATCGTCAAGGCGAGCAACGGCGACGCCTGGGTGGAGGCGGGTGGACGCAAGCTCGCGCCGCCGGAGATCTCCGCCCGCGTGCTCATGAAGATGAAGAAGACCGCCGAGGACTATCTCAACGAGGAGGTCAAGGAGGCGGTCATCACGGTGCCCGCGTACTTCAACGACTCCCAGCGCCAGGCCACCAAGGACGCCGGCCGCATCGCGGGGCTCGACGTCAAGCGCATCATCAACGAGCCCACCGCCGCGGCGCTGGCTTACGGCATGGACAAGAAGCGCGGCGACTCGAAGATCGCCGTGTACGACCTGGGCGGCGGCACCTTCGACATCTCCATCATCGAGATCGCCGAGGTGGACGGCGAGCATCAGTTCGAGGTGCTGTCCACGAACGGCGACACCTTCCTCGGCGGTGAGGACTTCGATCTGCGCATCATTGATTACCTCGCAGACAGCTTCAAGAAGGATTCCGGGATCGACCTCCACAACGATCCTCTGGCGCTGCAGCGGCTCAAGGAGGCTGCGGAAAAGGCCAAGATCGAGCTCTCCACGGTGCAGGAAACGGAAATCAATCTTCCCTTCGTCACGGCCGACGCCTCCGGTC
>JBFHNV010000007.1:0-56441 GCA_041593595.1 Gammaproteobacteria bacterium
ATGACGCGGTGCAGCGCAACCCCGCCCCGGGTGCCCGGACCGGCTGACCGGAGCTCGCCTCCGGCCCCTTCGGGTCGCCCGCCAGCCTCGAGGAGATGGACATGGCCCGATTGAACGTCAACGGCAAGGTGGTCGACGTCGAGGTCGATCCCTCCACCCCCCTGCTCTGGGTGCTGCGCGAGCAGCTCGGCCTGACGGGGACCAAGTACGGCTGCGGTATCGCCCAGTGCGGCTCCTGCACGGTGCACGTGGACGGCGCGGCGGTGCGCGCCTGCGTGCTGCCGGTGAGCGCGCTGGACGAGTCGAAGGCCATCGTCACCATCGAGGGGCTGTCGCCGGACGGCACGCACCCGGTGCAGCAGGCATGGCTCGAGCTGGACGTGCCCCAGTGCGGCTACTGCCAGGCGGGGATGATCATGGCCTCGGCGGCGCTGCTGGCCTCGAACCCGCGGCCCAGCGACGCCGACATCGACGCCGGCATCACCAACATCTGCCGCTGCGGCACCTTCAACCGGGTGCGCCGGGGCATCCACCTGGCCGCGACCAAGATCGCCTGAGGAGCATGCACATGAACCACGTACCAGAACAGGGCGTGACGGTCTCCCGGCGCGGCTTCCTGGTCACCACCGCCGCCGCGGGCCTCGGCTTCTCCCTCGGCTTCCGCATCCCCGACGCCCACGCCGCGGCGCAGGCTGCCGCCGACGAGATCAACGCCTGGGTGGTGATCCACCCGGACGACACGGTGGTCATCCGCATCGCGCGCTCGGAGATGGGACAGGGCACGCTCACGGGCCTCGCCCAGCTCGTCGCCGAGGAGCTCGAGTGCGACTGGAGCAAGGTCACCACCGAGTACCCGACCCCGGGGCAGAACGTGGCCCGGGACCGGGTGTGGGGCGACTTCTCCACCGGCGGCAGCCGGGGCATCCGCGGCAGCCAGGACTACGTGCGCAAGGGCGGCGCGGCGGCCCGCGAGATGCTGATCCGCGCCGCCGCCGAGGCCTGGCAGGTGCCGCCCGCGGAGTGCAGCGCCCGCGACAGCGTCATCACGCACAACCCCTCGGGGCGCACGGTTTCCTTCGGGAAGGTGGCCGCGGCGGCGGCGAAGCTCGCGCCGCCCGCCGAGGTGACGCTGAAGGCGCCGTCCGAGTGGCGCCTCATCGGCCAGCCGGTCAAGCGCCTGGACACCGTCGACAAGCTCACCGGCAAGCAGATCTACGGCACGGATCTGAAGCTCCCCGGCATGCTCAACGCCGCCATCCGGGCCTGCCCGGTGTTCGGCGGCAAGGTGGCCACATTCGACGCCGCGAAGGTCACCGCCCTGCCGGGGGTGCGCAAGGTGGTGCAGGTGGACGACACGGCGATGGCCGTGGTGGCCGACACCTGGTGGCAGGCGAAGACCGCGCTGGACGCGCTGCCCGTCACCTGGGACGAGGGCCCGAACAAGGACGTCTCCAGCGAGAGCATCAGCGCCTTCCTGGACGAGGGGCTCGCCGGCGGCAACGCCTTCACGGGGAACAGCAACGGCGACCTCGCGGCGGGGCAGGCGGAGGTGGCGAAGACGGTGGAGGCCGTCTACAGCTACCCGTTCCAGAACCACGCCACCATGGAGCCCATGAACGCGACGGCGCTGTGGACGGAGCAGAAATGCGAGGTGTGGTGCCCGACCCAGAACGGCGAGGCAGCGCTGGCCGCGGCGTCCGCGGCGGCGGGGCTCCCGGTGGAGCAGTGCGACGTGCACAAGCTGCATCTCGGCGGCGGCTTCGGCCGGCGCGGCGCCTTCCACGACTATGTGGCCCAGGCGGTGTCCATCGCGAAGCAGATCCCGGGCACGCCGGTGAAGCTCGTCTGGTCGCGGGAGGAGGACATGGCCCAGGGCCGCTACCACCCCATCACCAAGGCGCGCCTCACGGGTGGACTCGACCGAGACGGCAACCTGGTCAACCTGCACGTGCGCATCTCGGGGCAGTCCATCCTCGCCGCGGTGATGCCGGCGCGCCTGAAGGACGGTGCCGACGTGGTCACCTTCCAGGGCCTGCTGCCGGAGGGCGATCACGCCATCAGCTACACGGTGCCGAACCTGCTGGTGGAGCACGCCATGCGCAACACCCACGTGCCGCCGGGCTTCTGGCGCGGCGTCAACATCAACCAGAACGCCATCTACACGGAGTGCTTCATGGACGAGTTGGCGGAGGCCGCGGGGGTGGACGCCCTCGAGTTCCGCCGCCGGCTGATGGCGAACCACCCGAAGAGCCTCGCGGTGCTGGAGGCGGTGGCGAGGCAGGCCGGCTGGGGCACGCCCGCCGGCGACGGCATCCACCGCGGCCTCGCCGTGTGCAAGGCCTTCGGCAGCCACATCGCCGCCTGCGCCGAGGTGTCCGTGGACGGCGCGGGCAAGCTCACCGTGCATCGCATCGTCGCGGCCACCGATCCGGGCCACGTGGTCAACCCGCAGCAGGTGGAGGCGCAGGTGGAGGGCTCCTTCGTCTACGGGCTCTCGGCGATGCTCTACGGCGAGTGCACGGTGAAGGACGGACGCATCGTGGAGAGCAACTTCCACCAGTACCCGTCGCTCCGTATCGCGGAGATGCCGAAGGTGGAGGTCATCGTCATGCCCTCGGGCGGCTTCTGGGGCGGGGTCGGCGAGCCCACCATCGCGGTGGCCGCGCCGGCGGTGCTCAACGCCATCTACCGCGCCACCGGCACGCGCGTGCGCCACCTGCCGCTCAAGCACCACAAGCTGCGCGCCGCGTGAGGCGGCGCCGCGCGGGAAGGACCATGGCCAGGCTCTGCGCCAGGCTGGCGACCATCGTGCCCACGATGGTGATCGCGGTGTGCCTGCTGTCCTTCGGCGCGGCGCCAGCGCAGACGGCTGTGGACTACACGGTCACCGAGGCCGGCATCGAGGCGCCGCTCACCGGCGCACCGGGCGATCCCGAGCGCGGGCGGGGGGTCGCGGTGGATCCGCAGCGCGGCAACTGCCTCATCTGCCACACGGTGCCGGACGCGCCGGAGGAGCGCTTCCAGGGCAACATCGGCCCGCCGCTGGCCGGCGCCGGCGCGCGCCACGACGAGTCGTGGCTGCGCCTTCGCGTGGTGGACGGCACCCGCCTCCACCCGGACACGGTGATGCCGGCCTACCACCGGGTAGAGGACTTGAACCGCGTGGCGGCCGAGTGGCGGGGCAGGCCCGTGCTCACCGCCGCCGAGGTGGAGGACGTGGTGGCGTGGCTCGTGTCGCTGAAGGCGGCACCGTGACGCACCAGCGCTACAGCCGGCGCTGGTTCGCGGGCGTGGTCGGCGTCGCCGCCGCCGGCATCGCGCACGCGGGTGTCGGTGGCGGCGGCTTCGCGCTGCCCGAGGTCATGTCCGACCAGGCGGTGAAGGCGATCTCCGAACTGCTCGCCGGGCGCACGCCGCAGCACGGGCGGGTGCGGCTCGAGATCCCGAAGCTCGCGGAGAACGGCCTCTCGGTGCCCCTCGCGGTGGAGGTGGAGAGCCCCATGACCGCGAAGGACCACGTGCGCACCGTGCACATCGTCTCGCCGGCCAACCCCATCGCCACCGTGGCGCGGGTTCACTTCACGCCACGCTCGGGGCGCGCTTTCCTCTCCACCCGCATCCGCCTCGCCGACAGCCAGCGGGTGCTGGCCTTCGCCGAGATGAGCGACGGCAGCGTGTGGGCGGGGGACGCGAGCGTGGTGGTGACCCTGGGCGGCTGCCTGGACCCGGTGCTGTGAAACCCGCCTTCATCAAGGTGCCGGAGCGCGTGAAGCGTGGCGAGGTCTTCCCCGTCAAGGTGCTGATCCGCCACCCCATGGAGACGGGCCACCGCCGCGACCGGGTGGGCGCGCCGATCCCGAGGGACATCATCCACAGCTTTCGCGCCGACTACGACGGCGATGTGGTGTTCCGCATGGAGCTGTTCCCGGGCATCGCCGCCAACCCGTACCTGGAGTTCCGCACCGTCGCCACCCGCACCGGCACGCTGACCTGCCGCTGGGAGGACGACGCCGGCGGGCGCCACAGCCAGTCGGTGACCATCACCGTCGAATGACGTCTCCAGCCGTGCGCATCGCCGCCGTCGCCGCCCTTGGCGCGCTGCTGTGGCAGCTGCCCGGGGCGGCCCGCGACGAGCCGGGGGCCGTCGACGCCGCGGACCTGATCCCCGAGGACAAGCGCTCCGGCTACCACTTCCAGGCGGAGCAGACCCGCACGATGCAGGACGACCCCATGGGCAACCCGGGACTGCTGTGGGTGAGCCAGGGCGAGTTCTTGTGGCACGAGGCGCCCGCGAACAGGCGCGCGTGCGCCGGCTGCCACGGCGACGCGGCCGCCTCCATGCGCGGCGTGGCGGCGCGCTACCCCGCCATCGACGGGGTGAGCGGCCGGCTCATGAACCTGGAGGCGCGCATCAACGACTGCCGCGCGCGTCGCCAGGCACTGCCGCCGCTCCCCTACGAGAGCGACGACCTGCTCGCACTCACCGCCTACGTCGCACGCCAGTCCCACGGCATGCCGGTGGGCGTCGCCGTCGACGGCCCGGCGCGCCCCTGGTTCGAGCGCGGGCGCGAGCTCTACGCCACCCGTCAGGGCCAGCTCAACCTGGCCTGCCGCCACTGCCACCAACAGCACGCCGGGCGGAAGCTTCGCGGCGACACCCTGAGCCAGGGCCACGGCACCGGCTACCCGGCGTACCGCCTGGAGTGGCAGACGCTCGGCTCGCTGCACCGGCGTCTGCGCGCGTGCAGCGCCGGCGTGCGCGCGGTGATGCCGGGTCTGGGCTCCGACGACTACCTGGCCCTCGAGCTGTTCCTCGGCTGGCGCGCGGCGGGGCTGCCGGTGGAGACGCCGGCGGTGCGGCGGTGACGGGGCGTCAGCCGAACATGTCCTTGACGATCGCCTCGTACCACGACACCGCCTCGCGGGACGTGGCGGCGCGGGTGGCCGCGTCCTCGACGGGATCGGAGAGGAAGGTGCTGGTCGCCTCGATGCCCTTCTCCCCCGGGCGGTAGAAGCCGCCGATCTTCACGCTGTCGTTCACCGCGAGCTGGCTCCAGCAGGTGTTGGCGTAGACCGGCGTTTGCGCGATCTCGCCGCGCAGCGAGCGGCGCAGCGCCTCCGCCGCGGCGTGGGCCTGATTGTTGGCGGCGAAGGCGGACTTGGGCATGGCGCCGGCGATGGCGGCATCGCCCACCACGTACACGTTCGGGTCCATCGCCGACTGGAAGGTCTCCGGCACCACGGGGCACCAGCCGCTCGCGTCGGTGAGCCCGGCGCGCCGCGCGACCGCCCCGGCGCGCTGGGCCGGCACCACGGAGGCGGCGTCGGCCTTGAAGTCCTCGAGCCCGGTGCGGAAGGTCATGGTGGCGAGATCGAACTCGGTGAGCCCGCCGGACAGGGACGGCGGCAGCCACAGCACCATCCCCGGGTAGTGGCGCTCCCAGCCCTGCTGGAACAGCGCCTGCTTGGCGAAGCGCTCCTTCGGGTCGAGCACCACGATCTTGGCGCGCGGGTTGCGGGCCTTGAACAGGTGCGCGAGCATCGACACCCGCTCGTAGGGCCCCGGCGGGCAGCGGGTGGGGTCCGGCGGCGCGACCAGCACGAATGTCCCGCCGGGCTTCATGGCCAGTGCCTGCTCGCGCAGCAGCGCCACCTGGGTACCGGACTTCCACGCGTGGGGCGCGACGTCCGCGCCGGCGAGCGAGTAGCCGGGCACCGAGTCGTAGTCCAGGTCGATCCCCGGCGAGAGCAGCAGCCGGTCGTAGCGCAGCGTGGCGCCGCTCCCGAGCGACACGGTGCGCGCCGCGCGGTCGATGTCCTGCACCCACTCGTGCACCACGTTGAGCCACGGCAGCGCCGCCAGGCGCGCGTAGCCGTGGGCGAGCGTGGCGTACTCGCGCAGCCCGCCCAGGTAGAGGTTGGAGAAGAAGCAGGTGTGGTAGGTGCGCTGCGGCTCGATGAGCGTCACGTCGGCGTCGAGGGCGTCGTCCAGCGCCAGGTGGCGCGCCGCCGACGCGCCGCCGGCGCCGCCGCCCACCACCACCACCTGCGCACGTGCCGCGCGCGCCATGAACGGCATCCCCGACAGCGCGCCGCCCAGGGCGCAGGTCAGCAGGCTGCGGCGGGTGACGATGGCCATGAGGTCTGCCTCCCGGTGGACGGCGATAGACCGGCGGCTGAGTCTACATGGGCACCGCCTGCCTCACGAGCGCGGCTTGCTGCTCCGCCGGCGCCCTCAACCGGCGGTGCCACGGTAGGTGATCATGAGGTTCAGCACCGCGATGGTGACGAGGAACCCGGACAGGAAGAGGACGTTGGCGAGGAAGTCCCGCGCCGCGATCCGGCTCGGCGAGCGGTGGCGCCGGTCCAGATCCCGCACGCTGCGGGCCACCACGTAACCGATCCAGGTCAGCAGCGTTCCCGGCAGGTAGAGCACCAGCGAGCGCCAGAGCCAGCCGTGCATCCGGGGCCCCGGGCAGTGGGGCCCGAAGACCAGATAGAGCCCGAGCAGCGGCTGCAGCACCGCCCAGATGAAGAACAGCCGGTTGAACGCGCGAAAGCGGCGTAGCGCGCGCTGCCCCGAAGCCGCCAGCGGGCCTCGGCCGCGCGACCCTCGAGTGGCGGACCGGCGCGCTCGACGTTTCAGTCGCTGTATGGAAACGCACCGACTCGGCGGCGTGCAACTGCTAGCTTGATGCTGTCGCCGAACAAGCGGAAGAATCACGGAGCGCAACCATGTTCAAGCGAATCCTTCAGATGTCGTTGGCCCTGATGCTCGGAGTTGGTGCAGCTGCCGCGAATGCCGATCAGTTCAAGCTCTTGAACCAATCGGAGCTGCAACTGAAATTCCAGGAGCTGCATGTCCTCGAAGGCGTCATCGTCGAGCAGAACTTCCTGTGCCGGTCGGGATGGACCATCACCCGGGAGTACACACTGAACTGGCGCGGTTGTCTGGGCGGCTTGCCCTACGCCTGCACCGAAACGCATCAAGTGGTCGAGCAGTGCATCAACGGTCGCTTCGTCCAGGTATCGGACGTGGTGATCGAGCGCGAGTGCGACTACACCTACGACGGAACGTCGTGCCCGGTCGACGAGCTGCCCTGGCCGCGGTAGCTCGAGATCCCCCCGGTTCGAACTGGCGAGTCATCCTGCGCGGACGTGGCCCGGGCGGCCGCGTCCGCGACCGGTCGCATACGTGATCCGTTGACGGCGTCCCCGGGGGTAGCCGGCGAGACCACTTCACACCAGAGTGCGATAATGCGCCGCTCCCGCAGGGCAACGAGGAGTGGCCGATGAACGTGCAGCCCTACCTGTCTTTCGAGGGACGTTGCGAGGAGGCGCTCGAGTTCTACCGCCACGCCCTGGGCGCGGAGGTGACCATGATGATGCGCTTCGAGGAGAGCCCCGACCCGGAGTCCTGCCCCGCCGGGAACGGCGACAAGATCATGCACGTCTCCTTCCGCATCGGGGACAGCGAGCTCATGGCGTCCGACGGGCGCTGCAGCGGCACGCCCTCGTTCCAGGGGGTGTGGCTGTCCATCGCTGCGGCGGATCCGGCCGAGGCCGAGCGCCTGTTCGACGCGCTGGCCGAGGGCGGTCAGGTGCAGATGCCGCTCGCCAGGACCTTCTGGTCGCCGGCCTTCGGCATGGTGGCCGACCGATTCGGGGTGTCGTGGATGGTGAACGTGACGGCCTGACGCGCGGTGTCCCGGCCCGACACACACGCCGCGCTCGGAGCGCTCCCGGCCCTGTCGCGACAGGCCTGGCACGCCGCGCCGGCGCGCCCCGCCGGCGCCGAGCCGGTGGCGGAGCGCATCTTCCGCGCCCTGTCAGTGCCGGGGCAGCGGGATCTGGCGCCGCCGCCGTGCGCATTGCCCGCCTGCACGCACCTGCCCGCGGCGCTGGCCGCGGCGCGTGCCGGCGCACCGGCTGTCTCCGCCCTCGCCGCGGCCTTCGAGGCGCTGGTGCCATCGCTGGCCTGGTACCGACGCCCCGGCGCGGAGCCGGACGGCGGTGGATTCTTCGACGGACACGCGAACGCTCACATCGCCGGTCCACGAGGGCTCGAGCGGCGCAGCGACGTGATGGTCGGGGTGAGCCTGGTCGCCCCCGGCGTGCGCTACCCGGATCACCACCACCCGCCGGAGGAGATCTACCTGGTGCTCTCTCCAGGACAGTGGCGCCAGGGCGATGGCCCCTGGCACACCCCCGGCCCCGGCGGCGTGGTGCACAACCCACCGGGCGTGGTGCACGCCATGCGCGCCGGCGCCGCACCGCTGCTGGCGCTGTGGTACCTGTGGCTCGGATCCCCGGCGTAGACCGCAGCGCGCGAGGCGCAGTCCGGCACGGGGGGCACGGGGCGCTCGCGACGACAGCGAGCCCTCCACGCCCGCTACCTGAGCCGCGCGCACCCCGGCGGCGTATCCTGCGCCATCGGCGTCGCCGGGGACGCCTCCGATGCCTCCACCGTCTGCCACCAGGCGGGGCCGACGGCGCGTCGGATCCCGCACCGGGCATGGTCCTCGATTCAGCAGCCGGGCGGACCGGACATGTCCGGATTCGGGCCGAAGATCCGACACTCGTACTCGGCGATGTTGTCCTCCTCGTTCGTCTCCCAGATCTGGCCGCCCGGATCCCGCAGGTCCATCTTGTCGACGAGCACCACGACGGCGACGTCACGGTCCTGCTCGTGATCGGGGACGTAGAGAGTGCCGACCTGGGTCTCGTAGCGGCCGCCGGCCGGTAGCGCCGGAAACTGGAGGGAGGTCTCGAAGCTGTCGACGGACTGCCCCGCCACCGTATCGAGGTACGCGCCCACGACGACCTCGTACGCGGGCGCATCGGCGGCCCCGTTGTTCTCAACCTCGACGCTCACGACGCCATAGACGCTCACGTCGATGCCGCGCACGAAGAGGTTCGGCAGATTGATCCTGAATCGAGGCTCGCGCACCATCACGGCGGCCTCGGCCGTGAACTTCGAGAGCAGACAGTCGGCGTAGTACCTCTCCTCGAGGGAACACTGCGCCGCGGCCGGCACGGAGTGCGACAGCGTGATCAGGCACACGGCCGGCAACACGAGGGAACGGAGTGGACCAGACATGTTCTTCTCCTCTCGTCGTGGATTGTGGTGATCGGAGATCACGGCCCAGACCGTCGACGAAGAGGTGGCGACGTGGCGGTGCGAAATCTCACGGCGAGCCGCAAGTTCGACGCCGTGGGTCCAATCCGTGAACTGCGTCACGCGTACCGGCGGCCGTGACCGTCTAGGGCGCTCCCGGGGGCGGCCGGCCCGGCCCTGTCGGAATCACCAAGCAGTCGCGGGGACGCGCTGTGAATACGTCCCTGTACGCTCGACGGCCGCATCCCTGCGGCCGACGGTCCCCGCGGCCCGCACCGAACCGGCCTTACCCGAACACGGATGGGCGTACCGGCAGCGGAGCGCGATACGAGCCGCTCCTCGAGAATCGAGGTTGTCCGTCGAGCCCCGCACCGGTCCCAGGGAAGACGGGCACGCGTAGAGTCAATCCTTTGCCCGCCGCCTGTGACCACCTCGTGCCCCGGCGCGCCGGGCCCGCCTGGACAACCATCCATGAGCCACCTCCTCGTCATCGGCGCCAGCTCCGGCATCGGCCTGGAAGCCGTGAAACTCGCACTCGCTGCGGGCCATCAGGTCCGGGCGTTTGCGCGCTCGGCGGATCGCATCCACATCTCCCACGAGAACCTGGAGCGTTTCCGCGGAGACGCGCTGGACCCTGGGTCCGTGCGCAAAGCGCTCGCCGGCGTGGACGTGGTGGTGCAGGCCCTCGGCGTGCCGCTCAACCTGCGGATGGTCACCGGCCCGGTCAGGCTGTTCTCCGAGGCCACGGCGGTCCTCCTCCCGGCCATGCACGCTGCCGGCGTGTCCAGGCTGCTGGCGGTCACCGGTTTCGGCGCCGGCAAGTGTCGCGAGCACGTCTCCCCGCTGGAGCGCATCCCGTTCGAGCTGGTGCTCGGCCGGGCCTACCGCGACAAGGACTTGCAGGAAGCGATGATCGAGGCCAGCGGGCTGGACTGGACCATCGTGCGCCCCGGCATGCTGACCCACGCCAGCGCGTCCGGCCGTTACCGGGTGCTGGTCAGACCTGAGGAGTGGCGCAACGGCGTCATCGCCCGCGCCGACGTGGCGCATTTCCTCATTCACGAGATCGAGGCTGGCGAGCTGGTGCACCAAGCACCGGTGCTGATCCATTGACGGAGCCGCCGGCAGGCGTGGCCCCCCGGGTGTCAGCGCTCGGGCGCGGCCTTCAGCTTCCCGAGGCCGCGCTCGAAGTCCGGCCCGCCCATGGTGTCCATGAGCAGCGCGTAGACGCCGCCGATCGGGTTGTTCCCGTTGTCGCCGGTCATCCGCCAGCAACCCTGCTCGAGCACGACCCCCTCACCCCGTCCCTCTCCCCCTTTCTCAAGGGGGAGAGGGGGGGTCGCGCAGACCCCGCTTCAGCGCTTCGACCACGGCGTGAAGGGGTACTTCACCTCCCGGGCCGCCACCTCGAAGGGGTAGATGGAGTAGTAGGTCCCGCCCTGGACCTGGATGAGCGCGGTGCTCACGCCGTTGTTCTGGCCGTCCTCGCCGAAACGGATGTCCTGCCAGGGCATCGGGATGGCGCCGGCGGGGAAGCTCGTGTTGCGCAGCGCCTCGCGGATCTTCTCCGGATCCGTCGATCCCGCCCGGTTGATCGCCTCGATCAGCACGTAGGCCCCGACGAAGGAGCGGATGGGCGGATCGTAGATGTCCCGGCCGTTGTTGTGCTTCTTGTACAAGTCGTTGAGCTTCGCGATCAGCGGGATCTTCTCCGCCATGTCCATGGAGAACGGCGAGCGCGAGATGATGTCGTCCGCGCCAGTGCCCATGGTCTCGAGGAACGTCGCGTCGTTGAAGCCCGCGTTCTGGGCAATCAACAGCGTCGGCGTGTAGTCGAGCTCCTTCATGGTGCGCATCAGGAGCAGCGCGTCGGGCGTGTAGGAGGTGGGGAAGAGCACGTCCGCATTCGCGGCCTTGAGCCGCTGCACCTCGGCGACGAGCGAGGTGGTCTTCGACCGGTACGCGATCTTCTCGACCACCTTGATTCCGGCTTCCTTCGCGAGCTCCTCCTGCACCCGGGCGCTGTCGACGCCGAACTGGGTGTCCTCGTGCAGGATCGCGGCGGTCGCGACCTTGATGCCCTTCTTCTTCTCGTAGTCGCGGATGAAGTCGAACATCGTACGCGTGTAGTGGCCGTCGTGGGGTCCGGTGCGGAAGAACCACTTCAGGCCCCGCGTGTGCAGCGCAGGCGACGACGACTCGCCGGTGAGGAACGGGACCTGGTAGCGCTCGGCCACCAGGCTCGCCACGGCGCTCACGCTGCTGTGGTAGCTGCCGTAGAGCGCCGCGACCTTTTCGTTGGTGACCAGGCGCTCCGCTTCGCCGCGCCCGACGTCGGGCTTGCCCTGGTGGTCCGCGACCACCAGCTCGACCTTTGCCCCCCCGAGGTTCGGCAGCCCCTCGGTCTTCGCCAGCGGCAGGTCCAGGTCGTGGCTGTTGTTGATGATGTCCTGCGCCACCTTCACGGCGGCGAGCACGTCGTTGCCGGGCTGGGCGGTGGGGCCGGTGAGCGGGTAGAGCACGCCGATGCGGACGGGGTCCGCGGCTGACGCGCTCCCGATGCCGCCGGCCGCGGCGAGGGCGGCCGCGGCGAATGCCGCGAGCAGTGATCGGGCTGGTCTCATGGCTGGGTCTCCTCCGGTTCGAAGTCGCTCGGTCGTTGTTCCCGGACGGGGCGACTTCGTCGGCCGAAGCGGGTCCGGCCGGCGGGACGCCCCTCCACCGGCGCAGCATAGCGCAACGGGAGGGCGGGAACGCAGCGCGGGCGCGGCGTGTAGCACCCGGCCGCCCGGCCCTTTAGGATGCGCCGAGCGCGCGAGGGGGGCGCCGCCGGGCCATTGCGATGACCTCCGAGATCATCATCCAGACCATCGTCAGCGGCCTGCTGATGGGCTTCATCTATGCCCTGGTGGCGGCCGGGCTGAGCCTCATCTTCGGGCTGATGGAGATCGTCAACTTCGCCCACGGCGAGTTCATGATGCTCAGCATGTATCTGGCATTCTCGCTGTGGGTCGGATTCGGCCTCGACCCGATCGTTTCGTTGCCCGTGTGTGTGATGCTGATGTTCCTCGTCGGCGTCGCCACCCACTACGGGATCATCCGGCACATCCTGCATGCACCGATGCTGGTGCAGATCACCGCGACCTTCGGGCTCGCCATCTTCCTGCGCAGCCTCGCCCAGTTCATCTGGACGCCGAACTACTTCTCCATCAAGGACCCCATCGTCACCGGCCGGCTGGAGGTCGTCGGGATCTTCATCGGCGTGCCGCAGATCGTCGCGAGCGCGGGCTGCCTGCTCGCCTTCGCGGCGCTGTGGCTGTTCATCAATCGCACCGAGACGGGGATGGCCTTGCAGGCCACGTCCCAGGATCGCGAGGCGGCGTCGCTGATGGGCATCCGCACGGATCGGATCTATGCCCTGGGATGGGGAATCGGCGCCGCGTGCGTCGCGGTGGCCGGCGTGCTCGTCAGCAACTACTACTACATCTTCCCGGAGGTCGGCGTCATCTTCGCCCTGATCGCCTACGTCACCGTCGCGATGGGCGGTTTCGGAAGCATTCTCGGCGCGCTCGTGGCCGGGGTTCTGATCGGCCTGGTGGAGGCGCTCGGCGGCCTGCTGATCGATCCTGCCTACAAGTACCCGATCATCTTCTCCCTGTACCTCGTGATCGTCATCGTGCGACCGCGTGGAATCTTCGGCCGGTACTGATGCGAAGCACGTCCGAGCCCCCGTCCGGCGTCCAAGGACCACTGCGCGAGGCCCGTGCCGAGCCGCTGCGTCCGCCGCTCACACGCGGCCAGTGGATCGCGCTCGTGGCGGTCATGGTCTTCGTCCTCGTCTACCCGCACGTCTTCACCTCACCCTACGCGCGGCACATCCTGGTGATGATCTTCATCTACGGCCTGGCCGCCCAGGGCTGGAACGTCATCGCCGGCTACTGCGGGCAGATCTCGCTGGGCCAGGCGGTGTTCTTCGGGATCGGCGCCTACAGCGCCGCCTTCCTCTACGCCAAGTGGGGGATCAGCCCCTGGGTCGGGATGGCCGTGGGCGTCGCCCTCTCGGTCCTGGTGGCGCTGTTCATCGGGCTGCCGACCTTCCGGCTGCGCGGCCACTACTTCGCCATCGCGACGCTGGTGATCGGGGAGATCGGCTACACCCTGGTCGCGAACTGGGAGTTCGTGGGCGGCGCCACGGGCGTGTGGATCCCCATCGACCGCGACTCGCCGTGGACCACGCTCCAGTTCCACGAGAGCAAGCTCCCCAACTACTACCTGGCGCTCGGCTTCCTCGCGGCCGGCACGGCCATCGTGGCCTGGCTCGAGCGCTCGAAGATCGGACTCTACTTCCGGGCGATCCGCGAGGACCCGGACGCCGCGCGAAGCCTGGGGGTCAACATCACCGCCTACAAGCTGGTGGCGCTCTCCATCTCCGCGGCGTTCACCTCCATCGCCGGGTCGCAGATCGCGCAGTACGTGCTGGTCATCGACCCGGAGAACACCTTCCTGTTCCTCATCTCGATCCTGATCGTGCTGATGACGATGCTGGGCGGCCTCGGCACCCTGTGGGGGCCGATCGTGGGCGCGGGGGTGCTGTTCCCGCTCTCGGAGCTCACCCGGGTGTGGTTCGGCGGCACCGGCGGCGCCCAGGACCTCATGATCTACGGGGCGCTGATCCTGCTGATCTCGGTGTTCTGGCCGGGCGGACTGGTGTCACTCGTGCGCAGGCTGGTCGGGCGGTGAGCCGCATGCTCGAGGTCGAGGATCTCACCAAGCGCTTCGGCGGGCTGGTCGCGAACGACCAGATCTCGTTTCGCGTCGACGCGGGCGAGATCCTCGGCGTAATCGGCCCGAACGGCGCCGGCAAGTCGACCCTGTTCGAGCTCGTGAGCGGCTTCATCCGTCCCGACGGGGGCGACGTGCGATTCGCGGGCCGGTCCATTGCCGGCAAGCGCCCGGACGTCATCAACCGGCTCGGCATCGCGCGCACCTTCCAGAAGCTGAAGCCCTTCTCGAACATGACGGTGGAGGAGAACGTCATGGTGGGCATCATGCAGCACACCTCGAGCATGCGCGCGGCGCGCCGGGAGGCGCTCGGGGCGCTCGACTTCGTCGGACTGCTCGACAAACGTCGGGCGCCCGCGCACGGCCTGAGCACCGGCCAGCGCAAGCGCCTCGAGCTCGCGCGCGCCATGTCCACCCGTCCCCGGCTGATGCTGCTGGACGAGGTCACCGGCGGCGTCGATCAGCGCAGCATCCCCGGCCTCATCGAGCTCGTCGAGGGGCTGCGGCGCGAGGGCATGACGGTGATCCTCGTGGAGCACAACATGCAGGTGCTCATGTCCCTGGCCGACCGGGTGATGGCGCTGCACCTGGGGGCGAAGATCGCCGAGGGCACGCCGGCATCGATCCGGGAGAACCGGCAGGTGATCGAGAGCTACCTGGGTGCCGCCTATGCTTGAGGTGCGCGATCTCGAGGTGTGCTACGGCGACTACCAGGTCATCTGGGGGGTGTCGCTGCGGGTCGGGCAGGGCGAGATCGTGAGCGTGCTGGGCCCCAACGGCGCCGGCAAGAGCACGGTGCTGAACTCCATCTCGGGGCTGCGCCCGCCGAAGTCGGGCACCATCGAGTTCAAGGGCGAGCCCATCACCGGCCTCGCGCCGCCGGAGATCGTGCGCCGGCGCCTCTCGCACATCATGGAGCGCCGGCGGGTGTTTCCCTACCTCACCGTGCGCCAGAACCTCTGGCTCGGCGGCTACAACCCGACGGCACGGGCCGCGCGCGCGGAGACGCTGCGCGAGGTCTACGACCTGTTCCCGCGCCTCGAGGAGCGTCAGGGCCAGCTCGCCCACTCGCTCTCCGGCGGCGAGCAGCAGATGCTCGCCCTCGGACGCGGGCTGATGTCGCGTCCCGAGCTCCTGCTGGTGGACGAGCCGCTGCTCGGCCTGTCCCCGAGCGCTGCCCGGCACACCTTCGAGGTGCTGCGGCGGATCAACGACACCGGCGTGAGCATCCTGTTCATCGAGCAGAACGTGCAGACCGCCCTCGCCCTCGCCGCTCGCGGCTACGTCCTCGAGAGCGGCCGCCTCGCCATCGAGGGGACCTCCGAGGAGCTCCTCGGCAGCGCGGAGGTCAAGCGGATCTTCCTCGGGGGCTGAAGCGAGGCCCACCGCGTCCCACCGTGGACCGGACGGGACCTGCCGGCGCGCGGGTCGGACCGGCTAGAATGGTTCACCTCACGCTCCCCTTCAGGAGATCGCCATGAGCCGCCCCGCCGCCAAGCTGCCCGAGCCCGTCGCCGATCCCGTGCAGGCCCGCCGCGCCATCCGGGCGGGCACCATCACGGGCCACACCGCCGGGCTCGCCCCCGAGCACGTGCAGGGCAACCTGTGCATCCTGCCGGCGGAGCACGCGGCTGAGTTCGCCGCCTTCTGCCAGCGCAACCCCAAGCCCTGTCCCCTCATCGGCATGAGCGCCCCCGGCGATCCGCGCATCCCGGATCTCGGTGTGGACCTGGACATCCGCACGGACGTCCCGCGGTACCGGGTGTTCCGCGACGGCGAGTGCGTGGACGAGCCCACGGACATCATGGACGTGTGGCGCGACGACCTGGTGAGCTTCGTGCTGGGCTGCTCGTTCTCCTTCGAGCTGCCCATGGTGGAGGCGGGGATCCCCCTGCGGCACCTGCAGAACGGCACCAACGTGGCCATGTACACCACCAGCATCCAGTGCACCCCGGCGGGACGCTTCGAAGGCCCCATGGTGGTGTCCATGCGCCCGCTGACACCGGCCCACGCCATCCGCGCCGTGCAGGTGACCTCGCGCTTTCCCAACGTGCACGGCGCGCCGGTGCATCTCGGCTTTCCGGAGCAGATCGGCATCGCCGACATCGGCAAGCCGGACTACGGCCCCGCCCCGGACATCCGCGAGGGCGAGCTGCCGGTGTTCTGGGCCTGCGGCGTGACGCCCCAGGAGATCGTGCGCCGGGCGAAGCCGCCGCTGTGCATCACGCACATGCCCGGCTCGATGCTGATCACCGACCGGCTCAACCGCGACCTGGCGCCCTGGTGAGCGCCGGCCCCCGGCACGCCGCGGCGCGGCCGCCCCGCTGAGCGCGGGGCCTCCCGCGGCCCCGCCACCCTTCCCTCCCGCCCCCCGCCCCGGCGTGCTCCGGGACGGACTGCTGTTCATTATTTTTTCATTGCAATATTTTTTATCGTTATATACAAAGAATTTATGGATGATGGACGGGCGGCGTCTCCGGGCCCCCGCACCCCCGAGGAGGTGGCGGGGTGGCTGGCGGATCTCTATAACCTGCAGTTCGGCGGCCGGCCGCGGGGTCGCTTCCGCATATCCATGAAACACCTTCGCCGTGCCATGGGCCGCCGGCGCCTGTATCCGGAGGACGTCGACGCGCTGAGCCGCGCGCTGTTCGAGCACGGGCACGTGCTGGTGGACATGGAGACCTACTTCGTCGTGATCAGCCAGAAGACCTTCGCGAGCTACCGCCGCGTCAACGAGGCGTGCCTGCCATGAAGCGCCCGCCTCGCGCCCGCGCCGAGCTGCACATCGGCGAGTCCAGCGTGACGCGCCGGATCGTCGGCTGGCGTGAGTGGGTAGGACTACCGCAGCTCCACATCCCTGCGCTGCGTGCGAAGGTGGACACCGGCGCGCGCACCTCGGCGCTGCATGCGGTGGATGCGACGCCACTGACCCTGGACCGCACCCCCTGCGTGAGCTTCGCCATACCGGAGGAGCAGATCGAGGGCGTGCCCACGGTGTTCCACACCGCCGCGGTCCGCGACCGCCGCGAGGTGAAGAATTCCGGCGGCAACATCGAAGAACGTTTCGTCATCGCCGCACTGGTCCAGGTGGGCACACGCAGCTTCACCGTCGAGGTCACGCTGACCGACCGCTCCGACATGGGTTTCCCCATGTTGCTGGGCAGGAACGCGCTGCGCATCGGCCGCTTCGTGGTCCACCCAGGTCGTTCGTTCCTGCAGGGCATGCCGCGCGCCTGACGCCGCGTCACCTGTTCCTCCCGCCGCGAACGCGGCCGTTACCGGAGAATCCATCATGCGAATCGCCATGCTTGCACGTAACGCGAAGCTGTACTCCCACCAGCGCCTGGTCGAGGCGGCGGAGGCCCGAGGGCACGAGATCGACATCATCAACACGCTGCGCGTGTACATGAACATCACCTCCCACCGGCCGGAGCTGCACTACAACGGCGAGCTGTTGAAGGGCTACGATGCGGTGATCCCCCGCATCGGCGCGTCGGTGACCTTCTACGGCCTGGCGGTGCTGCGGCAGTTCGAGATGATGGGCGTGTACCCGCTCAACGAGTCGGTGAGCATCGGGCGCTCCCGGGACAAACTGCGCTCCATGCAGCTGCTGGCGCGCGCGGGCATCGGGCTGCCGGTGACTGCCTTCGCCCACGACCCGAGGCAGACCGACGAGGTGATCAAGATCGCCGGCGGCGCGCCGGTGGTCATCAAGCTGCTGGAGGGCACCCAGGGCATTGGCGTGGTGCTGGGCGAGACCTACAACGCGGCGAAATCGGTCATCGAGGCCTTCCGCGGCGCCAACGTGAACATCCTGGTGCAGGAGTTCATCAAGGAGGCCGGCGGCACCGACATCCGCGCCCTGGTGGTGGCGGGCAAGGTGGTGGCCGCCATGGAGCGCAAGGGCGCCGAGGGCGACTTCCGCTCGAACCTGCACCGCGGCGGCAGCGCGCGGCAGATCAAGATCACCCCGGAGGAGCGCTCCTCGGCGGTGCGCGCCGCGCGCGCCCTGGGCCTCAACGTGTGCGGGGTGGACTTGCTGCGTTCCAATCACGGCCCGGTGGTGATGGAGGTGAACTCCTCGCCAGGGCTGGAAGGCGTGGAGAAGGCCACCGGCATCGACGTGGCCGGACGTATCATCGAGTTCATCGAGAAGAACGCGGTGGCTGGCAAGACGAAGACCCGGGGCACCGGCTGATGGCGCCTCGCGCGCCCTTCGAGATCGGCGGCACCGTCGTCCAGCCGGGAGGGCGCGCAACGGTGGAGCTGCCCATCAGCGTACTGTCCAACCACACGCCCATCTCGCTGCCGACCCAGGTGCTGCACGGGAGGCGCGACGGGCCCAGCATCTTCGTCAGCGCCGCGGTCCACGGCGACGAGATCATCGGCGTGGAGATCATCCGCAGGCTGCTCAATGCCAGGGTCCTGAACCGGCTGCGCGGGACCTTGCTTGCCATCCCCGTGGTGAACGCCTTCGGGTTCATCAGCCACTCGCGCTACCTGCCAGACCGGCGCGATCTCAACCGCACCTTCCCAGGCGCCAGCAAGGGCTCGCTGGCCGCGCGGCTCGCGCACCTGTTCATGCAGGAGATCGTCGCGCGCTGCGAGCTCGGCATCGACCTGCACTCCGCGGGCATGCACCGGGTGAACCTGCCCCAGGTGCGCATCGCGCCGGACAACGCCCACACGAGCACGCTGGCGGACGTGTTCGGCGCACCCGTGGTGCTGGCGTCACCCCTTCGCGACGGGTCGCTGCGCCGGGCCGGCGCCGAGGCGGGGGTGGACATCCTGCTCTACGAGGCGGGCGAGGCGCTGCGCTTCGACGAGTTCGCCATCCGCGTCGGCATGACCGGGATCCTGCGCGTGATGAAGGCCATCGGCATGCTGCCGAAGGACGCGGTGGGCGATGCCCGGGTGGCGCCGGCACGCTCCACCGCCAGCCACTGGCTACGCGCCCCCCAGGGCGGCGTGCTGCGCGCCTACAAGACCATCGGCGAGCAGGTCAGCGCCGACGAGGTGCTGGCGGTGGTCTCGGATCCTTTCGGCGAGGTGGAGCAGACGGTGACCACCCGCGGCGCCGGCCTCATCATCGGGCGTACCAACCTGCCGGTGGTGAACCAGGGCGACGCCCTGTTCCACGTGGCGGAGGTGCACCATGCTCCCACCGCGGAGGAGAAGGTGGGGCACCTGGAGACGCAGCTGCAGGCGGACCCGCTGTTCGACGAGGACGAGATCATCTGACGGGGTGTCGCGCTTCGCAGACGTGCCTGCTTCGCGGGATCAACCACAGAGGCACAGAGGGCACAGAGAACTCATTGGCTTGGACAGGGTTTCGTCGCGGTCATGCTGAATGCAACCGGGTATATCGCACAGGCTTCACCCGAATCCCTTCTTCTCCGTGCCCTCTGTGCCTCTGTGGTTCAATTTGCCCGGCCGTCCGCCCGCGATCACGGTACGTTGATGCGATCCAGCGGATGGATCGGTCGAGGGACCAGCAGCGGCCTCGCGCCCTACCCCGGCGGCGGTCCGTCGTCCGGGCGGTTCTTCTCCGCGTCCTTCGCCTCCATCGCTTTCGCGTCCTGGAACACCTTGATCAGGTAGCACGCCACGCCGTAACCGACGATGAAGCACGCGGCGATGGTCAGGACCAGCGTGACGTTCACCGGGAAAACGCCCTGGCGACGTAGTCCCTCAGCCGGCCCTCGGCGGTCTCTCCGACCCCCAGCGCGATCTCCTCGCGCGCCAACGTGACGATGCCCTCCGCCGCCGACGCCAGGGCTTGCGCGTCCAGCAGGCGCGGCAGGATCGCCGCCGCATCCGACGGGACGTCCATCAAAAGACTGATCCGGCGACACAGGCCGACCCCCAGGGGCAGGCACAGGCAGCACGCGAGGAGCAACGATGCGAGATCAGCCACCGGCACGGGAATCGATCGCCGCCTGGCCAGGATGACGCCGATGGCGCACAGGAGCAGGCCGTAGCCGGCGCCCGCGCAGAGTACGAACGCGGACTCGAAGCCGATCGAGAAGGACAGCGCCGGAAACACAGCGAACAGGTTTACCCCCAACGCCACTCCGAGCCATCGGGGATGGCGCAGCGCCTTCGAGCACGCGCGAATCCCGCTCTCGTCGGTGTCGCCGGACGCGTTCAGCCAGGACCGGGTGCCCCACGGGATGCGATACGACAGCACGTGTGGCGAGAGGGGGTTCAGCACGCGCAGCCGTTTCCCCCTGAGCTCCACGCGGGAGTGGTCCACCCGCGCGGAGAATGCGCCGGCGGACTCCTCGAGGAGCAGCTCGTTGTAGTAGAGCAGCGTGAACGAGTCGGCACCGTACAGGACGAGCAGCGCACCCCACAGCACGAGCTCCGGGTTCGTGGCCAGCACGAGCCTGCTCCGGGGTGACTACCCTCTGGCGACCACGCGCTTGACCACGGCCCACAGCCCCGCCGCGCCCGCGATGACCGCCAGCAGGATCGCCTTGCCGAACTTCGCGCCGCCCTTCGCGGCCACGGCGGCGGCACCGCCGGCCACCAGTGCAGCAAGACCGTAGCCCGCGAGCTGGTCGCCATCGCGGTACTCGGCATACCGCTCACCCTCGTCGAAGGAGAAGGCGGTGGCCAGCGCGTTGAAGTCGGCGATCGCCGCGTCGAGCTGCTCCGGGGACGACACGAGTGTCACCTCCATCACGCCCTTGCGACCGAGGAAACGGGTGTTGTAGTTGACGACCTCGTGGCCCTGGGTGGTGGCCAGGACGGCCCACTCGAGCCGGTTGGTGGTCTCGTCGTAGCGTGGCCGCGTGTGCCATCCGCTGATGTTCATCTCCGCCCAGCCGCGCTTGCGACGCTCGGCGTTCGCCGCCTCGTTGCCCTGCTTCAGGGACTCGAGGATCGCGTCCGCGTCGAGCGCCTCGTTGTCCTCCACGTATCCGATCTCGTCGAAGGAGAAGAACGCGTTCCAGTCGAAGGAGAGCGGTATGAACAGGTGGTCGCGGCCTGTCGGAAGGTTCTGGGTCAGCTCGAGGAAGCGATCCGTATCGCCCGTGCCGAGAAAGCCATAGCCCTCGGGGACCTCGATGGACGCCCTGCCGTCGATCTCGCCCACCGTGGGACCGAGCTTCCAGTCGAGCTCCATGAGCGGGTCCGTCTGCTCGGCCTGCTCGGCCGGCGCGAGCACGGGGAACGCGAGCAGCACGATGTAGAGACAACACGCCGACGACTTCATTCCGAACCTCCGGACTGCTGATCTGCCTGGTCTGCCCGGGCTCGAGGACACCGGGCCGAGGGACGTCCCGGGTCCCGTGGACTCGGGCGCCGAACCGGTGATGTCGGCCGGTGCCCGCCAATTCTTGAGCGCGGATCCAGGGCCCGACCGGCCGCCGGGCCCGGCGCCCGTCCCACGTTCGGGGAGCGGGCGGGCCGGGCGGGGTGAGAAGGATCACCCCCGGGTCCCCATTCCGGTGCGCAACGGCGGTGGATGCCGGACCCGGGACGGGAGGACGGCGCCTCCCGGCGGGCCCCGAGGCGGACGTTGATCCAGGTCAACCGGGGCGCGGCCGCGGTTGCTAGCGTGCGGGATCATCGTTACGCGCGGCGGCGCGGGAGGGCCCCGGCATGGACATGGACGCGATCCGCGAGGACTGGGAGGCGCTGGCGGGCAAGCGCATGCAGTTCACGCACGCCTTCTACGAGAACCTCTTCGAGCGCCATCCGCGGTACCGCGAGCTGTTCCCCAGCAGCATGGACGCGCAGATGGAGAAGATGGTGGAGATGTTCAGCAGCCTGGCGCGCTTCGCCGACCACAGCGACCTGATCCGCCCCTACCTGGTGAGCGTGGGCCTCGCGCACCGGCACACCGGTATCGGCGCCGATGACGTTGGCAATTTCAAGGAGGCGTTCATCGAGACGCTGGCGCATCTGCGCGCGGAGCACTGGGACGCAGGGCACGAGCGTGCCTGGCGCGAGGCCTTCGACGAGATGCTGATCCCCCTGTTCGAGGAGGGGCTGACCACCGGGCGCGAAGCGGCGGCCCGCTGAGGGTTCCGGGAATCGCCGTATGACGGCCGGGCCTTCGTCCGCCGCCAAGTAGCTGTTCCGAATGCTGCTACAGACATCTCGCAGTGCGGAGGACGGTGGTCCGGGATTCGGAACAGCTTCTCAACGCGGCGCCTGTGCGCGCCTGCGTCGCGCCGTGACTGCCGGTCCCAGCACACCGGCAAGAAGTAGCGCCAGGGTCGCGGGTGCGGGAATCGTCGACGCGTTCAGGGACACGTTGTCGATGTTCGCCTGATCGCCGATCAGTCCGGGTGCGGGGCTGAAACCGAAGATTATCCCGATCGGCTGTCCCACGTACGCTGCGGCCTCCGAAGCGCTCAACGACAGCGTCTGGGTGTCGAAGAACTCGAATTGACCGCTTTGGCAATCATCGTTCCCCGAGTTGACCAGTACCTGCTGCTTGACGATCGTCAACGGGGTACCGGCGTAGATTGCGGCGAACGAGCCGTCGAGCCAGCACCGGTCGAGCCGGTCACCGACATTGAAGGTCAGCGTGTAATCAAGCCCGGCACTGAACGTGTCGCCCAGGGTCTGGGCAAGGCTGCTGCCTGCGCTCGTCCAGTTGAAGTAGCCAACGTTGTCGCTGTTGAAGCCCGGATTGAACGAGTAAGTCGCAGGGAAAATCGGCCGAAACGTTCCTGCGGTACCCGAGACCGTCCACCCGGTCGCGGAAAATGAGAAGCCCCCCTCGTTCTGGACATCGGCTTCGAACCCCGGATTCACGATCGTGAGCGGCGTTGCCTGAACCCCCGGCGCAGCAAGAATCGCGGCCAGGCCGATCACGACGCCTGCCGCAACGTCTGCAACGCCGATCCCCACAGTTCCCGTCTTCCTGTCGAAGCTTCCGCGCACCGCGTCACGGGCCGCATGGGTGTGGCCGCACGAATGAGTCCTGCCTGAAGCGGAGTTCATGGCTCTCCCTCCCCGTCGACGAACTGGATATCGAACGACTGCTGGCATCCGGAGGCCGCGCGGGACACGGACTGTGCTCGCATGCGAGCCATGGACGGCAAGAGCCGGGCCCTGGCCGGGGATTGCTGGCGAGCGTTTACCGCGGCCTCCGAATTCGTTGCAGGAATCGAGCCCGATCGCCTGGGCGGGACGCTGAACCATTGATTGCATTGGTCAAGTTTCCCTCGCCCGCCGGCGATCCTGGCACGGGCCGCGAACAGCACGATGAGAAACGTAAGAGATTCCGACAGCGTGTCCGACGACGGGTTGACGCCCCGATTACGTGCTAATCCGCTTGCAATCATGCACTTGCCACCATCAGGCGCGCTCGATGCAGCGGGGATGATCCGGGTTCGTCCGAAGACGGGCGTAAAGGATCCCGACAGGACCGGTCCGCGTGGCCAGGCGCGGGCGCCTACAGGGCGATGACCGGGCGTCGATGCGGCATGCAGGCCACGTTCGGCGGCTGCCTACAGGTCGCTGACATGGCCCTCGCCCAGGTCGCGTGCGTTGGCCTCGGGAGCCCGTGCCGCCGGGCCCCTGCCGCTGCCTGGTTCCCGCACCGAGCATTGCCGGGGGCCCGGCACGGGATCAGGGTCGCAGGCCGGAGCCGTTGGGAACGAGAGGCGGGTGGAGCTACAGTTGCGGCTTTGCCACGGCCTCGGTCGGGGCCGTGGCCCGCAACCCGGGGCACACGTCATGAGCGCTCTGGTCCAGGACGGCACCGACGCCATCGTCGGGCGCAGCGCGCCGGACTATGCCTTCACCTTCAGGCCCCACCCGCACCGGGTGCAGGCGCGGGTGGGCGGCGTCACGGTCGCCGACAGCGAGGTGGCCATGGTGCTCGAGGAGACGCGCCTCGCGCCGGTGTACTACTTCCCCCGCGAGCACGTGCGCATGGATCTCATGCGGCGCACCGACCACCGTACCCACTGCCCCTTCAAGGGTAACGCCCGCTACTGGACCCTGGCACTCGGCGACCGGCAGGTGCACAACATCCTGTGGAGCTACGAGGAGCCGGTGGCCGAGGCGACGGCCATCGCCGGTTACGTGGCCTTCTACACGGACCTGGTGGACGAGTGGCTGGAGGACGGGCACCCCCGGCCGGTGGACCGCGGCGCCGCCGCCGGCGAGTACGCCAACCCGCTGATGGGCTGGCTGCTGCACGAGGCGCCCGCCATCGCCACCCCGGCGGCCCTGACCCAGTCCTTCGCCAACCTGCTGGTGACGGCGGGGATCCCACTGTGGCGCCTCAACCTGGTCATCCGCACCCTGCACCCCCTGCTGATGGCCGTGTCCTACCGCTGGTGGCAGAAGAACGACGCCGTGGAGGAGCTGCACGTGCGCTACGAGCTGGCGCGCGATCCGCGTTTCCAGAGCAGCCCGCTGGTGCCCCTGTTCGAGGGTGCGGGCGGCATCCGCCGGCGCCTGGACGTGCCGGAGCCGGAGCTGGACTTCCCCATCCTCGAGGAGCTGCACGCGGAGGGCGGCACGGACTACGTGGCCATGCCCATGGTGTTCTCCGACGGCCAGGTCAACGCCGTGACCCTGGCCTCGGCCCGGCCCGGGGGCTTCAGCACCCGGGATCTCGGCCACGTGTACGAGGTGCTGGACCTGCTGGGCCGGCTCTACGAGGTGCACGCGCTTCGCTCCCGGGCCACCACCCTGCTGGACACCTATCTGGGCCAGCACGCCGGGGCGAAGGTCCTCGAGGGACTCATCAAGCGCGGCGACGGCGAGGACATCGACGCGGTGATCTGGTTCTGCGACCTGCGCGAGTCCACGCCGCTGGCGCAGTCCATGGGCCGGAAGGACTTCCTCGCCCTGTTGAACAGCTTCTTCGACTGCATGGCGGGCGCGGTGATGGATCACGGCGGTCAGGTGCTGCGCTTCATCGGCGACGCGGCGCTCGCGATCTTTCCCATTCCCGCGGGCGACCCCCCCGAGGGGGCCGTGCTCACGGCCCACGAGAACGCGCTCGCCGCCGCGGTCGACGCGCGCGAGCGTCTGGCGTCTTTGAACGAGGCGCGCACCGCCGACGGTCTCACACCGATCCGCTACGGCATCGCCCTGCACCCGGGGGAGGTGACCTACGGCAACATCGGCACCGAGAGCCGCCTCGAGTTCACGGTCATCGGCGACGCCGCCAACCGCGCGGCGCGCATCGAATCCATGTGCAAGCTGCTGGACCGCAACCTGCTGGTGTCCGAGGGCTTCGCACGCCGCTTCCCGGGACGCTTCGAGAGCCTCGGCCACCATCGGCTTCGAGGCGTGGACGAGGATCTGGAGCTGTTCGCTCTGCCCCGCTGACACACCTCGACAGCCTGCCTCCCGAGGCATTCGAGGGCTTGCCCATACACCGGGAGTCCTCGAACGACGTCGCGCCGCCTCGCCAAACTCGACGCGCAGCGGGCGCTCGACCCGAAGGGCGTCGTTTCCGCCGGGCCGACACCTCCCGAATCGATACGATCCTTCGAGGGACCGCGGTAGCCTCGAACGTCACCATCGCGCCCCGGCCCCTGCCGGAGGGCTCTCGGGCGCCATCGCGCGGCAGCACTGCCGGGTACCGTAGAATCCGCACGCGCGGCCGCGTAACAACGGAGGGGAAGGAGTATGAGCAGCGCTGTCGTCCAGGCGCAGACGGAGAAGCATTCCGGGCTGACCGCGAGGATCCTGGATCGCGAGCGCCGCATCGATTACGTGCTGATGTTCGCCGTCGGGGCACTACCCATCGCCGTGGCTCGCTTCGCCGGCGTGCATTGCATGGACGGCGACTGCCTGACGCAAAACGGTATCGGCTACTGGCAAAGTCCCAACTGGTGGTCGCTCGCCGTGCTGCTGCCGGCGGTGCTCTACGCGGTGCGCTTGTTCATGGGAACGATCGCGCCGATCGGCGGGTCCTGGCCGCCCGCAAAACTACCTCCCATCGTCAACCTCGTGGTCGGGGACGCCGCCCGCCGGGCGGTCTACGACGGCTTGCGGCGCAGCATGCTGGCGCCGCGCAACGCGGCGGCCGCCTTCGTGATCACGGTGCTCATCCACCTTGCCGACGCGCCCACGCTGCTCGCGCCCTATTACGCCGAGCTGTTCAAACCGGGCTCGTTCGCCGCCGCGACGATCGAGCCGAGCTGGACTTACGGGTTCCTCCGCGACCCGGGCGTAAGCATCGAGATGAACTTCCTGCTGTTCGTGCTGGCGTTGTGCGCCCAGTTCACGGCGGTGCTTCTCGGAATACTCAGCATCGTGCTCATCCTGCGTCACAACTGGTTCTTCCTGAGAAACGTCTATCAGCGAAGATGGGTCCCCGAGGGTGAAGAGGCGCGCTTCTTCCAGATCAATCCCAAGGATGTGAACCGCTGCTTCGGTTTCCGGGCCGCGAACGAATCCTTCAACGCGCAGATTCTGGCCTTGATGTTCGCCGGTGCGGCCATGTTCGCGAGCCGGGTGGCGCACTCGCCAGAGCGCGACAGTCTGGTGGAGGGGCTGTGGCGAGGTGAGTTCGAGCTCAGCTTTCCTCTGCCTACCCAGTGGCTGATGGCCCTCAGCTGGCTGGGCGGCCTGTTCATCGTCGCCCTGCCCGCGCTGGTGAAGATGCTCCCGCGCCTCCCGGGCGGCGGGACGGAGCGGATGGACCATTCGGTTGCCGTGTATCTCCGCGAGTTCTTCTCCGCCCGGTCCTGGCCCAAGGACAAGCGCGGCAGAGACCTGCCGGTGGACCGGGTGGCGGCGCGCTTTGCGCGGAATGCCTTCTGGCCGACCGGCGACAATCGCGCTGCCGTCCTGTTCTTCTTCGCGTACCTGGTCTTCCTGGTCACCCTGATGCCGCCGCCGCTCGTGCGGCCCGAGGTGCTCGCCCTCGACCTCCTCGTGTTCGGCGTCATCGCCTACCTGCTGCAGCGCCTGACCTTCGTCGTCTTCGAACGCAGCCTTCGCTACGTGGACGACCTGCTCGTGGATGGATCGACGGCGAAAAGCGAAGACGAGTACGACGATGGGCTTCCCGGCGACGATCCGGGCAGGGACAAGGGCGTGTTCATCAGCTATCGACGCAGCGACAGCGGGCCCTACGTCAGGGCCTTGCACGAGCGCCTGATCGGCGCTTTCCAGGCGCAGCGCGTGTTCATGGACGTCGAGGACATCGGGGCCGGCGAGAACTTCGTGCAGAGGATCGACAAGGCGTTGGAGGACGTCGACGTGGTGCTGGCCGTGATCGGGAAGGATTGGCTGACGACACGAGAGGGTGACTCGCGCCGGCGCATCGACGAGCCTGGAGACATGGTGCGTATCGAGCTGGAGACGGCGCTGCGACACGAGAAACGCGTGGTGCCGGTCACCGTCGGCGGCGCCTCCATGCCGGCCGCCGCCGATCTCCCCGGCGCACTGAGGAACCTGTCCGAGATCAACGCGGCCGAATTGAGCGACACGCGTTGGTCGGAGGACGTCGATCGACTGATCGAGACGATTCGAAAGGACTGAGCGGCGTTCGGGGGCGTGTGCCCGGCCGGCTTGGCCGCGACCGCGTTGCCAGCGGCGAGCGCGGCCGCGACGCCGGGGCCTTCGACGCTAGGCCCACCAGGCGCCAACGTCCCGAATGGCATCCATGGTCTCGATGACGGCGTCAGGCCCTCCCAGGCGTTCGAGCGGGCTTCCCGGAATGCGATTGCCGCCGACGGCCGGGTTGCGCTTGAAGATCTTGCCGACGAGCCCCTGCGAGAGGGCGAGGCCTACGAGGAAGCCGGGGCGGGGCGAGCGCGCACCCATGTCCAGCAGCTCCCTGACGCACGGCCACAGGTCCGGCGTCGGCAGGTACGGCGCGATTGCGGCGAGCATGAGCCCACGGGGCTCCGCCTCCTCGATCACGGGCAACGCGTCCAGCACGGCACGGATGAGCTCCTGCCGCTCCCGCATCGGCAGCTGCGGGGAAAACAGCAGGATCAGGAGAGGGACGATCAGTGCCGACTCCTTCATGGGTTTCCCTTCGATCGTGTCGAGCGCCTTCGTCACCTCATCGTGCATCTTCGCAGCCTCTCCGCCCGCGCTCAGCGCGGAGATGACTTGAATCAGCGCCTTCGTGCCCCGCCTGTCGTCCTCGTGCGGCATCAGCGCCGCGTCTCTGCCTGCAGCCTCCAGGGCAGGCTGCACGTCCCCCGGAGCGCGGAACGCCGCCAGGAACGCCAGTGTCACGGCACCTTCGCTGCGGTTCGAACGCGCAAGCTCCACGGCCTCGTTCATGACCGTCGCGTCGCGTCCGGGCGGAAGCCGCGCTGTCAACGCCCCGAGCGCCATGGCGCGCAGCTTCGTGTCACCAAGGTCACGGGCCGCCGCGACCGCCAGATCCAGCGCGCTCTCCCCTTTGGCGGCCGCGAGCAGCTCCGAAGCGAGCGCCACGGCCATGACGTGGACGAAGCGCACGCCGTCGTCGTGGCCGTGCAGGGGCCTGCCGAGCTCTGTGGAGAGCTCGTCGAGGCGAGCGCGAGCGTCGTCGCGCCCGAGGTAGGGAAGCAGCGCCGCCTGCGCGAGCGCGCGAAAGCTTTCATCTCCGATTGCGAATGCTACCGAGTAGGCATCGGCGATCGCGGCCGAAAGACCGGCGTCGCGGAGCCGCGGCAGCACGCCCGCCAGGACTCTTCCGCGTTCGGTCACATCGCCGATCCCGGCGGCGAGCTCGACGGCCTCGGCAAGACGTTGCGCGGGTATGGTCGGCGCGAGCGCCACCAGGATTTCCGCCCGCGCATCACCGGTCGCGCTGCGTGCCATGTCGATCGCCTGTCCGGGCGGCAGGTACGGCACGAGGACGCCGAGCGTCGCGCTCGCATAGTATCCCGCCAGGCCACGAGACCACCGCAGCGCCTCTTCGACGAGCTCCGGCGGGAGGACGGGCGCAATCGCCTCCAGGGCCCGGGTCCGGTGGAACTCGTCCGTCATCCCGATGACCCGCCGGAGCGCTCTTGCGAGCCCCGCGGCGTCGAGGCGTGCGGCGACCGCAGCGAGCGGCTTGGCCAATCCGTATCCGGGCGACCCCGTGAGGTCCACGACCACCCGGTCCAGCAGGTCGGGCTCGAGAAAAGGGACGAGCGCGCTCAGCATTTCTTCCCGCCACAGGCCACCGCGGGCAACGGACTCGAGCGCGAAGATCTGAAGGTCCCTGGAAAGTCGGGAAGCAACGACCTCGACGATCTGCTTGGCGTGGATGTCGCTCCAGTCGCTGATGGTGCTCAGTATCTCGCGGATGCGCGCCTGCGACAGATCCGGGCGCGCGGCTTCCCTCTCCAGCAACCATTTTCTGCGGCGTTCATCATGGTCCAGCGAGGATGCGGCCCCTGCGGCGCCGGTGCCGGAGGGCGGAGCCTGCTCGTTGCCGGACTGTTGTGCGGCGCGCTCGTCCTGTCGCGCCTGGTCGATCTCGGCGGCGAGCACCTCCGCCCACGGCGTCTGCGGCAGCGCGGAATTGAGCTTCCAGTACGCGGCATCCCGCTCCCGCGGTTCGCCGATCATCCTCATCGTGCGCAGCGCCGACCGCAGCGCGTTCTCGCCATCGCGTTCCGGCAGGTGCGGCGCAATCGCGACCAGTGCCGCGATGCGTTCCCCGGGATCGGCGATGTCCGCCGTGGCGGCGTAGGCCTGCAGACGCAGCTCTGGCGGCAGCAGGCCGACGATGGTTTCCAGGGCACGAACACGCTGCTTCTCTTCCTTGAGGAGCGCGAGGTAGAGCGCGTGCTTGGGCGTGATCACGCGGCTTCGGATGAACTCGGCGAGAACTTCGCCGCCTGCGCCGTGGCCCATGCTCATCATCGAGCTCAGGCAGAGTGCGCAGCGCACCTGGGCGCCGAGGCCCGTTCGCGGATCGCGGAGCCGGTCCGAATCGGCGTCCGCCGCGGCGCGAAACGCACGCGCCGCCAGCTCGATGTCGCGTGCGAAGCCCTGGAAGCCACCCTCGCGCGCTTCCCATGCCCTGCGCCATCCGTCCTCCACCAGCTCGCGGTACAGGGCCAGCGCCTCGGAGGCCGGCAGTTCCGACAGGTGCTGCGTGTAGAAGAGCAGCGCGTAGGCGGGGGTGTCGCCCGGCCGTCTCCCACCGTCGTTCAGCCCGGCGACCACGCTCCGCATCCACGCGAGGAAGGCGTCCTGGGTGGTGCGCACGATCCGGCTGCCGGAGAAGTAGTCGCGCCTGAGAAAGTCGGCGAGCTTCGGGTGCGCCAGCGCGTGGCCGTTTTCTCTTCCGTCTCCCACCAGGAAACGGCGCAGCGGCTCGACGGTGGTCACGCTGAATATCCGGTTTCCGGGAAGAACCCGGGCCACGACCTCCTCCAGCTCGACGAGCTTCAGCGGTCCGAAGGCGCCGGCCAGCACCGCGAGCATGGCGTGCACCAGCTCCTCGTCGACGCCGGCTCCCGAGTGCTTCCACTCGCTCTTCTGCTCGTCGATCCAGCGCTTGATGTAGGGCCCGAAGCCGGGCTCGAGCGTTCGCAGATCCTTCGGCTCGAGGCGCGCCGCCGCGGCGCCCTTGCTCTGCAGGTCGTTCACGTAGAAGTGCAGCACCACCGGGTCGCCTCCGTCCGTGAGACGATAGAGCTCGTCGATGATGTCCACGTCCTTCGAGAGAGGGGCGATGGGGAACGCCATCCTGGCGAGCACGTCCGCAATGCCCTGCCGGTCGAGCGGCTCGACGCGCAGCGTCCGGGCGCTGCTCTGCGGCGGCGCCCAGCCCAGCCGGTGCAGCCAGTTGTGCGAGCCGCTGTCTCCCGCCAGCTCGCGCGCGGAGACGACGATCTTCAGGTAAGGGCTCGGTTCGAGCGGGAGCACGGACGTGTCCATTCTCCAGCCACGCGCCTCGTCCAGCCCGTCGATCACCAGGAGGCAGCGTCGGCTGCCTTTTCGGATGCGATCCAGGTAATCGATCGCCTTCTCGCGGTAATAGGCCGCCGGGTCCGCGCGCGGCTCCGGCAGCAGCTCTTCCAGGATCGCCGCCAGCCTGGAGGCGAGCGCGTGGTAGAACGTCAGCGCTTCGTTGGTGCCCGCGCGGATGCTGACCGGGACGAAGACGATCGACCAGTCATCATCGAGCTGCTCGATCCAGCGCACGAGCAGAGCGGTCTTGCCGCGACCCGGCGGCGCCGTGATGAGCAGGTTGGTCGACCCGGGTTCGCCGCCAAGCAGCGCGGTCGCACTCGTCTCGGGCTGCGCTTCCAGCCACGCATTCAGCGCCTCGAATTCGCGACTGCGGCCGCCAAAGGGCACCGGGGACTGCGCCGTACCCAGGTAGAGCCGCACGAAGTTCTCGACCGTGCGGCGGAACGCCGTCGGCGCGTGCGTCAGCCCGAACCGTGTCAGCAGGCCGCCGGCGTCCGCAGGTGCATCGGCGCGCCGGTCCGTCGCACCAGCCGCGGCGAGTATCTCCTGCAGCTTGGAGCGCAGGATCGCCACGGCCAGCCGGTCGGCGTTGGCAAAGCGTATCTCCGCGTGGCGTCCCATCGCCTTCAGGCGATCGAGATGCTCGCGTTGCGCTGCGCGCTGGCGCTGGTCGAGGCGGTAGCGCGCGTCCCGCGGCGCGCCGTCATCGGGCTCGGCGATAAACAGGGGCTTGCGGTGATACAGCGCGAGCCACGCTTCCCACTGGGTGTAGGAGAGCGCGGCAGCGCCCGGCTTCAGGAACGGCGCCACCGGTGGCAGGCGCGCGGCGAAGTCGGGATAGCGTTCCCGGATCACCGCCACCGATGGTGGCTCCGCGTCGGCCCCGGTCATGTCGCCCACGAGATGGACCACCGCGTGGCAGCTCTGGATGTAGTCGTCCAGCTTGTCCAGCGTTTCCGTCCCGGTCGCGATGAAGTCCTCCTGGACCTTGACCGTCACGTTCGGACGCTCCAGGTCGCGACGCAAGGCGTCCCGGTAGCTGCGGAACTCCGCAGTGACCGCCGAGAGGAATACCTGTGCGTTCGCCACGGCGTGCTGTCCTGTCGCCGGATTCCGGGGCGGACCAGGGCGGCGGGCCGGCCCATCGCTATCAGAGCATGGATCAGGCGCTGTGCAAAAGGCCAGACGGCCATTCCACGCTGCGAAAGCGTCGCGCCGGACAGGACATGACGGTTCCGGGCGCAGATCGCGAGCACAAAACAACGTGTCGCGCTCATTCATGTCGAACGGGACCACGTCCTCAGCTTGCGGGATTCGCATCGGAAAAGGGGACGTGGTCGTCGTCACGGGCGCTCCCGAGGGGGTCACCGAGCGAGGAAAAGTGATCACCGCTCTGTCGGTGAAATCAGGCGCCCCGTCCGCACCCGAGCCGTATACCCGCCCGGATTGCCGCCTTGTCGTCGGCGAGCATCTCGAAGACCGAGGCATGGCCGAGCGCCTCGGCGACCATCGGCAGCGGCCAGGTGTGCTCGCCGCCTTCGACGCGCGGCGAGTAGACACGCCCGACGTCGATCTCGCCGCCGCCCTTCGGCACGACATGAGGTTGCGTGAGGGTACGCGGGAACCGATCGCCGTCGACAATCAGCCGGAAAGTGGGCTCGCGGGTTCGGAACCGCAGCTCGAACGGGCCGCCAGGTCCGGAGACGGCGAAGCGGTCCCGTCGGCCGTCCACCGAGACTCGTGCGCCGCGGCGCGCGTCGGAATCAGCACGAGCGCGATTCGCAACGATGAAGGATCCACCACCCAATCGCTGACCGTGAAGGGCGGTGCGGCGAGCATCGCAGGCACCTTCGGTCGGTCGTCCATAGATCGCCCGACCTGGATGGACAATCGCGCCAGTATAGCCCAGTGCCGCGAAGGCGGCGCTGCCGGATGCCCGGGACCGGGCGTGGCGACGGGATGGCTTTTCGATCCGCCCGCGCGCGGGTATCGTCGGCGGCAGTTTCTGCAAGCGACGCCGATGAACATACGCGCGGCGCGGATTCTCGCTCTGATGACGGCCTGCGCTCTCGGCGCCCCGGCCGGCGCCGCCGAGTGGATCACGTTCGACGCACCTTCCGAAGGGCCTGGCGCCGCCTCGCCCGGGCCGACGGCGAACCCGGTACGCGCGTACCTCGCGTTGCCCATCGTGCCGGGTCCCTTCCCCGGCGTCGTCCTGCTCCCCGCCTGCGACGGTCGGCAACCGTACCAGCAGTCGTGGGCCGGCGCCCTCGCCGCGCGTGGCATTGCCGCGCTGCTGGTCGATCACTACTTCATGCACGATCTCGGCAGTACCTGCGAGCCGGTCAACCACGTGGTCGACGTGCCGATGCGGGTACGCCACGCGCGGGTCGCGGCGGGCTACCTCGCGGGCGTTCCCGGCGTGGACGGCACGCGGATTGCGGTCATGGGTTGGGGCGACGCGCCGCTCGAGCGGCTGATCGGGATCGAGTACCCGGCCGGGGACACGTCGCACCGGATCGGCGCGGTGGTCGCGATCGCGCCGAGCCGGTGCCCGCGCGAGAAGCCCGATCCGCCGACGCCATGGCTCGCCCTGCTCGCCGCGGCGCAGCCCGTCGCGGAGCAGGGAGACTGCGCCACACCGCCGGACGGGGTGGACGTGATCGTGTACCCGGGCACGTCGCCGGGCTTCGACGATCCGCGCGCCGGCGAGCGCTCGCGGCCGGGGCCGCCGCGCCGCTACGACCGCGTCGCGCACGCGCGCGCCATCGACGACGTCGGTGCCTTCCTCGAACGCCACTTCGGAGCCGCCGGCACCGCAGCGCGCGACTACGCCCGCAGCGAGGCGGGTACGCCCGAGGAACGTGGCACCTGGGCGATCGATCCCACCGATCCGGGGGCGGACCTGCCGCCACGCGGCGCGTCGCTGTTCGATCGCGTGTTCAGCCGCGTTGTCGACGGCGTGCCGGTCCACCACCTGCCCTTCCCCTTCGAGGCGCTGCTCGACAGGCTCGCCGCCGTCGCCGGCGCGGACCGCTCCGCGCGCCCGCCGCTCGACTTCGCGCTGCTGCCGCTCGGGCGCTCGCTGCAGCGCGAGGCCGCGGCGCCCGACTACTTCGACTCGCCGCGGATCGTCGTCGCGGTGACCGGCGAGCCGGAAGTCGAGCCGGTGCCGCCGTTCGCGCTCTCCGCACGGCTGTTCCTTGGCTACCAGCCGCGCTCGGACGTGATCGAGGCGATCAGCTACAACGCGGAGGCGAACCGGTTCGAGTTCCAGATCGTGCGCGGCTACCGCGCGGGTGCGACCCCCGAGGTGCGCTACGCGCGCCGCGCGCTGTGCACGAGCTGCCACCAGAACGCGGCGCCGATCTTCGCCGAGGCGAACTGGCGGGAGAGCAACGCCAACGCGCGCATCGTGGCGCGGCTGCGCACGCTGGGGCCACGCTTCCACGGCGTGCCGGTCGCCGAGGACGATCGCGGCGTCGCCGCCGTGGACTCGGCCACGGACGAGGCGAACCTGCTCCCGGTCCTGCAGCGACTCTGGAACGAGGGCTGCGACGCCGGCCACCCGGCGCGCACGGCCGCGTGCCGCGCAGGCGCCGTGCAGTCGATGCTGCAGTACGGCCTGAGCGGCGGGGCCGGCTTCGACCGGGCCGCACGGCTGCACGCGGAGGCCTACCTGCCGGTGCAGCGCGCCAGCTGGGCCGCGCGCTGGCCGGACGGGCTGCTGGTGCCGCGATCGAGCATCCCGGACCGCGAGCCGCTGATGCTCCCGGTTCCGTCCGTCGTCCCGGTGGCACAGGATCCGCTGCGCCGCCGCCCGCCGGGGCAGCGCTGGACGTTCGACGCGCCGCGCGACCCGGAACGCATGATCCGCGGGCTCGCGCGCACGCTCCCCGCCCCCCTGTTCACCCGCCTCGACGCGCACCTGCAAGGCGCGGACGGCGGGGCGATCCGCACCGAGCTCGCGTCCGCGTGCACCGTCCTGCGCCGCGGCCAGTCCACGGGGACGCTGCAGATCGAGTGCATGCCCCACCGTGAGGCCGCGGCGAGCTTCGGCCTGCGGGCGACGCTGCGCGAGCACGAAGGCCGGGTCGAGGGAACGGCCGACTGGCTCGAGCTTCCAAACGGCTCCTATTCGCAGCTCCCCGCGCTCGGCACACTGGTCACGGACCCGACCGGCGGGCACCTCTCCGTGCGCCTGAAGCGCCGCGACGGTTCCGGCGCACTACGCGCGCCGGACGGCAACACGATCGTCTCGATCACCCTTCGCTGGAGCGGAGCGGACGCCGGTGCGGGGCGCCGCTGGGAAGCATCGGGCACGCTGGGGCTCGCGGACGACTTCGCGCCCGTGCGCGTGCTGCTCGCGGATGCGGCACGCACATCCGCACCGGGCGCAGCGCTGCTCGAGGAATGGTTCGACGGGCGCGCCATCGCGGCGTGGCTGCTCGCGTCGCTCGACGCCGCACCGGGCACGGTCTTCTCCCCGGCGCCGCCCGGACCCGTTCCGGAGCCGATCGCGGAATCCTCCGCAATGCCGGGTGGCACGCTCGCCGCGCTCGCGCACCGGGGGCCGCTGCGGACCTTCGAGCGCTTCTGTGCCGCGTGCCACGGCGGCGACACGCGCAGTCCGCCGGGATTCCTGCACGGCGACGCGACGACGGTCCGCGAGCGCGTCGCCCACTGCGCCGCGCGCATCTATTACCGGCTATCCATGTGGCACCGCCCGGTCGAGCAGCGTGGCGCGCCGCCGATGCCACCGCTGCAGGGGCTGCACCTGGCCGGGACCGACACCGAGGACTGGCGCCGCGGCGAATCGCTCGCAGCGCTCCTGGACTACGTGGAGGGCCTGCTCGAAGCCGGGGACACGCCGCCGTCCGCGGTGCTCGCGGCCGCCTACCACGACCTGGACGAGTGCCTGCCGCCTGCGTCCGTGGCCGCCGCGCAGTAACGCGCGCCGCGCGCCGCAGGGGACCACGGGAGGCATCCGCGGCGCTGGCCAGCACCTCCACGCTGGCGCCACTCAGCTCTCTGCCTGGCTTCTCCAGCGCCCGAGCGGCGATGGCATCCACCTCCTCCGGTGGCAGCACCAGCACTCCGCCTCGTCGGCCAGCTCCCCGCCCCCGCCTTCTGGGGCGGTCCAGGCGCCGGTCGCGCCTGCCTCCGTCGCGAGGGCGGGCACCTCAGTGGCGACGCCCGCGAGGCGTCTTGCCCCGAACCGCAATGACGTACCCGGCGTGCCCGCGAATCGTCTCGGTGACGAATACCGGCAGTCCCTGGTCGTCGAGCTCGAATACCGGGAGGCCCTCGTCGTCGACCTCGATGATCACCTCGAACTCGAGGGCCACGTGCTTGCCATTGGCACCGATATCCGCCGTCTCGAAATCGACGAAGTAGGCGTCGCCCGGCGCATCGCCCGTCGTCGAAGTCCAGTAGGTGTACGGCAGCTGCTTGTTCTGGATGCAGCTTCCCGTGAGCACCGTGGTGCCTTCCGTGCAGTCACGGTGGAAGACGTCGGCGATGCGAGGCAGGGGCGGATCCGCATCCTGGTCGGTGATCTCGAAATCGACGATCGTGAACAGCTCCCTCACGTTGGGCACCCGCCAGTCGCGCCGGCCGGCGAAGCCGCACCGCCCTCCGACCGTCGCACGGCAGTCGCGGTGCGATGTGCACCACAAGGTCTCGTCCCGCTGGCAGCTGTGGTTCAGCCGGTGCACATGGACGTCGAACGCCTCTTCCCAGGTGTAGATGGCGTCCATGTCGTGAATGCTGTCGTCGTCGCTCTTCTTCTCCCATTCGAGCCCGGTGTTCATGTCCCGGATCCGGCCGTCGCCCAGGTCGACGAAGCGCAGCTTCCTGCCGAGCTGCAGCTCGCCGTCCTGACCGGTTCCCGCGCAGTCGGTCTCCAGGTCCAGCAGCTCGCCGTCCACTTCGACCAGCTCGTAGCACAGGGTCTGTCCCGTCGCCAGCGGCCAGCCGCCCCCGCGACGGTCGCGCCGGTCGTCACGATCGTCGTCGCGGTCCGCGTGCGCCTGCCCGCCGGCGGCCAGGGCCAGAGCCAGCACCAGCAATGCGCCACGACACCGTGGGCCGGTGCGCGCCCCCGGCTCGAGGCTCGAGAAGGATCGGTCGCGTCGTAAGTTCATGGTCCGTACCTCGCTGGGTGCTGGCGCACGAGGCCCGCGAGGTCTCTCGCGGTCGGAACCCTCCCGGGGTGTCGGATGGGCTCGATGCGTCGAGCCCCGATCCCCCCGTCGAGATTTCGCTCCTGCCTCGGGGCGCGTCACCACGTAGTCGTGACAACGGCCGTATCTGTGCTCGGGCAGCCCGGGTCGGATCGCAATGGAACGCGACCACGTCGTACCGGGTGCGATTAGAGAGCAACCGCGGGCCGCAAGGTCGTGGGCGTGCCACTGATGGTTCCCAGGAAGTATTAGTCATGCGGCAGGAATTTCAAGGTCGTCCGGGCGGCGTGCTCGGGCCTGCGTCCGCGTCGTGCAATCGACGGGGGCACCGACCGCACCGAGAATCCGTGGGCCAGATTTCACGGCACGTGACCCGGTGCCAGGGGCCCGTCATGTCGGTCCCGGTGCTACCGCGCCACCGGCTCGGGACCCTGACCTGCCGAGCAGCGGATCAATCGTCCACTGCGGTACGGACTCCTAGTGCCCCGTCCCGCAGAAGCCTTGTGTTTCTCGCCGGCCCCCGCACCGCGTGGCGGCGTTGCGACTCGTCGCAATAGCTACGGCCATTGCTCGTCGTCGCGCCTTGCCACACGGCACGGATGGCTCGCCGAGAATTCGCAATCAATCTGCGGGTCGGGACGCTAGCAAGGCTCGGGCCGCGGGCGCTGCTCGCGCCGCCGCGCCATGAGGTCCTCCACCTCGCAGGCCATGTCCCGATTGATCGCGTGTGCCATGGGCAGCACGAACGCCTCGGTCTCGTCCACGTAGCGCTCGACGAAGTCGCGTGAGAACACCGTCTGGTGCAGGTCGATGAGGTTGCTGATCCGGTCTGCGATCTTGAGGGTCCGCGCGCTTCGGCTGCCCTCGTCGCGCAGCCGGCGCAGGAACTCCGCCTTGGTCTCCGACGTCCGGCGGGTCACCTCCAGGACCAGCGCGACCACGGCGGGACCGTCGGCGTCGATGGTGCGGATGGACCGCGGATCGGTGTCCGGCACGTCCTCGAACAGGTCGTGGATCACCGCGGCCTTGAGCAGCACGGGGTCGGTGTAGTGGTAGTCGATGAGGATGGCGAGGGTGGCCATGGCGTGGCGGAACTGGTTACCGCCCACGCGCCGGCTGCGGCCGATGAGGGCCGTGGCCTTCTGGATGTAAGGCGCCAGCACGAGGCTCTCCAGGGAGCGCCGCTCGCTGTCCAGCATTGCCACCTCTCCGCCCGCAACCTGCCCTGCTGGCCCGGCGGTGCCGGTCGGGACCTCCGGGTACCAGGGAGCGCCGCCGGCCACCCGACGCAGTCGCCGGCCGCCGATAGCCTAGCAGGACGCCGCGCCGGGGACCCGGGGCCGGACGACGCGGCCGGGGTGGCCGCCCCGCCGGCGCCCGGCGATCAGAAGGGTCGCCACGTGCCGAGTCCGCCGAATCCGGTCCTGCGCTGCTGCGTCACCGCCGCGCCGTGGGCGTGGCGCATGTGGATGAGCGTCGGGCCGGCGAGGTTGTTGACGAACCAGCCCGTGTAGCGGGCGACCGCCACCTCGCAGGTCACGAACTGATCCTTCGAGGGCGAGGACGCGCTGAACACGGCGCCCGCGGTCCGTCCCTTGCGGGTCTCCCGGATGCCGGCCGGGAACGCGATGAGCGCCCCCCACTGATAGCAGGCGTCGAACACCCCGGCGAAGCGTGTGCCCGCGAAGGGCGGCCTGGCGAACGGAAACGCTGCGCCGACCTCCTTGCCGAGCGCCCCGTGACCGACGAGCACGTACGGACGCCTCAGTAGCGAATCGAAGATCATGTCGCCGTTGCCGTGCCCGACGTAGTGGACCACCAGGTATTCGAGGGTCATCTTCTTCTGCGCCGCGTTCTCGTACTGCGCGGCGATGTCCTGAAGCCGCTGCGCGATTTGCGACAGCCCCGAAGGACCGATGAAGGTGTGGGTGCGGTAGCCCTGCGCGCCGTAGGCCTTGCGGATGGCGTTCGCGAGTCCGGCCTGCGCCGTGCTCCCCGGTGCCTCCGCGTCGCCGAGGATGATGATGGCCTCAAGGCCCGTCGCCGCGCCGAGGGCGCCCTCGAGGGGCGGCGGCAAGCGGGGCCCGATGAAGCCCGGGGTGACCGGCGGGTCCGTGAAGACCGGCGGCAGCGGCTGGGGCTGATTCCAGGGAAGCGGTGACACGTCGTCGTCCGGAGCGCTCGGGTCGGTCTCCTGCAGCAGCGGCCCGGCCACCGTCGGTCCGATTACGGGGGCCACGACGATGGTCTGCTGCGCCACGTCGGAGGGACGTGACGGATCGGCTGCGGACACGACGATCGCTTGGGTCTCGCGCGGGTCGTCCGCGATCCAGTGCACCCTCGCCACGCCGTCGCCGTGGTGCACGTGCTCGGTACCCGCGGGAAGGCCCAGCACGTCGATGGTGAGCGCGTCGCCGTCGGGGTCGCGCCCGACGACTGTGAGGCGGAGCTCCTCCGGCGCCCCGGGCGTGCGATCGACGAAGGCGCTCACGCTCGGGGGACGGCTCACGGCGCCGACCGAGAGCGTCACCTCCTCGAAGTCGTACTCGGCCGGCACGCCGTCGTCGGTCACGAGGAAGGTCACCCCGTGGTTGCCGATCTGTTCCGGGCCGGGGCTCCAGGTGAGCCGCGCGGTCCCGTCCCCGCGGTCGGTAAGCGCGGCTCCGTCGGGCAGTCCCAGCGCCTCGATGGCGAGCGGGTCGTGGTCCGGATCGCTCGCGCTGACCACGAAGTCGAAGCGCGACGCACCGTTCAGCGCCCGGTGACCGATGCGCTCGAGGCGCGGTGGCCGGTTGGCGGCGCCGACCGTGATCACCACGTCCCGCGTGACCGCCTCCGGCGGCCAGCCCGCGTCGCTCGCGGTGACGGCGAAGCGGTGGTTGCCGGTCTGCTCGGGTCCGGGCGTCCAGGTGAGCCAGGCGCTGCCGTCGCCGTGGTCGGCGACGCGAGCGCCGTCGGGAAGGGCCGCTGCGCCGATGCGCATCGGGTCGCCGTCCGGATCGGTGGCCCGCAGCGGCATCCGCAGGGTCTCGCCAGGGCGTGCCGACAGGCGTTCGCCGACCGCCAGGGACGGCGGCCGGTTCACGTGTCCGACCGTGAGGACGACCGTCTCGCTGACCTGCCGCTGCGGACTTCCGTCGTCGGTGACGACGAACGTCGCGTGATGATTGCCTAGCTGGGCGGACGTCGGCGTCCACGTGAACCGGGCGGTGCCGTCACCCGCGTCTGCGAGGGCAGCCCCGGGCGGCGCGCCGGCAAGGTCGATGCGCAGCCCGTCGCCATCCACGTCCAGCGCGTCGACCAGGATCTCGAGCGCCTGTCCCGGGTCGACGGCGCGATGGCCGACCGGCAGCAGCTCCGGAGGCCTGTTCTCGTGCGCGAGGTCCGCAAGCGCAAGGGGCGCATCCACGGTGCCACGGGCCGATGGAGCGAGCGCCGGCGCAGGGGACAGCAGCACGGCATCGGTCGTAGCCCGCGCGTTCGGCGCGTGAGCGACCAGCAGGCAGGCGGTGCCGGTGAGCACGCGCAGAAGGCTTCCGATCCGCCGGCGTCGGGGCGCCGGATGCGTTCGATGGATCATGGTCCGAGATCTCCTTGTAGCGATGGCCGGAGCCGGACGCCGCGCACCGTCGCGTCGCGGACCACAGGGCCCGTCTCCCGTACCAGCAATACGCGCGGAGGTAGGAAGCAGATGCCTCGGAGAGCGGAAATCGTCCGGAACTGTGAGCCGGGTCACGGTCGCGGGCCGGCCCAGGCACGACGAGGCGTCGGTGGCGGGCATTCGTAGGTCCGTGTGCAGCACACACGGGTGGTGCCGTCGCGCAGCGGGTGCGTCGGCTCGCAGGAGACCAGGCCATCGCCGTCGCGGCTGAGACGCACGGGCGCGATGGGTGTGCAGGCGACGTGGTGGCACAGGTGATCGGGCGTCGTCCGCTGTGGCGAATGCACGTCGATCGGGAGCACGCGGGTTGCGGTGGACACGGGGCAGGGCATCGAAGGTTCGCCGTCGAACGTTTCACGCACGCCGGATTCGGTGGCTCGAAGCTCTCGAACAGGAACTCAAAGAAGGCCGTCGTGGAGCGCCAGCACTTCGACCGGGCGTCCATGAACCAGCACGCTGCGGTGCAGCAATGGACGCGCTCGCGGCACGCTGTCGGCTGAGGACCGACCCGCGCGTCATCGTCGCCCGTCTCGAGCGCACCCGCATCCGGGCGGCTCGGGCCCTGCCCGCCGGCCGTTCAAGCCGGCACACGACACTCAGCAGAGGGTCGTCACGAGCGTGCCTGCCCCGCGACCCGGGCCTTGCGCCGCCCGGGCACGGTGCTGCGCGCTCCCGCCTCGCGCGGCGGCGCCGTTGGAAAAGTGGTCGAATGGGAACGCATTTCTCCTGCGCGGGCGGCTGATCTTGCGGCGTGCTCGTTCGGTGGATTGACAGCCCCCGCTCGCATCCGCGATCGTATGGTTTCGGCGAACGTCCGCTGTGAAAAGAGGTGCAGGGAAATGGCCGAGAAAGACGTTGCACAGTTCTTCGAGTCGGTCTACAACGACCGCAGCCTCCAGGGCGCGCTGCACGAGGCCCTGATCCAGGTCGCTCCCGACGTCGTGGTGGAGATCGCGAAGAAGAAGGGCTACGAGGTCAGCAAAAAGGATCTCAAGTCCCTCGTGCCGAAGGGCGCGGAGCTCTCCGAGGACGAGCTCGACAAGGTCGCCGGCGGCGCGTTGTCGTCCTCGTACTCGACCAAGATCAGCACCGCGTCGCTCGGATACAACTTCTGGGGCAGCTTCTCCGGGCGGCTCGGCGGCGGCGGCCTCGCCTCATCGGGCTTCGGACTGACCATCCCCGGGCCCTCCTTCGTCCTCGTCAACAGCGCCGAGAAGCGCAGTGCCGACGAGGCGCCCGCGGGCGAGAAGGTCTCGGCCCAGGAGCTCTTCGACCGCCTCGGCGACTGAGCCCGGGCACCGCCGGCGCCCGGGGGCTCGTGCTCCCGGCGCCGGCGTTCGTCCCACGCACTCCGCGCCCCGGCGAGGAGGGCCCCCATGACGCCGTCCCGTCGAGTCCAGTTCGTCCTCAAGACGAGCAAGCTCTGCAACCTGCGCTGTCGTTACTGCTACGAGTTCGAGCACCTGGGTGATCGGGCGCGGATGCCGCTCGAGAAGCTCGAGACGCTGTTCGCCCACGTGGCCGACTGGTACCGGGGTCTCGATCCGTCCACCGAGCTCGAGTTCGTGTGGCATGGCGGCGAGCCCCTGCTCCTCCCGCCCGAGTACTTCCGCCGTGCGTTCGAGGCCCAGCGGCGCGTGTTCGGCGGCGTGCAGGTTCGCAACGTCGTGCAGACCAACCTCACGAAGATCGACGACGAGCGACTCGATCTGCTGCGCGACTTCGACGGTGTCGGTGTCTCGGTCGACCTGTTCGGGGCGCTGCGGGTCGACGCCCAGGGCCGCGACTCGGTGCGCAAGGTCCTTGCCAACATCGATCGGCTCCGCGACGCGGATATCGCATTCGGGGCCATCACCGTCCTCACCCGGGCCAACGCACCGAAGATGCGCAAGATCGTCGAGTTCTTCGACCAGCTCGGGGTCGAGTCCCTGCGCATCCTGCCGCTGTTCGACGGAGCCTTCGAAGACCAGCACGTCGGCTACGAGATCACCCGCGAGGAGGTGCTCTCGGTCCTCCAGGACGTGTTCGAGCAGCTCATCGAGCGCGACAGCGCGATGCGGGTCGAGCCGATCCACCGTTTCGTCAACCAGGTGATTCACTTCCACAGCCGCGACACCACGCGCAACCAATACGACAAGCGCGAGTGGGAGCCGGTGTACGTCGTCGACACCAACGGCGATCTCTACAGCTACGCGGAGACCTACGAGCCGGGCTTCGAGCACGGCAACCTGTTCGAGCAGACGATGGCCGAGTGCATCGCGAGCGCGGGGCACATGAACGCGATCGGTGCGGCGGAGGCGCGCATGGCGGCGGCGTGCCGGCCGTGCCGCTTCTTCGGCAGCTGCGACGGCAGCCCCATCGCCGAGGACGCCGGGCGGGAGAAGAACGGCCAGGAAGGATCGCTGCGCTGCGTGGTCGCGCAGGGCATGCTCGAGTACCTCGGCGGGCGCCTCGAGGCACTCGGCGTGGTGGACCCCGCGACCGGTCGCGTCCAGCTGCCGGCGCCGACGGCGACGCTGAGCCACATCGAGCGCCTGCCGATGCTCGAAGGGGTGAAGATCCACTTCGAGGACCACTCGCCGGACGAGATCGAGCGCCGGATCATGCTCTGCCAGGGCACCACCACCCAGGTCGCCCCCCCGAGCGACGGCCTCAGCTACCTGAAGGCGGCCATCGTGCCGAACGGGAAGTGGCGCGAGCCCTCCCCCGAGGAGCTCGACCTGCTGGTCGGCAAGGGCCGGCCCGACGAGTGGCAGGTGGGATCGCACATCGGCGTGTTCCGGATCCCGGCCGAGGTGATGGTCCCGCTGGAGACGATCTTCGAGGAGTTCGGGACCCGCGACGAGCTCGATCCCGCGAAGTACCGCGACCACACCACCCACCCGGACTGGATGGCGGCCTACCAGGCACTGATCGAGCATCTCAAGCGACGTTTCTCGCTGCGCGAGCACCAGCCGATCGTCGTGCGGCTCGCCACCGCACGGCCCGGCATGGTCACGGTCACCAAGGACGAGGTGCTCGACGACGACAGGCACTACTACGTCGGGCTCCACCTGGACACGTGGGAGAAGATCCCGATGCGGGAGCGCGATCATGCGCGCAACCGCGTGTGCGTCAACCTGGGCAAGGAGGAGCGCCACTTCCTGTTCGTCAACCTGACCATTCGCGAGATGCACCGGCTGCTGCGTCGCGGCGGTCCGGATCGCATGTCGGACTACTACGGCACCGACCTCGGGCACGAGTTCATGCGGGCCTTCCCCGGCTACCCCGTGACGAGGCTCACGGTCGGCCCCCGCGAGGCGTACATCGCGCCCACCGACAACCTCGTCCACGACGCCACCTCGCTCGGCAAGCGCTACCCCGACGTCGCCATGCACATCCTCGGCTGGTGGGGCCTGCCGAACCGCCCGGCCGATCGGCCCGCCGCGCCCGCACACCGGCCGCTTGCGGGATAGGCGGGTGCGGGCCGCGTGGCGTCACCGGCACGCCAGATCTGCATCGTCGTCGCGGCGGTTCCCGGCTGGACCGGGGATCGGCTGCGCCGGCTCTACGAGCACGTGGCCACCGCCACCGCCGGTGCCGCACTCGAGCTCGTCTGGGCCCACGCCGGCGCGTCGCCCGAGCGCTACCGGGACGCGCTCGCGCTCCAGTCCGAACGGCTCGCGCGGGAGACCGCGACGCTGCGCAATCGCCTGCGGTGCCGCCTGCACGAGCTCGAGCCCGGGCTGGAAGCCCTGATCGGACCGCACTTCGACCAGGCCGACATCGGGCTGGACGAGCTGACCGTGGACGGCCGGCCGGCGCTGCCCCGGCTCGCCGCGATGCGCGCGCTGAGGCGGCCGGTCGAGGTGGCGCTGATCCTCTCCCGGCGGAACCTGTCCCGGCTCGCGGCCACGGTCGAGGCGCTGGCCGCCGCAAAGCTGCCCTGGCACGCGACGCTCGCGCGTCGTGGGACGCGCGTGCCGGCGGTCCCCGCGAGCGAGGCCCTCGACGACGACGAGGCACGCGCGGTGCTCGGGTATCTCCTCGAGCACGGCCTGGACGGCGAGGGTGCTCTGGTCGAGCCGATCCGCAGCGACGTCGAGCGCGTGAGGCGTCTCTTCGACCCGCACGTCCCGTGTCGTTTCCACGATCGCCGCGGCTGGGAGCGTCGCTACGTGGTGGACGCGACCGGCGCGGTGCATGGGCCGGCCGGTCCTTACGGGAACGTGCTCGAGCAGCCGCTCTCGGTGCTGGACGCGTCGACCGGGCATCTGCGCGACATCGAGGCAGCGGAACGTCGGATGGCCCGCGTGTGCGGGCCGTGCCGTTTCTACGGCGCGTGCGCGGGCGACGAGGTGGCCGAGACGGCGAGCGGCGCCTGCCCGGTGCGGCGACCGACGCTCGAGCGGGTAGCGCTCCATCTCGGGCGGTACGGCGTGCGCATGCCCGGGCCGCCGGACGATGCGTTCGGCCCCGCGCTGCGCCCGGGCTCGCGCGTGCATCTCGGTGACGCCGGATCGCCCCTCGGTGCGCGTGTCCGGCTCAGCGCCGGCACCGAGGTCGCGCGGCCGTCGCGCCGCGCGCGCTTCCGTGTCGGGGCCCGGATCCCGCGCCCGCCCTGGCGGGCGCCTTCGGGCCAGGAGCTGTCGCTGCTGTCGTGCGAGGACGGCTGGCGGCGCAATGCCGACGTGGCGGTGTTCAACCTGCCGGAGAGCGTGATCGGTCCGCTACGCTCCATCTGCGAGGCGTGCGGCCTGTACTCGGGGACCCCGTCGGGCGCGCCGAGCGATCATCCCGGCTGGGCACGCGCCGCCAGCGGGCTCGAGGCGCACCTCGGCCCGTTCTGCCGGCGCGTCGATGCGATCGACGCGAGCGTGATCTACGCCTCCGACCCCGGCCTGCCGGCGGTGACCAAGGTGGATCGCGGCCAGCCCCACCGCGAGGCCTACATCGGCCTGCACCTGGACAGCTGGGAGGGCACCTCCCTGCGGCGCCGCTCGCACGCTCGCGTGCGCATCGGCATCAATCTCTCGCGCCAGCCGCGCTACCTCCTGTTCGTCAACCTCCCCCTCGAGGCGATGATGCGGGCGACAGGACTTCCCGACGAGGACGATCTGGACGAGATCTCGCTGTTCGCGGGCCACACCTTCCTGCGCCGCTACCCCGACTACCCGGTGGTGCGGATCGAGATCGCGGCGGGCGAGGCGTACCTGGCGCCGACGGGGAACCTGGTTCACGACGGCGCGTCGGGGCCGGGCCCGGAGCGCGACGTCGCGCTCCACGTGCTCGGAGACTTCGCCCTGCCGTGAGCGCCGCGACCAACCCGGTGCCGCCGGCTCGGCCGCAGCGCTCGTTGCTCATCTACCAGATGGGGCGGGTCGGCTCGCGCACGGTGCTCGAATCGGTGCGCGCCCACCCCGGCGGCCCGGGCGCCCTGTTCCACTACCACCGCCTGCAGGGGCTCGACGCGCTCGAGCGCGAGCTGCTGGGCGACCCGTCCTCACCGGCCCGCGCCATCGAGTACGTGCGGGCGTCGCAGCGCTTCCGTCACCGGCTCGACGCCCATCCCGGCCCCTGGGACGTGGTCACGCTGGTGCGCGACCCGGTCGCCCGGAACCTGTCCGCCTTCTTCCACCAGCTCCCGCGCTACGTCGCCGACGCGGCACTCGGCCCGGAGCTGCCGGACCGGATGCTGCTCGCGATCTTCCTCGAGCGCTTCGACCACCGCTTCGCGCTCGACTGGTTCGACGCGGAGCTCCGCCGCACCTTCGGTGTCGACGTGTTCGCGACGCGCTTCGTCTTCGAGGGCGGCCAGTCGACCGAGACCGATCGTGCCCGAATCCTGCTGCTGCGCTGCGAGGACCTCGATGCCCATCTGCCACGCGTCATGCACCGCTGGCTCGGGCTGAGCGAACTGCGCGTGGTGCGGTCGAACCGCGGCGTGGACCACGACTTCGGCGCTCGCTACCGGCGCTTCGCCGGCGAGGTGATCCTGCCCGATGCGTATCTCGACGCGATGTACGCCTCGCGCCTCGCGCGCCACTTCTACTCGCGCGAGGAGATCGAACGCTTCCGGGCCCGCTGGCGCGGGCTCAGGCCGCGCAGAACGCGTCGGCGGTGAGCGCCATGCGCAGGACGCGCGCCAGCGGCTCCCTTCCCAGCGCCCCGATCGACCGGCTCGCGCACAGCCGGTCGAGAGACGTGCGCTCGACCGCGTTCAGGTGGTCGACGAGCCGGCGCAGATCCGATTCGCCGATGCCACCGGGCGCCTCGAACACGAGCCCGTTGATCCCGACCAGGAGCCGGCCGTCGCCGAGCCGCGCGTGCGCCATCGGGAAGTCCGGGTCGAGGCGCGACCGCAGCGCACCGGCCGGCAGCGGGACGAGGCTCGGTGCGCACACCGCGATCCGCGCGCCCATCGAGCGCAGGATCAGCCGCAGCACCTCGAGCGCGTCGGAGACGTCGTGCACGGCGGGCAGACCCGAGCGCCGGCTGGCCGCGGCGTTCGAGGCCGCGAGCGAGCGCGCCATCGCCTGGACCACCTCGTGCGGGTCGTCGGGCACCACCTCGACCACGAGCGTGACCGCGACCGAGGGTCCGTCGGCCACCATGCAGTGGGCGTAGTGTCCGGGCCAGTACGCGATCCCGCCCGCAGCGACGCTCAAGCGCACCGGCGGGATCGCGAAGTCGGTCTCCGCCGGCCGCGTGACGCCGAGCAGGTGCTCGGGGTGGGGCAGCCGCGCGACGTGGCGCGCATCCCAGCACCACAGCTCCCGCGTCCCGCGCAGCACCACCTGGAAGCTGTGCGCGTGGTGGGGGTCGACGTGGACGCCTGACGGGGTAGCGCGGTAGGTGCCGTAGAACGAGTTCATGTAGCTGCGCGCCGTCGCGCCCGCCGGGAGGCAGCCCTTCACCAGGGTCCTGAGCGCGGTCGCGAGCCGCGGGCTTGCGACCTGGATGCCGGGGGTCTGGTAGCCGATCTCGTCGTCCTGCTCCCCCAGCCAGCCAAGGTAGTCGTCGAAGGACCCATGACCATCGCGGGGGAGGTAGTCCGCCGCATCGATGAGGGTGGCGTTGCCCCGGTAGCCGATGAACGCGAAGCCGTGCAACGCGTAGGCGCTGGCCTCGAACTGCGCTCGCCACGGGGCCTCGAGGGCGGCCTGGTCGGACAGCCGTGCGAGCAATCGCCGCAGCCCGTCGAGGTACTCGCGCTTCGTCGAGCCGCGGGTCTCGGTCGCCGCGCGCCGGATGGCCCGGTACAGATCCGCCTCGTCGAACGGGAGGGGCCCGGGGTCCAGGACGGCCGGCACCCCGCCCTCGGTCAGGCGGGCGAGCCGCTCGTGGAGGCGCGTCACCTCCGGCCCGCAGCGGTGACCGGGCCCGCTCCGGGTGACGGCGGACCGGCGAGGTGGCGCGCGAGCGCGGGCACCTGGACGCACGCGATCGCCCGGTCGAGCCACTCGCGCTCGATCACGTCCGCGAGCCTCACCTGACGGGCGCCGCGCAGCGAGTGGGCCTCGGTCGCGTCGATCTCGTCGGAGTCGATGCCGAGAAACTGCGCCACGCGGTCGAGGCTGTTCGAGATCTCGTGGGTGCGCACGATCAGGCGGCGGTCCTCGGGAACCGCGTCGAGAAGCGCCAGGTTGCCGTCGCGCCAGTAGGCGAGGAACGCCGGCACGCAGTCCGCCAGCGCCGGTCGCAGCCTCTCCCGGGTCGTCGCGTCGCGGTAGGGGAGATCGAATGGCAGCCCGAGGCGCGCGCGCTCCGGGCCCGCGAACTCCCCCCCTGCGACGCCTGCGTCGAGCACGTAGTTCACGAGCGATTCGAGCCACGACCGGCAGTCACGCAGCGTGACGACGAAGCGTGCCTCGGGAAACTCGTCCACCAGGAGCGCGATCCAGCGGAAGTGGAAGCCGGCCGAGTCCATCTCCAGAGCGCCGCTGCGATCGCGCTCGCGGAGAAAGGTGCGGACCACCGCCTCGTTTGCACGGCCCGTCACCCACGCCTCGATCACGGGATAGACCTCGGCGGCCAGATACTCGTGCCGCGATCGGAACCGGCGCTCGAACATGCGGCTGAACGAGGTCGTGCCGGTCTTGATGAGCCCGACCGTGTAGGCGTGGAACCGTCGCGGCCGCGCCGCGGCCCGTGGCGGCGGGCGGTCGATTCCGGTGGCCTGGGCGGGCGCGGTACGAGAGTCTCCGGACACGGCGATCGCTGGCCTCCGCAGGCGAGGGCCGCGGCGCGTCATGCCGACGCGCCCTGGGAGGCCTCGAGCTTGAGCTGGAGCACGCCGGCGCTCACGAGCGACGCGAGGGTCGCGTGCACCGCCTCGTCGTCCTCCTCGTTGAGCTGCTCCAGCAGCTCGCGCACGCGGCGCGGCCGCGGCGCCGTCACCATCTCCATGGCCGGCCGCGGGAGCACGAGCTGCTGGCCCAGGCTCGTGATCTCGAGGCTGAGACCCACGGCACGGATCCGGGCCGCCGGGTTGACCCGCAGTGTCAGCGGTTCGTCGCTCTCGATTGCCGGCAACGCGGCCCGAAACGGGAACACCGAGTGCAGGTAGCGCCCGCCGTACTGCACCGCGTGCTCCTCGCCAACCGGCCAGATCTGGAACCGCCCGCCGTACATGTGGCCAAAGGTGCGCACGATGCCGGGGTTGAACTCCTCGTCGAGGAGCCGCCGGGTCTCCTCGTGGGTCAGCCCACGCGTATTCCGCCACTGGTCGGGACCGAGCCCGACGAGGAACTCCCCGTCGAGCGCGTCGTCGGTCAGCTCGATGCCGTAGCGATCGCGATTCTCGAAGTACGCCGTCCTCAGCTCGAGGGAGAAGGGCTTGATGCCAAACGAGTTGCCGGGCACGTCGAGGATGTCGCGATGATCGAGGAAGAACCGATACGTCGCGCGGGCCAGCGCCTCGGTCTCCTCGGGCAACCCGACGATGCCGAAGAGGTGGAAGCGAATGCCGGCGTCACGGCAGTCGCGGAGGATCCTGGGGGCGATGGACACGTCGGTGCCCTTGTCCATGTGGTCGATCATCCGTTGCGACGCCGACTCTAGACCGAAGAAGAGCTTGCGCATTCCCATCGCCGCGATGCGGTCGAGCACCGGTCGGGTGAACCCGCGCTCGAGCCGGGCGTAGCCGGTGAAGTGACGCTCCTCGCGCGCGAACGGCTCGAACGCATCTGCGAGCTTGAGGAGCAGCTTCGGCGACAGCGCCTCGTCGGTGATGACGAAGTGTCGCGCGCCGTGCCGCGCGGCGAGGGTGCGCACGTCACCGACGACGAGCTCCGGATGCCGGACCCGGTACGCCTTGCTCGAGACGTGGTTGATGAATGGGATATCGCAGAAGCGGCAGCGGTTGAAGTAGCAGCCCTTGCCCGTGAGGATGGGCAGTACCGGCGAGGGTGCCAGGTAGCGCTCGAGCGGCAGTCCCTCGAAGTCCGGCGTCGGCAGCTCGTTGACGTTCTCGACCCGCGGCGGGTTGCGACGCACCGATCCGCGATCGAGCCAGACGAGGTTCGGCACCCGGGCAAACTCGTGCCCGCCCTCGAGCTCGCCGAGCAGCGCGAGCAGCGCCGCCTCCCCCTCGTACGCGACGACGGTGTCGGCAAAGATGCGGAAGAACTCTGGCGGGATGGTGTCGACGAACTTCGACACCAGCGCCCCGCCCAGGACCACGTGGAACCCGCGCGCCTTGAGCAGCCGTGCGAGCGTCAGCCCGGCCACCCACTGCTGCCGGTTCGTGAGCGTGATCCCGACCGCGTCCGGCGCCTCCGCCTCCAGGGCGCGCAGCACCGGGCCGCGGTAGAACGCGTCGAACAGGTCATGTCGGCGCTCGCCGGTGAGCGCCACGAGATCGGACATTCTGCCGGTGTGCGAGCCCTCCATCGCGTACTCGATGGGGTTCAGCGTGCAGACCATTCGCTCGCTCGTCGCTCGCGCGTGGGCGTGGAGGATGCACGTCAGCACGTCGTGCGCGGCGTTGAGGTCGCGCGGGTCGAAGAATGCGTCGCGGTCGCGCAGCGTCGCGAGCGCCCAGCCGACGGCCGCCGTCGCACCCTCGAGCGGGTCGAGGATCTCCGACCCCGCACCGGCGTCGAGGAGCGCGCGCCGGCAGCGCTCGAGCTGCTCGGGCTCGGTGAGCCATAGCAGACCGTCCAGCGCCAGGTCCCGCAGGCTCACCGTGACCCCACGGACGCGCAGATAGGCGGCGAGCGACGGCAGCGCGAGCTGCGGTGCCCGGGGGTTCATGAACGGCGGATAGATGAGTGCCGTCTTCATCGCCTCGCGACCGCGTGGCCCATCGAACGTACGCCCCGCTGTTCCTCCCGGGGACGACCCCGTGGGGCACCGCCAGCGCGTCCGCGATGGCGCCGTGGCCTGGTTCATTCTGGACCAACTCCCGGGCCCGTCAAGCGCACGAGATCGCGAGACGGGCGCGGGTTGACGCCTCCCAAGTGGAAGCTACCCGTGCCGGACGAACCGGGTTCGTCAGCAGGGCCACGTGCTCGCCGCCACGGGGCACGGCGTCCGGCTGCGTGACCTCGAATCGGGGAACCGCCTGTGTTGATGCCGCAGCGCAGCACATGACCGGCAAGAACCACCGGGATGTAACGGCAGGTGTCGCGTTGGGGCGGGAAACCGGGTGTCGCTGGCCATCTGTCGTGCCAGCGGTGAGGCGCGAGTCGCCCCGAGGCAAGCTCGAGACGCCCACGGCCGGCGCGGACTCGCGAGGAAGGGCGAAAGCCGGCCGGCGGCCTGGATCCGGCGGCCGATTCTATGCGCGGAGAAGTTCGGTTACCATCGCGGGGGCCGTACCCGCCGGGTTCCCGGCCCTGCACGAGGGGTCGGTTTCACTTTCGAGAACACCAACGAGAAAACAAGAGGTAACAAGCCATGGCCAAGTATTCTGGAGGATGTGATCACGTTCATACCCAGTCGGACAAGGATCCGATTGACAGCCACACCTGCCATTGCTCCGTGTGCAAGCGGGTGACCGGGCAGCCCACCACCCACGTCGTCTTCTTCAAGCACAGCGACATGAAGGTGGACAACCTGGACGGACTCAAGCGCCAGCCGTTCAACGACCAGAATCCCGACGGGCCGCTGCAGCTGTGCGTGTGCTCGACCTGCGGTACGCCCATCATGCTGGACGACAAGCAGAAGCGTATCCGCGTGATCGTGCCGAACCTCATGGGACACGATCCGGCGAAGATGCCGGCGACCTACCACGCCTTCTTCGATCCGGCCGCTGGAAATCCGCGCCCCAATGACGGGCGTCCCGTCTACGAGGCCCTGCGGCCGGAGTTCGTCTGGCCCAAGCCCGCGTAGTGCCGAAGACGCGACCTCCGGCCTGGCTTGCGTTCATCACGCACGTGAGTGCGTGATGAACGCCGGTGCAGGGATGCACCGGCGCAGGCTGCCGGAAACGAGCATCCGTGATGGCTGACATGGCGCGGGACGTTCGCTGATCGCCACACGGCGCTGGCGCTGACGAGGCCGTCACATCCCCGGGTGGAGCCCTGGCGCGCTCGAGGCACAACACCGCGGATCGGCGCGGGTAGCTCAGGGGATCGACGTTGCGGCGGTGGCGCGCGCACCGCGTGGGTCTCGCGATGCGCGGGGCGCGGTGGGTGAGCTCGGGCGCCTGCTCGATGTCTCGTGCTCCGCCCACCGCGTGCCCCGAGCGTGCCCCTGTCCGTCGCGCCGCCTCTGCCGCCCGGGGTACGTTCGGGCATCCCGCGTACGGCTCAGCTCGGGCCCTCCCGACCCCCTAGCCGCCATCCCCACCACCTGTCGGCCGCCGCCGATACGCGCGGACCGCCGGCCACCAGCCATCCCTCACGACTCGGATGTCGACCTTCGAGATACCGCGCCCCTCCACAGGCAGTCCGGGCTGTTGGATTACCGATCCGCGTGATTGCCGGCATCGTGCTCGGCCTGCCCTTGGCGTTCCTGGTGGCGACCGGAGACGACCTCCGGGGACGCAAACCGGTCGGCGCCGGCGCACGCTGACCTGAACCGTCGCACAAGCCTGCGTGAGCGGCACGGGCACGGATGGCCGGCTCCGCTCGCACCGGGGCTCCCGCGAGGGTACGCTCGGGGCGACTCCGGAACTGCTCGCGAGGCCCCATGAGCGACCTCCGTGGCTGGCTCGAATCGCACGGGCTCGCAAAGTACGTGGACACCCTCGCCGAGCATGAGATCGAGGTCGGGGACCTGTCGTTGTTGTGCGAGGAGGACCTGGAGCGACTCGGGCTTCCCCTCGGTCCGCGAAAGCGGCTGCTCGCGGCCGCGCGGCGGCTGGCCGGTGGAGCCCCGGTGCAGCCCCAGTCACCGGAGCCGGCCGCGGGCGGCGCCGAGCGCCGCCAGCTCACGGTGATGTTCTGCGATCTCGTGGACTCGGTCGCGCTGGGCGAGCGCATGGAGGTGGAGGACTACCGCGAACTGCTCGCGCGCTTCCGGGGAGCGGTCGTGGACGCCATCAAGCGCTTCGACGGTTTCGTGGCTCGCCACCAGGGCGACGGCGTGCTGGTCTACTTCGGCTTTCCCCACGCCCGCGAGGACGACGTCGAGCGTGCGGTGCGTGCTGCCCTCGCTGTCGTGGGCGCCGTCGAAACGCTCGACCATCCCTACGACGCGATCCCGACGGTGCGGATCGGCATCGCGACCGGTGACACGGTGGTGGGCGACGTGCTCGCCACCGGGGCGTCGGAGCGCGCGGAACTCGCCGCGCTGGGCCCGACCCCGAACCTCGCCGCCCGCCTGCAGGGCCGGGCCGAGCCGAACGGCATCGTCGTCTCCGAGACCACCGCGCGGCTCGTGTCCGGCTTCTTCGCACTCGATGCGCTGCCCGCCGCCTCGCTCAAGGGCATCAGCGGACCGCGCCCCGCGTTCCGGGTTTGCGCCGAGCGCTCCGGGGAGACCCGTTTCTCCGCACGCACCGCGGGCGGCCTGAACCCGTTCGTCGGGCGCGCCGAGGATCTCGAGCTGCTGCGCCGACGCTGGGATCGTGCCCGTGAGGGCCATGGCCAGGTGGTGCTGATCGTCGGCGAGGCGGGGATCGGAAAGTCGCGGCTCCTGCGTGAGCTGGCCGAGACGGTGCGCCAGTCGGGTGAGGTCGTGCAGCTCCAGTGCTCGCCCTTTCTCGAGACGAGCGCGCTGCACCCGGTGATCGCCGCGTTCGAGCGGGTGCTCGGAACCGCCCCTGCGACGGGCGGCGCGCAGCGGCTGGATCGGCTGCGGGCGCACCTGGTGGACCTCGGTGAGCCCGGCGAGGAGTCGCTCGCGCTGCTCGCGCAGCTGCTCTCGATCCCGCTCCCGCGGCTCCCGGCCGCCATCGAGGTGCTGGACGCGCCGCAGCGGCGCGAGCAGACGCTGCGCGTGCTCACCAACTACGCGCGGCGCCTCGCGGCCCGCTCGCCGACGCTGCTCGCCTACGAGGATCTGCACTGGGCAGATCCCTCCACCCGGGAGCTGCTCGGTCGCCTGGTGGACGACGCCGAGCGCGAGCGCGTGCTCATCGTCGCGACCACTCGACCGGGGCTCGAGGCGCCGTGGTCGGATCTCGCCCACGTGCGCGTCCTGACCCTGTCGCGCCTCGAGCGCGCCGAGAGCGAGGCTCTCGCCCGCACCGTGGCGGCCATCGACGCGGGACTGCCGTCGCGGCTCGTCGACACGATCCTCGAACGCGCCGGGGGCAACCCGCTGTTCATCGAGGAGCTGACCCGGGCGGTGGTCCAGTCGGGCGCGGCGCGGGGCAGCGAAGAGCACGCCGTGCCCGCCACATTGCAGGACTCGCTGATGGCGCGCCTCGACGCACTCGCACGCGGCAAACCCGTCGCCCAGTGTGCGGCGGTCATCGGCCGCGAGGTCCCCCACTCGATCCTGGAAAGCGTCTGGGAGGGCACCGGCGATGACCTGGCTGCGGGGCTCGCGGAGCTGGAGGCGGCGGGCCTGCTGGCCCAACGCGGCGAGGACCCGTCGCTCACGCACGTCTTCAAGCACGCGCTGGTGCGCGACGCCGCCTACGGCAACCTGCTGCGCACGCGCCGCGCGGCGCTGCATGCCCGCACCGCCGCCTCTCTCGAGCGTCTCGCCCCGGAGACCGCGCAGACTCGCCCGGAGCTGCTCGCCCATCACTTCGGCGAGGCCGGCCTCGTCGAGCAGGCCATCGAGTACTGGCACCGCGCCGCCCGGCGTTCCCTGGACCGATCGGCCGATGCCGAGACCATTGCCCACGTGAACCGCGCGCTGACGCTGGTCGAGAGCCTGCCCGAGTCCGAGGCCAGGGAACACCGTGAGCTGGACCTGCGGCTCATCCTCGGCCCGGCGCTGATGAACGCCCTCGGCTCGGGATCCGCCGAGGTCGGGGCGACCTACCAGCGCGCCCGCGCGCTGAGCGAGCGCATCGGTGACGTCCAGCAGCGCTTCACCGCCGCATGGGGGCTCTGGCTGCACCTGCAGATGGGCGGCCGCTTCGACGCGGCCCGCGAGCAGGCCGAGCGGGTCGTGGCGCTCGGCCAGGAGATCCCGGACTCCACCTACCTGCTGCAGGGCCTGCACGCCGCCTGGACGACCGAGGAGGGCATCGGCAACCACTCCCGGGCGCTGGAGCACGCCGAGGCCGGAGTCGCCATCTACGATCGGGAGCGGCACCGGCGCACGGCGGCGCTCTACGGCGACCACGATGCGGGCGTGTGTGGCCGCGCGCACCTGGCCTACGGGCGGTGGTTCGTGGGCCGCCCCGACGGGGCCGTGTCCGCCATCGACGCCGCCATCGAGCTGGGAGAGGCCATCGCACATCCGCGGAGCCTTGCGCTTGCCCAGTGCTCCGGAGCCATCGTTCACCAGCTGCGACGCGAGCCGCGCCACGTGCTCCGTCACTCGCGGGCGCTAATGGAGACCAGCACGCGACACGGGCTGCAGGCTTGGACAGCCAACGCGGAGATCTTCTTCGGCTGGAGCATTGCGACCCTGGAAGGGTCCACACGCGGCATCGACACCATGCGCGCCGCGCTCGAGCGACGGGAGACGATGGGCAGCGTGTTCCGACAGACCTACTACCTCGCCATGTTCGCCGAGCTGCTCGGACGGCTCGGTGATGCCAGGGAGGCGATGGCCGCGACCGGGCGCGCGGTGCGCCTGCTCGAGCGCACCGGCGAGCGTCGCTGGGCCCCGCTCGTGTATCGCGTCCAGGCGGATCTCCTGCTCGAGCGTGGGGACGACGTCCGCGCCGAGACGAATCTGCGAACCGCACTCGAGATCGCGCGCAACAACGGTGCGCTCTCCCTCGAGCTTCCGGTGGCGTGCCGCTTGGCGCGGCTGTGGAACGAGCGGGGACGAAGCGACGAGGCGCGTGCGCTGCTCGAATCCGTCTACGCCCGCTTCGCCGAAGGCCATGACACGCCCGACCTGGTGGAGGCGAAAGCCTTGCTCGGGGCCCTCGCCTGAGACTTCTCGTTGCGAAGCTGGTGCGGCTGAGGACCGCCACATCCATCAGATGCACCGGCGAGTGCACCCGCCCTTCGAGTTCCCGTCAAGCTCGTACCACTACCGTCGGAAGTTCCGGTGTCATGGTCGCCGACGTCGATACGCCAGCCATGGTCGCCCCCGGAGGCTCACATCAGCACGGCCGCATTTGCTCGGCCGGGTCCGGTTACCGCCCAGTCCCTCGACTCCGAGCCCCTAACAGGCTGTTGAAATTCGACATCCCTGTCGAATTTCAACTCGTGGCGCCGAAGACGCGGTCTCCGGCTTGCTCCATACATCAAGCACTTGCGTGCTTGATGTATGCCGGTGCATCTGACTGCCATGGATGGCAGGAATGCAGAGGGATTGCAGGAGCAATCCCTGC
>JBFHNV010000008.1:0-51534 GCA_041593595.1 Gammaproteobacteria bacterium
CCCGCGCGCGACGCACACGCCTCGCCCTGATCCTCGCCGCACCCGTCCTCGCCGCGCTGCTCGGCGCAACCGGCGCACGTGCGAGCGGGCTCGAGGAGATGGTGAAGCTCTGCGTGACCTGCCACGGGGACGAGGCCGCGCCCGCGGATCCCAAGGTCCCCATCATCGCCGGCCAGGAGTTCTACTACCTCTACGTCCAGCTCAAGGACTTCAAGGCCGGCCGGCGCGCCAATCCCATCATGGCCGGGATCGTCGCCTCTCTCGACCGGGACCAGATGAAGGCCGTCTCGGAGCACTTCTCGAAGCTGCCCTGGCCGCGCATCGCGTACCGCTCCGACGAGCAGCTGGCGAAGCTCGGCGAACGGGGCACCATTGCCGGGCAGTGCGTGCAGTGCCACCTGGGCGGCTACGAGGGCGACAGCCGCGTGCCGCGCCTCGCCGGGCAGCACTTCGAGTACCTGGCGCACACGATGACCGAGTTCAAGAACAAGGTGCGGCTGAATTCGGCGGCCAAGGGCTCGCTGCTGGGCGCCTACCGCGACGAGGAGATCCGTGCCATGGCAAGCTACCTCGCCGGGATGTAGGCCGGCACCCGGGCCGGTCGCCGCGGAGCGCAACGGGTCGCGCCAGGCGCGCCCGCAGGGTAGCCGGTCCGCAGGACGGCGGACGGCGCCGCCAGCCTGGCGTGGGGATGGATTCAAGCGCTCTCAGTGCCGCGGCGCGAGCGCGGCGGCGACCGCGTCGTTCGCGGCGAGAGCGGCAGCGGTCTTGCCCTGCCTATCGCGCAACCCCGGATCCGCACCGGCCGCGACCAGCGCGGTGGCGATCTCGGCGTGGCCCCGCTCGGCGGCGATCATGAGCGCGCTGCGCCCGCGGTCGTCGACGAGATCGAGCCGCGCGCCACGCTCGAGCAGCAGCGCGAGGGTCTCGAGCCCCTCCGCGACCGGCACGTCATTGCTGTGTCCCGCCGCCCACATCAGCGCGGTGAGGTCGTGCGCGTAGCGCTCGTCGGGCTCGACGCCGGCATCGAGCAGCATCGCCACGATACGCCGGTACCCGCGGCCGGCCGCGTAGGTGATGGCCCCCTTGCCCGATGCATCCCGCACGCCCGGGTCCGCCCCCGCATCCAGCAGCATCCGGACCAGGGCCTCGTTCCCGTTGTAGGCCGCCACGATCACCGGCGCGATGCCCTTGGCGTTGGCAGCGCCCGCGTCGGCTCCGGCCGCGAGCAGCCGGCGCACGGTCTGGCGCCGGTTCATCTCCACTGCCCGCAGCAGCGCGGTGCTGCCCTCGAGGTTGCGGTGGGCCAGATCCGCGCCGCGCGCGAGCAGCAGCTCCACCATCTCCGTCTCGCCCATGCGCGCTGCGCGCAGCAGCGCGGTGTTGCCTGCCCGGTCCCGCGCCCCGATGGCGGCGCCCTCCTCGAGGAGGCGCTCCGCGAGCGCGATGCAGCCGCGCTCGGCCGCCTCGAAGAGCAGGAAGCTGATCGTGCGCAGGTTGCGCTTAGGCCCGGCGGTGGCCAGCCGCTGGGTGAGCTCGTCGCAGATGAGACGGTTGCCGCCGAGCTGCGCCGGGGCCCCCCCGGCACCCGAGACCATCGGGGCCACCCCCGCGAGAACGCTCGCCAGCACCGCCTTGGCAACCCACATGCAGCCTCGCGGGATCGAAAAAGCGCTCGGAACCGGTACCTCTCGCCGTGCCCACGGCATCATGAGGCGCGCGGTGAGTTCGAATGCTCCGGGTCCTGTTGACGCTTTCAGCATTGCAGGGCGTCCAGCGCGACGGGCACCCCCGCGGCGCGCATGCCGGCGAGCAGCCGGCTGGCGTTTGCCATACGCTGCGCCCGCCACGGCGCATCCGCGACGATGCCCACCTTGATCTTGCCGTCCGGATGGCAGTTCTCGTTCTGGTAGTGCAGCGCGAGCAGCGCCGATGGAGCCGGGGTCATGGTGCTTCCGGGCGTGGGGACCTGGAGCCGGAAGTATAGCGAGGCTCCCATGACGGGGTGGTTTTGACGGGGGCCCGGATCGTGGATAGCTTGCGGCCCGCAGATCGACGAGGCGTCCACGTGGTGAACGCCGACCTCGGAAGTTGGAGGATGACCGCCGTGCGACCTGTTGCCGTTCTGTGCGTCTTTGCCGGAGTCCTGCTCGTGTGCCCTGCACTCAGCGCCGATGACGTGCTTGCGCCGCTGCGCTGGAACAGCCGCGTGCTGCTGGTGTTCAGCCCGCATGCCGATGACCCGCGCGCCCGTGAGACCGATCGGCGGCTCGCGCAGCGGGCGTGCGACGTCGCCGACCGGGACCTCGCGGTGGTTCGGGTGCCGCACGGGAGCGAGGCCCGTCTTGAGGACGAGCCGCTGGGCCCGGCGGCCACCGCCCGGCTCCGCGAGCGTTTCCGCGTCGCCCCCGGCGACTACACCGTCCTCCTCGTGGGCAAGGATGGCGGCGAGAAGCTGCGCAGCCAGGTGGTTCCGGAGATGGACGACCTGTTCGGTGTCATCGACGGCATGCCCATGCGGCGCCAGGAGATGCGCGACCGCGGCCGCGCCTGCACCGGCTGAACCGTCACCCCGCCCCGCAGTACACTGCGCGCTCCTGACGGAGGGCGCGGCCATGAGGGACACCACCCGGGAGCTCCTCTCCCACCCCGACTATCGCCTGCACCCGGCGGTCATCGCGCCGGGCGTGCAGATGCTGTTCGTGGCGTTCGGCGCGCTGGTGCTGGTGCCGCTGCTCACCGGCCTCGATCCCAACGTGGCGCTGTTCACCGCCGGCGCCGGCACGCTGCTGTTCCAGATCATCACCGGCGGGCAGGTGCCGGTGTTCCTGGCGTCGTCCTTCGCCTTCATTCCGGTGATCATCCACGGCGCCCAGACCTGGGGGATCCCGGCCACGCTCTCGGGCCTGGCCGCGGCCGGCGTGGTGTATGTGATCCTGAGCGCCGTGGTACGCGTGGGCGGCGTGCGGGTGCTGCACTTCCTGCTGCCGCCGGTGGTGACCGGCCCGGTGATCATGGTCATCGGCATCATCCTGGCGCCGGTGGCGGTGAACCTGGCCATGGGCAAGACCGGCGACGGAGCCGCGGAGCTGGTGCCCTACGCCACCGCCATGCTCGTCGCAGGCGTCTCGCTGGTCGCCACCGTGCTGTTCGCGGTGGCCGGGCGCGGCTGGTTCCGGCTGCTGGCGGTGCTGCTGGGGATCGGCGTGGGCTACCTCGTGGCGCTACCCTTCGGCCTGGTGAGCTTCGCGCCGGTGGCCGAGGCGGCGTGGCTGCGCATGCCGGACTTCGTGGCGCCCCAGTGGAGCTGGGAGGCGGTCGTCTTCATCCTGCCAGTGGCGCTGGCGCCGGCCATCGAGCACTTCGGCGACGTGCTGGCCATCGGCTCCGTGACCCGGCGCGACTACCTGGAGAAACCCGGCGTGCACCGCACCCTGCTGGGCGACGGCCTGGCCACCACCCTCGCGGCCCTGCTGGGCGGCCCTCCCAACACCACCTACTCGGAGGTGACCGGCGCGGTGACCCTGACCCGCGCCTTCAACCCGGCGGTGATGACGGTGGCGGCCATCACCGCCATCGCGCTCTCCTTCGTGGGCAAGGTGGGAGCCATCCTGCAGACCATCCCGACGCCGGTGATGGGCGGCGTGCTGGTGCTGCTGTTCGGCGCCATCACGGTGGTGGGCCTGGGCACCCTGGTGCGCGCCCAGGTGGATCTCATGCGGGCGCGCAACCTGGCCATCGTGGCCCTGGTGCTGGTGGCCGGCGTGGGCGGGCTGTCGCTGGGCACCGCCGAGTGGGCGATCAAGGGGATCGGGCTCGCCGGCATTCTCGGTGTGCTGGCCAACCTGCTGTTGCCGGGGCGGCGGGAGGCCGCGGGCTGAGACCGCGGCGCCGTTGCGCAGCGGCGGCGCGTCGAAGAACAGGAGCAGGTCTCATCCGTTTGCTGGAGGTGACGGAGCGGGAAACACCTCTTGGCGTCATTGGAGAGCTAGCGGAGTGCCAGATGAGTGATTCAGCCAGAACGGGCGATCCGAAGATTGCGCTTCGTTTCGCGACACCCGCCGATACCGGGTTGATTCTCGAGTTCATTCACAAGCTCGCGCAGTACGAGAAGCTTGCCCACGAAGTCGTCGCGACCGAGGAGCTTCTCGGAGACGCACTGTTCGGCAAGCGGCCGGTGGCCGAGGCGGTGCTTGCACACCATGCAGATACGCCTGCCGGTTTCGCATTGTTCTTCAGTAACTTCTCGAGCTACCTGGGCAGGCCCGGCATCCACATCGAGGACCTGTTCGTGGAACCCGGGCTGCGGGGTAAGGGAGTCGCGAAGCGCCTCGTGCGGTTCATCGCGCGACTCGCCGTCGAACGCGGTTGCGGACGGCTCGAGTGGGGCGTTCTGGATTGGGACGATCCCGCGGCCCGCCTGTACCGAGACTTCGGCGCCGAGGCGTTGAGCGAGTGGAGCGTGTTCCGGCTCTCGGGTCCGGCTCTCGAGCGGCTTGCGGCGGATCCGCGCGAGTGAGTGCCGGCGGTAGAAAACTGCGTTGGAGGCGACCGCAGCGAAGGTGGTGCTCGAACTCCGCCTGCACGAATGCCGGGCAGCGAAGCGCCCTGCTCGCGCAGCTCGGCGAAGTAACCCCGCGCCCGTCCTCCCTTGTCTCCCGGCTCGATTGGATAGAATAGACTCACTCGCACCCGAGCGATGCCATGAGCGACTACGGCCTGGAAGATTTCGTCGAAGAGTGCCGCGGGCGGATCGACGAGAGCGAATGCCCGGCAGACTGCGTGGACAAAATCGCGCCGTCGATGTTCAGGCTGTTGAATGGCGACACATCTTTCCTCGAGCCCCGGCATTTCCGAAGCGACCCGGAACACTACGCACGCAACGCAGTCTACCTGGACGACTCAGGCAACCTGAGCCTGTATGCGCTGGTCTGGCTTCCGGGGCAGTGGACACCGATCCACGACCACGGCACCTGGGGCGTGGTCGGTGTGCTCGAGGGCGTGCTGGAGGAGCGCAGCTTCATGCGCACGGACGACAGCGGCAAGGATGCCCTGAGCGGCATCGAGCTGGCCCGGGGCGGGGTCGTCATGCTTTCTCCGGGCGCCGTGACCAGCTTCGTGCCGAACCCGGATCATATCCACGTCACCGGGAACGCCAGTCCATCGCAGCGGGTGGTGTCGCTGCATCTCTACGGCCGCACCTTGTCGGGATTTCATATCTACGACGGCCGCGGCGGCAACCGGAAGTGGATTGAAGTCAGTCATTACGAAAGCTGAAGACCTTCAGGCGTCACGTCAGCCACGGGCGGACGGGACGGGCGTCAGTTCAGCCGCCAGATGGCGGCATTCAGCACCGCGGCGAAGGCCACCCAGGCCGCGTAAGGCACGAGCAGCCACGCGGCCGCGCGATCGATGCGCATGAACGCGACGCCGGTGGCGACGATGGCGAGCCACAGGGCGACGATCTCCACCAGCGCCGCGCCCACCGCCTGCAGCCCGAAGAACAGCCCCGACCAGGCCAGGTTCAGGGCGAGCTGCAGGGCGAACAGGGTCAGCGCGCGCCGGCGCCCCGGATGCTGCCGGCGGCGCCATACCCGCCAGGCGGAGACCGCCATCAGCAGATAGAGTGCCGCCCACACCGGAGCGAACACCCAGTCCGGCGGGTTGAATGCGGGCTTGTCCAGATCCTGGTACCAGCCGCCCACGGACACCGCGGTGAGCGCGCCGGCGATGCCGTAGATGGCCAGGCAGCCGGCGACGAAGCCCGCGAGCGCCGGCAGCTCGGCGCGCGGCGGTGCAGGGGTGGCGGAGGCTCCCGTCGAACCGTTCACGTGATCAACACATCGGATTGCCCGGACATGCTGGAACGTACCATCGACACCGTGGCCCTGCTGGCCGTCGCGGGCCTGTGGGGCGACATGGCCTTCTTCGCGGCCATGTTTCTTTAAAGGCTCCGACCCCTTTTTCTCGGGATGAGCGAGGTGGCGGCATTCGGGCGGCCGGTGACGGCGCTGGTGAGCGGCGCGAGCCGGGGGATCGGGCACGCGTTCGTGACGCGGCTGCTGGCGGATCCGGCAGTGACGCGGGTGTTCGCCAGCGCGCGGGGCGCGACGGCGAGCGAAGGGCTCGCCCCCCTCGCCGCCGAGCACGGGGACCGGCTGCGGGCGCTGGACATGGACGTGACCGACGAGGCGTCGGTGGCGCGCGCCGCGGGGACGGTGAAGGAGGCGGCGCGGCAGGTGGACCTGGTCATCAACGTGGCGGGGCTGCTCCACGACGGCGACGCGCTGCAGCCGGAGCGGCGGCTGGAGGACGTGACGCCGCAGGGCCTGCAGCGGGGCTTCGCCGTGAACGCCGTCGGCCCGCTGCTGGTGGCCAAGCATCTGCACTCCCTGCTGCCGAAGCGCGATCGCGCCGTGTTCGCGAGCCTGTCGGCGCGGGTGGGCAGCATCGGCGACAACCGCCTGGGGGGCTGGTACGCCTACCGGGCGTCGAAGGCGGCGCAGAACATGATCACCCGCAACCTGTCCATCGAGCTGAGGCGCCGCGCGAGGGGCATCGTGTGCGTGGCGCTGCACCCGGGCACCGTGGACACGGACCTGTCGCGCCCGTTTCAGCGCGGCGTGCCCGACGGCAAGCTGTTCTCCCCGGACCGCGCCGCGCGCCAGCTGCTGCAGGTGATCGACGGGCTCGGGCCCGGCGACAACGGCGGCTTCTTCGCCTGGGACGGTCAGCCGATCCCCTGGTAGACCGCCGCGCCCAGCACCCGTCCGGCGGCGGCGGCGCCGCTCAGGTATGCGCCCTCCATGCGCCCGCCCAGGCACCAGTCGCCGCAAAGGGCCAGCGCGCGATGGGCGTCCCACAGGCACTGCAGCGCGCGCTCGGCGTCGGGTCGCGCGAAGGACCAGCGGTGAGCCGAGAGGTACGCCGGCTCCTGCGGCGTCACCGCGAGGGTCTTGAAGCAGTGCGCGAGCAGCGCGCGCGCGACGTCGTCGCGCGCTTCGTCGAGGCGCGGCGCGGACCACTCCGGCGTGGCATGCAACGTCCAGCGCTCGCCCGGCGGCCGGCCGGGCTTGGAAGAGTCCCGGGCCACCCAGGAAAGCGACCCGCCGTTGACGAAGGCGCCGTCGAAGTCCACCGGCAGCGGCACGTCGAAGGCCGCCATGGCGCACCAGCAGGGCAGCGACGTCGGCGGCGGCTCGCCTTGCGGGCTCGCCGGTAGATCCACCAGCCGCGCCGCCTGCTCCGGCGGCATGGCCAGCACCAGGGCGTCGACGGGCCCGAGCGGCCGGTCATCGCCGGTTGCCAGCCACCAGGCACCGTCCGCGCGGCGGGCCGCGTCCACGGTGCATTCCAGGCGCACGTCCAGGCCCAGGGCCAGGTGCCGCGCCACCGCGTTCATGCCCGGCACGCCCACGTAGCGCACCAGCGGCGAGGTGTCATCCGGCGCGTCCGTCCTGTCCAGGGACACGATGCGCCCCGCCCAGGGCGCCACCGCGCCGGCGTGCACCCAGGACGCCACGTGGCGCGCGAAGCGTGGATCCCGGCCGGTGAAGTACTGGGCGCCGTGATCGAAGGCGAGGCCGTCCCGGCGCCGGTGCGCGGCGCGTCCGCCCACGCCGCGGCCGCGCTCGAGCACGGTGACGGCCACGCCGTTGTCCGCCAGCGCCCGCGCCGCGGCGAGACCGGAGATCCCGGCGCCCACCACCGCCACCGCGTTCACTGCACCGCGTGGACGCTTCCCGGTGCGCGCCGCGTAGCGGGGCAGATCCAGGCGCTCGGCGTGGACCTTCGTGGACCGCCCGCGCACCGATCCGAAAATGGGCAGCTCCGGCGTGAACGGACGGTCGAACAGCCCGAGGCAGTAGAGCAGGCCGCCCCAGGAGTTGGGATCGCTGCCGTCCAGGGCGTAGCGGTGATTGAGATCCACCATGGTCGCGAGAGCACGCTGCGGGCTCGCGCTCCAGCCCAGGAACGCCTTGCCCCAGGTCATGCGCAGGTTGTTGTGCAGCTCCCCGTGCACCAGCAGCGAGCGCTGGGCGGCATCCCACAGCGCGTCGCCGGTGCGCGCGCGGGCGAGGCGTTCCCAGTCGTGATCCGCGTGACGCGCATCGTCCGCGTGGGCCGCCAGCGTCTCGCGTGCCCACGCGGGCAGTCGTTCGAGGCTCGTGAGCCCGCCCGGCAGGTGCTCGTGATGAAAGCAGAAGTTGTGGGCGAGCTCGCGCCACACGAGGAGCTCGTCCAGGAACTTCTGCGCGCCGCCGGTCCCATGGGCGAGGGCATCCCGGGCGACGCGAAGCGGCGACACGTGGCCGTGGTGCAGATAAGGCGACATGCGGCTCACGCCCCGGGGCGGCTCCACCGCGGCGTCGTTGCGAAGGCGCGCGTAGCCCGCCAGCCCGTGCTCGAGAAATGCATTCCAGCGCGCGAGCCCGGCGGCCGTGCCGCCGCGAGTGCCGGGCGCGGGACCCACCGTGTGGTCGATGGCGCACGCTGCGCACAGGGCCGCGACGCCGGCGTGGGCGATATCCACCGGCACGAAGCCCACGTCGCCGTCGAACGGCGCCGCGCGCACCTCGCAGTCGGGCCACGGCAGCGCCGCGCGGCGAAGCTGCTCGGCGCCGTGGGCGCGGCGGAACTCGAAGGCGCGGGCGTAGGCGCGCAGCGCGAGGCGCATGGGCAGCACGCAGGCGGTGTCCACCCGCCACACGGGCGCGGCGAGGGAGCGCGCCAGCCGGCGCGTCCACGCGGGGAACGGCGGTGCGGGGAAGTCCTCGGTCACCACCAGCGCCGCACGGGCCGCCAGCCCCGGCAGCGGCGACGGCGCGGCCGGGTCCGCCGGCAGGTGCAACACGTGGCGCACCCCCTGCACCGCCAGATCCGCCGCCGCGTCCCGGGCGCCTTCCAGGATGAAGGCGTGGTGGCGATCGGAGTCGTACGGATGGCGCCCGCCGAGCCCCTGGTACACCAGCAGCGGCAGCCCGAGGGCGTGCGCCGCCACCCGCGCCGCGTCCAGCGCCGGGTTGTCCTCGGCGCGCACCGCGTGGTGCATCCAGTAGAGGACCAGCTCGCCGGCCGACGAGGCGGTCCCGTCGCCCACGGGACGGATCCGCTCGCGCAGGTGCTCCGGCAGCGCGGCGGGTGCGACGCCCGCGCTCACGCCTCCAGGGCCTCCGCCCAGCGCACGTAGGCATCGATGTCGAACTTGCGCTCGAGGCCCTTGGCGTTCATGTAGCGCACCTTCCCGAACACCCGGCGCTCGGTCCAGGGACGGTCGTGGAGCCCGAACAGCCACCCCACGCCGGCGTAGGAGTTCGCGTCGCGTCCGTCGATGAAGTACCGGTTGTTGAGCGCCAGCGCCGTGCGGTAGGCGTGCTCCGGCGTGTTGCTCCACTCGATGATCTTCTTTCCCCAGTACATGCGCATGTAGTTGTGCATGTAGCCGGTGCGCAGCATCTCCGTCATGGCCGCGTTCCAGTACCGGTCGTGGGTCTTCGCGCTCTCCAGCTCGCGCCGGGTGTAGACGTGCTCGCGCTCGTCGTCGCGGTGCGCGTCGAGGGTCGCGCGGGCCCACTCGGGCAGGCAGCCGTACTTGTCGTAGTCCGGTTCCTGGTGGACGAAGTTCACCGCCAGCTCCCGGCGCACGATCAGCTCCTCCAGGAACGCCGCCCGGTCGGCCTTTCCTCCCGCCTTCGCAGCCCGTGCCTTGCGCGCGATCTCCACCGGCGAGATCTGGCCGAAGTGCAGGTAAGGGCTCAGGTTCGAGCACTGGGGATCGGAGGGATCGTTGCGGGCCTCGTCGTAGCCCGCGAGCCCCTGGCGCAGGAAGCGCTCCAGGCGCCGCCGGGCCTCGCCGGTGCCGCCGCGGAAGCGCCGCACGCGTCCGGCGTCCCGGTTCACCCGCAGATCTGCGAGCACCGCGTCCGGATCGGACAGGTCCACGTCCGAGGTCACCCGCAGCCGCAGCGACTGCTTGCCCGGGGCACGCGGTGCCACCTCGCCCAGGTGGTCGTCCACCAGCCGGTTGATCTTCGGGCGGATGGTGCGCGCCGCGAACTCGCGCTTGTCCGACACGAGGTCCACCGGCACCACCACGTCACCCTCCACCTGCTCCACGCGGCAGCCGGCATCCCGGGCCACCGTCTCGCGCCATGCCTTCTGCGGGCGCAGGTAGCCCCGGTCGCACACCACCAGCGCGGCGTCGCCGGCCAGATCCAGGCACGCGAGGTCGGGCCGCTTGCGCCGCACCACCAGCTTGATGCCGCGCTCGCGCAGCGCCGCGTCGGTCTCGGCGAGGCCTTCCAGCATGAAGGCGAAGTGACGCTCGTTGGCCTCCGGGTAGCTCGCGTGCAGCCCGAAGCCCACCAGCAGCGGCAGCTCCAGCTCGCTGGCACGGCCGGCGGCGTGCTCCAGCGCCGGGTTGCCGTGAGCGCGCTGGGCGTTCTGCATCCAGTACAGCACGTAGCGGGCGCCGCCGCGCACGGGGGCGTCGCTCAGGCAGGTGATGCGGTCAGGCTCCACGGACGACGCCCTGTACCGCTGTTTCGGATCGTGCCGGGTCAGGCTCTCGATGCGGATGTGTGCATGGGCCGCCGCGCCCGGCCGTGAACCCATCCCTGGGGGCTCGAAGGCGGCCCGCTGCGCGGCGCTCTCCTGCGCCGCTGGCGGGACCGGGGCCCGCCATCCGGGGCGGGCCCGCTCGGCGGGCAAGAGGTCCACCGGACCTTTCGCTAGTTCCGCCTCGCCCCTGCCGCCTACGGGCGCGGCGGCCCATGCCCACATCCTCTCTGGTCCGTGATCTGCAGGTCGAAATGGCCATTCAAAGGTACGTGCGCTCGGTGCAGGATTTCTTCAACTCGTCGGCGCGCCTGCGGATGGCGCGGCGCTCACCGTCGTCCTTGCGGTCCAGGTTCTTGAACTGGAAGCCCATGCGCTGGTTGTTCTTCAGCCGGTTACGGTTGCGCGACAGGAAGTCCCAGTACAGGGTCGTGACCGGGCAGGCGTCGTCGCCGGTGGCCTTCGCCGGATTGAAGCGGCAGCCGGTGCAGTAGTCGCTCATCCGGTTGATGTAGTTCCCGGACGCACAGTAGGGCTTGGAGCCCACGATGCCGCCGTCGCCGTACTGGCTCATGCCCAGCACGTTGGGCAGCGACGCCCAGTCCACCGCGTCGATGTACATGGACAGGTGCCAGCGGTGCACGTCGTAGGGCTTCACGCCCAGCAGCATGGAGAACAGCCCCAGCACCATCAGGCGCTGGATGTGGTGGGCGTAGGCGTGGTCGACGAGCTGGGTGACGCTCTGCTTGACGCAGTTCATCTCGGTTTCCGCGTCCCACATGAACGCCGGCATGGGGAGATCGGCATCGAGAGCGTTCAGATCCGCGTACTCCGGCATCCGCCACCAGTAGACCCCGCGCACGTACTCGCGCCAGCCGAGGATCTGGCGCACGAAGCCCTCCACCGCGTTGATGGGCGCGCCGCCCGCGTCGTAGGCCGCCACCGCCGCGTCGATGGCGTCGCGCGGGTCCAGCAGATGCAGGTTGAGCGAGCTGGACAGCAGCGAGTGGTACATCCACGGCTCGCCGGTGGCCATGGCGTCCTGGTAGCGCCCGAAGCACGCGAGCCGGTGCTTCACGAAATGCCGCAGCGCGGTGCGCGCCTCGACGCGGGTCACCGGATGGTCGAAGGCTTCCGGGTCCCCGGGCGCGTCCGGGAAGCGCTCCTTGACCATGCGGATCACGCCGCGGGTCACGTCGTCCGGGCGAAAACGCCGCGGTGCCGGCACGTCGTGTCCCTTCGGCAGCCGCTCGCGGTTGTCGGCGTCGAAGTTCCACTGCCCCTGCACCGGCTTGCCGTCGCGCATGAGGATGTCGTGGCGCTTGCGCAGGCGCCGGTAGTACATCTCCAGCACCAGCTCCCTGCGATCAGCGGCGTACCCGGCGAAGTCGTCCACCGTGTCGATGAAGTGGCGGTCGGCGCGCACCTCGAGGGGCACCTCCAGCTTGTGCGCCGCCCTCTTCAGCGCTGCCAGGACCCGATGATCGCCCGGCTCGGCCACGACGATGCGCTCGGGCGACTTCGCCTCCACCGTGCGCTCCAGCTCACCGGCCAGGGTGCCCGTGTTGTGCTTGCCTTCCAGCGTGCCGTAGAGCACGGTGCGGCCCTTCTCCCGGAGCGCGTCGCGCATGTGGCGCATGGCGGCGAAGAACAGCACCAGGCGCTGGCGGTGCTGGGGCACGTAGCGGGCCTCCTCGTCCACCTCGCTCATGAGCACCGCGTCGTGGCCGTCGTCGTAGCCGTCGAAGGCGGCGCCGTCCGGATCGAGCTGGTCGCCCAGCACCACCACCAGGTTGCGCAGGCGCCTCGCGGTCACTCCCGCGCTCCGGCGCCACCCGGCGCGAGCCGCAGCCGCACCGGTCCGCGAAAGTCCGAGGGGTCCACCACACGCTGGCCCTGGGTGATCCGGATGGCCCCCCGGTGGGCCAGGCGGCGCGCCGCCCGGCGGGCCGGCTCCATCTGCTCCCGCCAGCCATCCCCGACGGCCACCGCGCGGGCCGCCTCGCTCGGACAGATGCTCGCCCCCGGGTCGCGTTCACCCAGCAGCGCGAGAATCGCGCCCTCCAGCCTGCGGTCCAGCGCCCGGACCCCACGTGCGCGGCACGCGCGGGAGCAGTGGCGGACCTGCTCCCAGTCCCTGGCCCAGCGGCGGCGCCACACCATCCGGCGTCCGCAGGCGGTGCAGTACCTGGTCTCCGTGCGCGGTCCGGCTCGGCCGGTCATCTCCGGTCTCCTGGGGGTAAGACTCACGGGCGACTCCCCGCCGGCTCCGGCACCGGCAGGAACGAGGCGCGGTCCGGTCTGCCAGCACCGGCTCTTCCGATGCTACGTGCGCCCGCCGCATCGCGCAGCGCCGATCGGGCGTCCATCTCGGGGCGTCGTCCCGAAGCCTGCTCCGGCCACGAACTGCCACGTGCCTCCTCGAGCGACACCTGGCAGCCGCGGGTCCGGCTCGCCCGGACCCGCACTCCGGCGACCGGGTGCCTGGCCCGCCTCGGCCCGCACCCGGCGGAACCGCCTGGCAGGCAGCGCCGCCGCCAACCCGCTCACACCCGCAGCACCACCTCCGTGCCGCCGGCGGCGCTGTGGAACCGGACCCGTCCCCCGAGCTGCCCGGTGAGCGCGCGCACGATCTGCAGCCCCAGGGTCATGGCGGAATCGGGGTCGACATCGGCGGGCAGGCCGTTGCCGTCGTCGCGCACCGAGAGCTCGATCCGGCCGTCCTCGTCGCGACGTGCGCTCAGCTGCACGGTGCCGCCGTCGCACCCGCCGAAGGCATGCTTGAGGCAGTTCGAGACCAGCTCGTTGACCGCCAGCCCGAGCGGGATCGCGGTCTCCAGGCCGACCTGGATGGGCTCCACGGCGCGCTCGACCCGGATGCCGGCCCCGCGGGCGTCGTAGGCCTCCATCAGATGATCCACCAGCGCATCCAGGTAGCGTGCCAGCTCCAGGTTCTCGAGCCGCTCCGAGCGGTAGAGCATCTCGTGCACCAGGCTCATGGCCTTGACCCGGGTGGCGCTCTGGTGCAGCGCCGCGCGCGCGCTGGCGTCCCTCAAGGTGCGCTCCTGCAGGCTGATCAGGCTGCCCAGGACCTGCAGGTTGTTCTTCACCCGGTGGTACACCTCCTGCAGCAGCACCTCCTTCTCCCGCAGGGACGCGCGAATGATCGCCTCGGTCTGCTTGCGCTCGGTGACGTCGAAGATGCTCGCGAGCACGATGACGCCATGCCCGGTCTCCAGCGGCTGCAGCCCGATCTCCACGGGGAACTCGGTGCCGTCGCGGCGGCGCGCCTTGAGGTCCCGGCCGGCACCCATCTGCCGCGCCCGGGGCGCCGCGACGAAGGCCTCGCGCTCCCGGGGATGACGCTCGCGCAGGTCGTCCGGCACCAGGAGGTCCACGGACTGCCCGAGGAGCTCGCCGCGCGGGTAGCCGAACAGGCGCTCGGTCTCCGCGTTCACCAGCACGATGCGCCCGTCGGCGTCCACCACCACGAGGGCGTTGGGCTCGGACTCCACGATCTGCCGGTACCACTCGGCCGGGACGTCCATGGCCACGGCGCGTCGCCCTGCCCCGGCGCTCAGGCGCGCTCGAGCAGGTTCGCGGCCGCGACCAGCGCCGGCACGCGGTCGGCGGGCACCGGGCGGCTGATGAAATAGCCCTGCACGTCGCAGGACCCTTCCTGGCGCAGGAACTCGAGCTGCGGGCGTTCCTCCACCCCCTCCACCACCACCCGGATGCCGAGCTTGCCGGCCATGGCCATGATGGCGCTGATGATCGCGGCGTCGCCCGGATCCACCGCCAGGTCGCGGACGAAGGAGCGATCGATCTTCACGCTGTCGGGGTCGAAGCGCTTGAGGTAGGCGAGAGAGGAGTAGCCGACACCGAAGTCGTCGATGGCGATGGTCACGCCCAGGTTCCGGAGGTCGCGCAACGCGTCCAGCTCGCCCCGCTGGCCGCTCACCAGCAGGTGCTCCGTGATCTCCAGTGACAGGCGGGCGGGCTGGATGCCGTTCGCGGACAGCGTCGAGCGCACGTCCGACACGATGCTCGCGGCGCGCAGCTGGCGCGGCGAGACGTTGACCGAGATGCCGACCCCGTCGATGCCGGCGCGCCCCCAGGCCGCCAGGTCGCGGCAGGCCTGGGCGAGCACCCAGCGCCCGATGGAGACGATCAGATCGGACTGCTCGGCGATGGGGATGAAGCTCGCGGGCGATTCCAGATGACCGTCCCGGCGCCAGCGCAGCAGCGCCTCGAGGCGGACGATCCCGCCGCTCACCGCATCGACGATGGGCTGGTAGTACAGCACCAGCGCGTCCTCGTCCAGCGCGCGACGCAGGCTGGTCTCGAGCCGCAGGCGGCGATCGCTGCGCTCGGTGAGCTCGGCACGGTAGAAGGTGATGGCGTCGCGCCCGTCCGCCTTGGACTGGTTGAGCGCGCTGTCCGCGTGGCGGAACAGGGTGCTCGCATCGTTCCCGTCGTCGGGGAAGACGCTGATGCCGATGCTCGCCGTGACCGTGACCTCCTGCCCCGCGATGGACACCGGTGCGCGCACCGCGTCGTGCAGCTTGCTGGCCAGGATCAGCGCCGACTGGGAGCGCTTCACGTCGGCGATCACCACGAACTCGTCGCCACCCAGGCGTCCGACGATGTCCGTATGCCGGGCGCCGGCGTGGATGCGCTCGGCAATGGCCTGGATCAGCAGATCGCCGTCGCGATGGCTGAGCGTGTCGTTGATGTGCTGGAAGTTGTCGATGTCCAGGAACAGCACCGCGAGCCGGCGGTCGTGGCGTCGCGCGAGCTGCACCGCGCGCTCGGCCTCCAGCTCGAGCAGGGTGCGGTTCGGCAGGCCGGTGAGCGAGTCGAAATGGGCGAGCCGCACGAGCTCCCGCTCCACGCGCTTGCGCTCGCTGATGTCGTGTATCTGGTAGACCAGGCAGAAGGGATCGCCCTGCCCGTCGTCCACCCGCGCCGCGCTCACCAGCACCCACAGCTTCTGGCCCTGTCGGGTCACGTACTCGTGCTCGCCGTCGAAGGATCCGATCTCGCCCGCGAGCAGCGCACGGCGTGCCTCGACCTCGGCGTCGCGGTGGTCCGGGTGGACCACGTCCCGGTGCGCCATCCGGGTCAGCGTGCCCTCGTCGTAGTCCAGCATCCGGCACAGCACCGGATTGACCTGCAGGAAGCCGCCATCCAGGTCCACCAGGCACACGCCGTTCGGCGCGTTCATGAACGCGCTGGAGAATCGCTCCTCGCTGGCACGCAGGCTCTTCTCCAGGTCCACGCGATCGCTCACGTCACGCAGCACCACCACCGCGCCGATCAGATCCCCGGACTCGGTGGTGATGGGCGACGCGCTGTCCGCCACCGGCACGCTGGCGCCGTGGCGCCGAGCGAGCCTGACGCCGAACGGGATGGTGGCCGGCTCCCGGGTCGCGAGCACCCGGTGCACCACGTGGCGCTCGTCCCCTCCGCCGGGCGGCGGTTCGAAGCGCAGCACGTCGGCGATGTCCTGGCCCATGGCCTCCGCGGTGGGTACCCCGGTGAGCCCCTCTGCCACCGGGTTCATGAAGCGCACCTTGCCCGCGCGGTCGGTGGCGAACACGCCGTCGCCCACGCAGCGAAGGGTCGTGGCCAGCCAGCGCTCCGATTCGGCCAGGCGGCGCTCCAGCTCGCGCTTGTAGAGCACCGTCTCGATGGTGGCGCGCAGCTGGCGCGGCTCGAAGGGCTTCGTGACGTAACCGGACGGCGCCGTGCGCACCGCCCGCTCGACGGTCTCAGGGTCGCTGTAGGCGGACAGGTAGACCACCGGGATCTCGAGACACTCGCGGATGGACCGGGCGGCGCTGATGCCGTCGCCTTCCCCGGCGAGGATGATGTCCATCAGCACCACGTCCGGCCGGGACTCGGTTGCCTTCAGTACCGCGTCGTCCGCAGTGTGGGCGACCCCCGCAACCCGGTAGCCGAAGTCCTGCAGGTGCTGCACGAGATCCATCGCGATGATGGCCTCGTCCTCGACCACGAGGATGGTTCCGGAGGTGGGCAAGAAGCGTTCCTCCAGTGAAAAAGCGGCGCTAGGGTAACATTGGGCAGTGCCCGGTTCCGTGGCAAATACCACGGCAGGCAGACCGGCCACGGCATCTGGATGGCGTACCGGCGGCGCGACCCGGGCGTGATCGAACCGCTAGCTTCCTGCGCTCGCCACCAGCAGCGCCTTGTGGGTGAGCGAGGCGGCGGTGAGCAGCGCCGCAGGGGCCAGGATGGCGGCGAGCAGCACCTCCCGGCCGCTTCGGATGCGGCCGTCGAGCGTACAGGGACGTATTCACGGCGCGTCCCCGCGGCCCGTGTCGGGCCGGCCGGCCTCGGGGATGTCGCTAACCGACCACGAATGCGCGCGACGGCAAGCCCGCCTCCTCGGGGCTACCACTCGGCAACGCTAGCGCTCGTCTGCCGCGCGCCGGGGCGGCTGCTCCTCGATCGCCGCCTCTGCCGCCGCGGCCGCCGCCGCGAGTGCTTCCTTCGATCCGGCCGGCGCCACGGTCTCCACCACCACGCGCCTGGGCGCGAACTGAATACCTTCTTTCTCGAAGGCTTCCTGGATCATGGCGTAGGCCACGCGTCGCACGGTGAACTGCTTGCCGGGAATGGTGGTGAACTTGCAACGGATGACGAAGGCGGAGTCGTCCATGCGATTCACCCCCTGGGACTTCAGCGGCTCGAGCATCACAGAAGCCATCTCCTCGTTCTCGGCGAGCTTCGCACCCACCTGCTTGATGAGCTTGCGCACCTTCTCCACGTTGGTCTCGAAGGGCACGCGCACCTCGAACTTCATGATGGCGTAGTCACGGCTGTAGTTCGTCATGCTCTGGATCTCGCCGTAGGGCAGCGTGTGCAGAGGCCCCCGGTGGTGGCGCAGCCGTAGCGAGCGCACCGAGATCTTCTCCACCGTGCCGCGGATGTTGCCGATCTGCAGGTATTCCCCCATGCGGAAGGCATCGTCCACCAGGAAGAAGATCCCGGACACGATGTCGCGCACCAGGGTTTGCGCGCCGAAGCCCACGGCGAGCCCGACCACGCCTGCTCCTGCCAGCAGTGGCCCGATGTTCACCCCGAATGCCGACAGGGCAATCATGACGAGCATCACGACGAGCACCACGCCGATGGTCCGGGCGATCAGCGGCATCAGGGTCTGCACCCGGGTCTGCCCCGCGGCGCCGCCGTCGCCGCCAAGGTCGAAGCCCTCGGATTCCGGGACCGCGTGCACCAGCAGGGCCGCCTTCACGATCTGCCACACGATGAAGGCGAACAGGCTAGCGACGCCGATCTCCAGCAGCGCGTCGGCAAACTGCGCGCCCAGCGCAACCGCCGCCAGATCGAAGACGCGGATGTTCCATATCTTCGCGAGCACCGTCGCCAGCGCGAGTGCGAGGAGGATGCGGAAGTTCACCAGCAGGGCGCGCCGGATGCCGGGGTGCTCTGCCGTCGGTGCGGGCGCCATCGCATCCGGATGGGATACCTCGCCCGGTGGCGCGGGCGCCGGATCCTCCGGGCGGACCGCGACCACTGGCGGGGCGCCCTGCTCCTCGGCGATCACGTCGCCCCTTTCCAGTTCGGCAGATGCATCCCCGGGTGGCCCGGCCGCCGGCGCCGCGGGCGCCAGCCGCTCGGCCAGCCGCTTGAGACCGAAATCCAGGACCGGCAGCACCAGCACCAGCGACAGGCTGGCCAGCGCGCGCATGAGCATCGGCTCGCCGGTTACGAGGCGGGCGTAGACCGCGAGCACGTAGACGATGATCGTGTACGCCGACACCAGCAGGTGCCAGCGTGCCCGCAGCACCTGCCAGATCCCAGGGGGGCCTGGGGACACGGGCACGGGTTCCATTGCGCGGTTGACCGCGAAGGCGGCCACGATGATGGCGACGACGAGCAGCAACCCGTCGAACAGCTTCACCGTCAGCACGAAGTGCGGTCTGGCGCCGATCGTGGCCAGCACGTCCGTATCCACCAGCTGCAGCAGCACCAGCCCGGCCACCACCGTCAGGTGGCGGGCGACCGCTCGCGCCACGCGCGAGGAGACGGGCCACGGGCTCTCGCCGCTCTCTGGAAGCAGCAGGGCGCGGATCCCCACGCCGACCACGCGGGTTCCTGCCACCAGCCACACGGCGGCGCTGGCGAGGGAAAGGGCCCCCTCGGGGAGCCCGGGGATTACATGCAACGCCGCCGCGGCGCCGAACAGGAACACCACAGCGCCCACCGAGCGCGCGAGCGCGCTGACCAGCACCTGGCCGGGTCGCGGCCGGCTGTCGGGCGCGGGGCGCCCGACGCCGTGCAGCGCGCCCAGAACACCGCTGGGTCTCAGCATGAAGCGCTCGAGCAAGGTACCGACGCCGAGGCACACGAGCACAGCTGCCAGCAGGCTCAGCCACGGGCGGCGCAGATCGCCGCCAATCACGGCGCCGAGCCTGCGCGACTCGTCGCCGAGCTCGTGGCTGCGCTGAAACAGGCGCTGCAGCTGATCGCCCGCCTTGGCGCTGCCCGTGATCAGCCAGGGGCCGCCACGCGGCGGCTCCTCGCGCCGCTCGGGAAGGGCGCGGTCCAGGTAGTCCAGGAGCAGCGCGCGGACGCCCTCGTCCGACATGCCAGCCACCAGCTCGCGAGCCTCTTCGCGAGTGGTCGGCTCGGAGGGTGCCGCCTCGCTCGGAGCCCGCGCAGCGCCCGGCATACCGGCGCCCAGTGCGGCGTGCGGGTCGGCGCCGAGAAGTCCCAGCACGAGCAGCGCGACGCGCGCGGCGGCCATCATGATGCGGGAGTGTCCGCGCATCAGCGTTTCCCCATTGGCCCAGCTCTCCTCGCTCCGGATCGGGGATGCGCCCTCCGCGCGAGGTGTGGGCAGCTGGTCAGAGACCCGCGACGTTGCCCTCGGCGAGAGACGCACGCACCACCGCCCCGCTGCCGTCGTGGCGGGTGAACGTGAACCGATCCCCGGCACGGTAGACCCGCCAGCACCGGGACAGGGTGCCGTACCAGTTGTTCCACGCGCCGCACACGGTGTCGTCCTGCACCGTCCAGGCGCCGCGGTCCTTGTAGTTGTTGCCACGCAGACCGAAGAGATCGCCGTTCTCGGCGAAGTAGATCACCAGGGGAATCGGCTCCTCCGCGCTGGCGACCATCGAGTTGCCAGCAAGCGACGCGGTGATCTGATCGGCGGTGAGCCGAGCCCCCAGGGGCGGCGGCGGCGTGCGCAGGAAATCGCTGCCGCAGCCGGAAACTGGCAGCAGGAAGGCGAGCAGAAGCAGGGATTTGCGCATCAGGAACCTCGGCACCGGGCAAAAGTGCTGGGGGCATTGTGCCCTGCGGCCGCCACCTGGGAAAGCCTCTCGCCCTGTGGAGCGCGCACCGGCGAGTGATCTGCACCGTGCCACGGTTGGGGCGCGGATTGATCCACATCATGATAATGATGCGCCAGTGATCTATCTTGTAAAGAGCGGAGCTGCGGGCGTCTAAAATGACTTGTGGCCGGCCGCAAGGGGAATCCAGATGAGCATGTTCTGCCCGCGGCCGCGGACTCGAGGCAATGCGAAGGCCGGCGCCGCGCAAGCGCTGCTCGCCGCCGCGGCGAGCCTGCTGCTGGCCGGCTGCACCGACGAGCCGCCGCCCGCCAAGGAGCTGGTGCGCCCGGTTCGTGCCATGCAGGTGGCGGACACGTCGGCGTTCAAGGCGCGCAAGTTTCCCGGGCGCGCCCGCGCCGCCCGCCAGGTGGAGCTCTCCTTCCGCGTCGCCGGGCCGCTCATCGCGCTGCCGGTGAAGGTGGGCGACACCGTGAAGAAGGGCGACGTGGTCGCGCGCATCGATCCGCGCGACTACAACGTGCAGGTGCAGAACGTGCGCGCTCAGCTCGAGTCGGCCCAGGCGGGGGCGAAGAAGGCGGTGGCCGACCTCGAACGCCTCGAGGGCGTGCGCGCCCGCAACCCAGGTTTCGTGGCGCAGGTGGACTACGACACCGCGGTGCAGAATCGCGACGCGGCGGCGGCCAACGTGAGCGCGCTCAGGGCCTCGCTGGCGGCGGCGCAGGATCAGCTCCAATACACCGCGCTGGAGGCGCCGTTCGCCGGCGTGGTGGTGGACACCTACGTGGAGAACTTCGAGGACGTGCGCGCCAAGCAGCCGGTGGTGCGCATCGTCGACGACTCGCGCATCGAGTTCGTGGTCAGCGTGCCGGAGAACCTCATCTCCCTGGTGCCCCAGGTGCGCGGTGTGAAGGTTGAGTTCGACGCCCTGCCCGGGATGGCAGTGGACGCCGAGATCAAGGAGATCGGCTCCGAGGCGTCGGCCGCCACCCGAACCTACCCGGTGACCCTGGTGATGGATCAACCCGAGAGCAGCCGCATCCTGCCCGGCATGGCGGGCAATGCCTTCGGCGAGCCGCCGGCGGATGCGGCGCCTGTCGGGGTGGAGGTGCCCGTGTCGGCGGTGTTCACCAACGAGGCCGGCGACGTGTCCTTCGTGTGGATCATCGACGAGCAGCGAAAGACCGTGAGCCGCCGCAAGGTCACCGCCGGCGAGCTCACCGAGCGCGGCATCCGCGTCACCGACGGCCTCTCGCCGGGCGAGTGGATCGCCACCGCCGGCGTGCACTACCTGCGCGAGGGTCAGCAGGTCCGCCTGCTGGACGAGACGGCGGGGTAGCGCCATGAGCCTCGCGGCGCACGCCGTCGAGAAGCGCACGATCACCTACTTCGGGGCGTTCCTGCTGTTCGCCGCCGGCGCGGCCAGCTTCTTCACCCTGGGGCAGCTCGAGGATCCGGACTTCACCGTGAAGACCGCGGTGGTGGTCACGCAGTACCCCGGCGCGGGCCCGCTGGAGGTGGAGCAGGAGGTGACCGACCGCCTCGAGCTCGAGCTGCAGAAGATGCAGCAGGTCGACTACCTGGAGTCGTACTCCCGCGCCGGGCAGTCGGTCATCTTCGTCAACATCAAGTCCAGCTACCAGTCCGAGGACATTCCGCAGATCTTCGACGAGCTCAGGCGCAAGGTGCGCGACGTGGAGGCGGACCTGCCGCCCGGCGTGGGGCGTCCCATCGTGCGCGACGACTTCGGCGACGTGTTCGGTCACGTGCTGGCGGTGGTGGGCGACGGCTTCAGCTACGCCGAGCTCGAGCGCTACGCGAAGGACCTCAAGCGCGAGCTGAGCCTGGTGGAGGGCGTCGCCCGGGTGGACCTGTGGGGTGCCCAGACCAAGGTCATCTACCTGGACGTCTCCCAGGCCCAGCTCACCCAGCTCGGCATCAGCGCGAGCACGGTGCAGGCGACGCTGCAGCAGCAGAACTTCGTCGTCGACGGCGGCCACGTGGACGTGCAGGACCGGCGGCTACGCATCGCACCGAGCGGGGCCTTCACGTCCGCGTCCGACATCGCCGACCTGCCGATCCGGGCTACCGGGCCGGACGACGCCCGAGCCCAGGCCGGCACCACGGGCGCGGCGCGCTCCTCGGAGCTCATCCAGATCCGCGACATCGGCACGGTGCGCGAGGCCTACCTGGACCCGCCCAGGACCCTGATGCGCTTCAACGGCACCGCAGCCATCGCGCTCTCGGTAAGCAACGTGCCCGGGACCAACGTGGTGGAGATGGGCAAGGCGCTGGATGCACGGCTGCAGGAGCTCGTGGCCGAGCTGCCCATCGGCATCGAGCTGCACCGGGTGCACTGGCAATCCGCGGTGGTCGATGAGGCCGTACAGGGCTTCATGGTGAGCTTCGCCCAGGCCCTCGCGATCGTTCTCGTGGTGCTCACCATCGGCATGGGCCTTCGCCTGTCGCTGATCATCGGCGTAGCCCTGGTGGGCACAATCCTCGGCAGCTTCCTCTTGATGGCCCTCCTCGGCATCGACCTGCAGCGCATGTCCCTGGGCGCGCTGATCATCGCCCTGGGGATGATGGTGGACAACGCCATCGTGGTGGCCGACGGCTTCGTGGTCCGGGTGCAGCAGGGCATGGACCGGAAGGCAGCCGCGGTGGAAGCGGCCAGCCAGCCTTCAATTCCCCTGCTGGGCGCCACGGTCGTCGCGGTCATGGCCTTCTTCCCCATCGCCGCGTCCACCGAGAACGCGGGCGAGTACTGCGCGTCGCTGTTCAGCGTGGTGGCCATCTCGCTGCTGGTGAGCTGGCTCATCTCCGTGACCCTGACGCCGCTGCAGTGCCTGGATCTGCTGCCCACGCCCAAGGGCACCGGCGGCGACGCGGACCCGTACGCCAGCGGCTTCTTCCGCGCGTTCCGGCGCTTCCTGGAGCTCGCCATCCGGGCGCGCATCCTCACGGTGCTGGTCATGGTTGGCCTGCTCGTGGCCTCGGTGGTGGGCTTTAGCCAGGTAAAGCAGCTGTTTTTCCCCGACTCCTCCATGTCCAAATTCATGATCAACTACTGGGCGCCCGAGGGCACCCGCATCGCGAGGACCTCGGCGGATCTGGCGGTGATGGAGGCGAAGCTGCTGGCCGACGAGCGCGTGGAAGGGGTGGCGACCTTCGTGGGCGCCGGCCCGCCGCGCTTCTACCTGCCGGTGTCCCCGGAGCAGTCCTACGCCTCCTACGGCCAGCTGGTGGTGAACGTGCACGACTTCCGCCAGATCGACGCTTTGATCGAGGAGCTGGAGCCGTGGCTGGACCGGCGTTTCCCGGACGCCCAGGTGCCGATCCAGAAGTTCGGCGTCGGGCCGAGCGAGACCTGGAAGTTCGAGGTGCGCATCAGCGGCCCGAGCAACGCCGACCCCGCGGTGCTGCGCTCGCTGGCCGGCCAGGTGGAGGACATCCTCGCCGAGGCACCGCTGGCGGGACTGCAGCGCACCGACTGGCGCCAGCAGGTGCAGACCCTGGTCCCGGTCTACAGCCAGCAACGCGGGCGCTGGGCCGGCGTGTCGCGCACGGATCTGGCCAACGCCACCAAGCAGGCCTTCGACGGGCGCGTGGTGGGCGTGCTGCGCCAGGACGACGACCTGGTGCCCATCATCCTGCGCAACGAGGCGGCCGAGCGCCGGCGCGTGGGCGCCATCGACGTGCTGCAGGTACAGCCGGCGGGCGCAACCGACGCCGTGCCGCTGTCAGAGATCACCGAGGACCTGCACCTGCGCTGGGAGGATCCCCAGATCTGGCGCCGCGACCGCCGCCGCACCATCACCGTGCAGGCGAACCCGGTGCTCGGGATCACGCTCCCCGCGCTGCGCGCCTCGGTGGTGGACCAGGTGGAGGCCATCGAGTTGCCGCCGGGGTACCGGCTCGAGTGGGGCGGCGAGTTCGAGTCGTCCCGGGATGCGCAGCAGTCTCTGCTGCCCGGCGTGCTGCCGGCGGTAGTGATCGTGGCGTTCATCGTGGTGGGGCTGTTCAACGCCTACCGCCCGCCGCTGGTGATCGCGCTGACCATTCCCTTCGTCATGATCGGCATCACCGCCGGGCTGCTGGGTACTGGGGCCGCGTTCGGCTTCGTGGCGCTGCTGGGCGCCATGAGCCTCGCGGGCATGATGATCAAGAACGCCATCGTGCTGCTGGACGAGGTGAACCTGAACCTCGAGCGCGGGCTGGACCGCTACGAGTCCGTGGTGCAGGCAGCGCTCTCGCGCCTGCGGCCGGTTGGGCTGGCGGCAGGTACCACGGTTCTGGGCGTGATCCCGCTGCTGCAGGACGTGTTCTGGATCGGGCTGGCGGTCACGGTGATGGCCGGGCTCGCCTTCGGTACCGTCCTGACCATGGTGCTGGTGCCGGTACTGTACGCCATGCTCTTCCGGGTGGCGGCCCCGGCAGGGCCGGTCACGGGCTAGAACGCAGCATGCTCGGGGCCGCCTGCTCGTTATTGGCGCCAGCGCTGGCCGGACAAGAGTGTCACTCGAGAAACCTCAGGAGCGAAGTCCATGATGCGATTCATTTCTTTCGTGCCGTTGCTGCTCCCACTCCTGGTGGCCGCGCCGGCCGCGACTGCCCAGGGCGGGGGGCAGTACGGCTGGCTGCGCGGGTCTCCAATCATCAAGTTCACGGACAAGGACTGGGAGCTGCTGCGCAGCAACGCCCGTACCGCGCTGGACGACGAGCCCGACGGCACCACCACGTCCTGGGGCAACCCCGACACGGGGCACTCCGGATCCATCACGGTCATCAGCAGCTTCGAGAAGGATGGCCGCCGCTGCCGCAAGGCCAGGTTCAGCAACGAGGCGGGGAACCTCTCCGGCACCGAGACCCACGACCTGTGCAAGGTGGCGGACGGAACCTGGAAGATCGCGCCCTGACGCGCCGAGCCCTCGACGCCGGATCGGGTTCATGAGCGCAGTCGCGACGTGACGGCCGGACGAACCACGACGGTGCCCTCGCCATGAGCACGGCCGCGCCTGCGGCGTCGCTGACATGAGGCTTTCGGCATCGAAGAAGCGTCCCGTATCCGCGGTTCACTGGCTGCGCCCGCTGGCCCTGGTCTGCACGCTGCTCGCCCTCGGAGGCTGCGCGACGCGCCACCCCCTCATGCCCACGCCGCACCTGTACTCCGAGCGCCACGCGCGACTCTTCGGGGAGCTCGCGCCGGAGCTTCGCAGCAGCACCATCCCGGTCTTCTTCGTCACGGACCGCGCGCCGGAGACCCGGGAGGATGGCGGCTTCGGCTACGGCCATGGGCGGTCGGACTCGATGGCCTACGGCGAGGCGCTGGTGGAGATCGGTGAAGGGCTCGGCTGGGAGGACGTGACCGAGGCAAGCCTCGTGCGCAGGCGTTCGAACGACGTCATGGTGGAGATCCGCGAGATCCGCGAGCTCGGCCGCACGCCGCCCACGCCGTTTCCCTACGAGCCGCGTGGCGGCTTCTACGTCCACACGCTCGACGTGCTGGCGGACGTCGAGGCCACGGAGGCGCACTTCCACGAGGAGATCAACACGAGGCTTGCCCTGACACCGCGCAAGGAGATCCTGCTCTACGTCCACGGCTACAACAACGATTTCCGGGACGCGGTGCTGACCTGGGCCGGCATGTGGCACTTCTTCGGTCGCGAGGGCGTTCCGGTGGTGTACAGCTGGCCTGCCGGCTTCGGCGGTCTCGCCGGCTATGCCTACGACCGGGAGTCAGGGGAGTTCACGGTCTATCACCTGAAGCTGATGCTCCGCGCCCTTGCACGTAACGAGCGGATCGAGGGAGTCCGAGTTCTGGCGCACAGCCGCGGCACGGACGTGCTGACCTCGGCACTTCGCGAGCTGTTCATCGAGGCGCGCGCGGCGGGGGTCGATCCGCGGGAGCGCTTTCGGATCCGCCAGGTCGTACTCGCCGCCCCGGACCTGGATTTCGACGTCACGCGCCAGCGCCTGCAGTCCGAGCCCATCGGCCCTGGGGTCGAGGGGGTGACCGTGTACGTGTCACCCACCGACCAGGCAATCGGCTTCGCCGAGTGGCTGTTCAGCAGCGTAAAGCGCATCGGCACCCTGCAGCTGCGTGACGTGCGCGCGAGCGAGCTCAAGCGAATAGAAGCGGTGGACAACCTCTCGGTGGTGGAGCTCGAAGGCGACGGCGGCAGCTACGGGCATGCGTACTTCCACGAGAACCCGGCGGTGAGCTCCGACGTGCTCCAGGTGCTCCGCTTCGACCGGGCGCCGGGCGACGGCCGCCCGCTCGAGCCGCAGCAGGCGCCGTTCTGGCGGATCCGCGACGACTACCTGCTGAGGGCACCTTGAAGACGTTCCGTAGCCGGAGAATCACGCGTCCCACGCGTTCGCCTAGCGGGCGCCGGCAGGCCGAGGCCTCGCGTCGGCTCAGCGGTCCAGAAACCGCAGCAGCTTGGGGACCGGGCCTTCCCCCCGGTCCTTCTCGGGATCTGCCTGACCAGCGGCACCGCTCTCGATGGCTGCGGTGCACGGGTCGGTCTCCTTGCCAGCGAGCGCGACCGCCCGCTGGCCCAGCAGCGAAAGCCCCCCGGTTGCCAGCGCGCCCAGCATCTTGGTGACGGCGCTGGCCGCGGAGGTCGCGACCCGGGTCGGGTTCAGGCCCACCTCGGGCGAACGGATCGGACCGGTGATCGCGGCGCCGCCGGCGAGCGACGCGGCGGAGAAGGTCCAGCCCTTGCGCGCCTTGACGTCCACCACCAGCGACAGGCTCTCGTCGCGCAGGTCCATCGTGCCGGTGCCCGACATGACCGCCTTGCGGGTCAGCACCACGAAGCGGCGCTCGGCGTGCCCGACGCCGCCGCGGAAATCCAGCCGCAGCGCCGCACACTCCACGTCGGTGACCCCGGCGTCGTCCTCCCGCGGCGTGAACACGCCCACCACGCGGTCCAGGAGATCCGCGCCCGCGTCGTCCAGCGCGGTGTTGAAGATCCGGCCCGCACCCACGTGCAGGGTGAGCTGTCCGTCGAGCGTCGAAGCGATCTCGCGCAACGACCCGCCCCGCCCGCGCAGCTCCACCTCGGCGTCCGTGGGCCCGCCGTCCATGTAGTCGGCGAAGCCCAGCTGGAGGGACGCCTGCTCCCAGGACACCCGGTCCACGTCCAGGCGCAGCGCCACCGCCGTTGCCGCACCCGCGGGCGAGAGCGTCAGGGTGCCCTCGTAGCGCCCCCCCGCGTGCATGCCCCTGGCATCGAAGCGGCTCTCGCCACCAGCACCCCGGTAGGTCGTGTTGGCGTCGCGGAACTCCAGGCCACCCACCCGCAGCAGGCCCGCCGCCACGGTCAGCTCGCCCTCCACGGCGACAAGCCGGTCCAGTGGCAGCGCTTCGCCGGGGATCAGCCGCCCATCCTCAGACGCCCGCTCGTCGGCCGGGGGCAGGAGTTCGTCCAGGTCCAGCGCCGATCCCTCCAGCGCCCCGGTCATGCGCAGCCGCTCGTCGCCCGGCACGAGCACCAGGTGCCCGACCAGGTCGCTGCGCAGGGTCTTCAGCGCGAGGCCGTCCAGGCGTAGCGCGTCCCCGGCGGAACTGGCACGCCCGCTCAGCAGCAGTGGTCCCGGTGATGTCTCACCGGGCGCGTCCGCGGCCCACCAGCGCGCCGATGGGACCTGCAGGCGGAAGGCCAGGTCGAACTCGTCGAAGGTGGTCGCGTCGGCCACACTCCCTTCGATGTCGAGGGTCGCCCCCTGCGCCTCCGCGCGGGCGTTGAGTTCCTCGAGGGCCAGCCGTCCGTCGCGCACGACCAGACGCGCCCTTCCGCGCAAAGGCCCCACGTCCTCGAATCCCGCCAGCGCGGGGTGCGCGAGATCCGAGAGCCGCTCCACCTCGATAACAAGCCACAGCCCTGCGCCACCGGAAGACTCGTCCGTCGCGCCGACGCCTGGCGTATCGCCCGGCTGCGCGACGCTCGCAACGGCCGCGGCCACCAACGGCACCGCCGCGGCGAGCGTCCTGAAGCGGCCTGCCCCATGGGCGCTCACGGCCGCGGACCTCGCGGCGGCGGCCGGGGCGGCAATCCCTCGCGGATGCGCGCGGAGAAGTCCGTGGTGTCGATGGCCGCGGCGGCGCGGGCGGTGATCTCGCTGCGCTCGCGCAGCGCCGCGAAGACGAGACAGGACCCGGCGAGCAGCACGGCACACGCGAGCGCGGTGCGCACAGCCTCGTGCTGTGGGCTGTCGATAACGACCGCGGCCGCGGCCCACAAGGTGAACAGCGTTACCACGGACCAGAGCGTCATGCGCAGCGCGAATCGCAGGAGGGACCGGGCGAGGCGTTCGGCGGTGCTCACGTGGTTGTCGGTGCAGCGGCTCGCATGGCGGCGCGCAGCCGTGACGCCGGAAGCATACCATCCGTGAGGTTCCGGGCCACGGGGTACGGATCGGCGCGGGCCCGCATCCACAGCGGCACGCGGCGCGGTTCACGCGGCGCGAGTCGCGGCCGCCTCGCTGCCGACACCGGGTGCCAGCGCACGCACAGCGTCGTGCTGCGACAGGAGCACCCGCCCGCTCAGGTGATCGAGGAAGTGGCTGCCCTCGAGCCGGTCCATGACCGGGCCCTTCACCTCGCACAGGTGCAGCGTCACCCCGCCCGCCCGCAGCCGCTCGTTGATGGCCTCCGGGCTCTCCAGCGCGCTGGCGTCGATGTCGTTGACCGCGGGGCACATGAGCACCACGCCCGCCACCACCCCGGTCTCCACGCCCACCGTGAGGGTCAGCACGATGGTGGCGAGCATGGCGGCGAAATCGCTCTTCGAGTAGCGCCAGGTCCGGCCCAGCGCCTTCAGATCCACCAGGGACAGCACCGCCACGACGATGGTGGCGGCCAGCGTCGCCTCGGGCAGGTGGTGAAGCAGCGGCGTGAGGAACACCGTGGCCAGCGCAATGCCCGCCGCGGTTAGCATTCCCGCGGCGGGGGTCACGGCACCGGCCTCGTAGCTCACCACCGAGCGCGCGAAGCCGCCGGTGAACGCCGCGCCCAGGTTCGCCGCGCCCAGCCCCACCAGCTCCTGGTCCGGCACGATGCGCTGGCGGCGCTTCGCCGCCAGGGTCCGGGCCACGGACACGGACTCCACGAAGCCGATGACGCTGATGAGCAGCGCCGACAGGGCGAGATCGCGCCACAGGTCGACGTCGAAGGCGGGCACTGTGAGCGGCGGCAGGCCGCTCGGCACTTCGCCCACCACGCGCACGCCGCCGACGTCCAGGAACTCGATGCCGATGTCCGCGAGCCGGCCGCTGCGCTGCCAGTGGTCCGCCGGGTCGATGACCGCGATCTCGAGATCGCCGTCGCGGCGCAGCAGCGACGACGCGACGACGATGCCCGCGGCCCCCGCGCCCACCACCACCACGTCGCAGGTGACGTCCACCGCGTCGCCGGGAATGCGCCCGCGGTTCGCGATGCGCCGGGCGCGGCAGGTCACGCAGCGCCTATGCGAAGGCGTGGGCGTCGGCCTCGGACACCTTGCCGCTCTGCACCGGCAGGTACGCGCAGGCGATGCCGTGGCACTCGGCCTGGGCGCGGATCTCCTCGAACAGAGGCTGGTCGCCAGCCTCGCCGTCGGGCCGGTTGCAGATGATGGCGCGGTCGCTCGATGTCCATGATGTTCTCCGATGCGTCACCGAGTGCAATCCGTCACAGCGTGTTCACGGGGATCTTGAGGTAGCTCACCCCGTTGCCCTCCGCCGCGGCATCTCGCCCGCGCGCATGTTCACCTGCACCGACGGCAGGATCAGGCGGGGCATGTCCAGGGTGGCGTCGCGGGCCTCGCGCATGGCCACGAACTCGTCCTCGCTCACGCCTTCGTGCACGTGGACGTTGCGCGTGCGCTGGCCGGCCACCGTGGTCTCCCAGGCATGGGCGTCGCGGCCCGGGGCCTTGTAGTCGTGGCACATGGACAGGCGGGTCTCGCCCGGCAGCGCGAGAATCCGCTGAATGGAGCGGTAGAGCGTGTGGGCGTCGCCGCCGGGGAAGTCGCAGCGCGCGGTGCCGTAGTCCGGCATGAACAGGGTGTCGCCCACGAAGGCCGCGTCGCCGACGCGGTACACCATGCAGTTCGGGGTGTGGCCGGGGGTGTGCAGGGCAACCCCCTCGAGGCCACCGATGGTGAAGCGCTCGCCGTCCGCGAGCAGCCGGTCGAACTGGCTGCCGTCACGGCGGAACGCGGGCTCGGCGTCGAACACCTTCGCGAAGGTGTCCTGCACCGTGGTGATGTGGGCGCCGATGGCCGCCGGCGCACCGGTGCGCGCGCGCAGGTACGGCGCGGCGGTCAGGTGATCGGCGTGCACGTGGGTCTCGAGGATGATCTCCAGGTCGAGGCCCTGCTCCCGGACGCGGTCCAGCAGCGCGGATCTGGCCGCGGGTGGAGGCAATCCAGCCCCGGCGGGTGAACTCCTTCAGCTGGCGGCTGATCACCTCTCGCGCCGAGCCGAGCTCCACGGCCAGGGTGTGGTGGGTGGCCACGACCGTGTCGCCGTCGCCCGCGAGCTCGAGGAGCTTGCGGGCGAGCCGCCGGTCCAGGCGCTCGAAGGCCACGTCCTCCACCGCCTCCATCAGGCGCGTGACCCGCGAGGCATACTTGGAGAACACGAAGCGGCGGAAGGCAGGCGAGCGACCCATCAAGGTGTCGAAATCGGCCCGTCCGAGGGCCACCGCGCGCACCTCGGTCTCGGTCACCCCCTCGGCCAGGTACTCCTCGTCGGACAGCAGGCAGGCCGTGGTCATGATGCAGCTCTCCCCGCCGGACACCCGGTAGAGCACGATCTCGCGGCCGCTGGCGCCGAACTGGTGGACCACCACCGTGCCCTCGAGCAACAGGAGGAATGCCTCGGGCCGCTTGCCGGGGGCGAACACGGGCTGGCCCGCGGGCAGGTTCACCACCTTCGCACGCTCCACGAGGAAGCGGCGATCGGATTCCTCCAATCTGGACAGCTCGTCGAACTGCGAGACCCAGTCGGTCATTTGTCACCGTCCGCGGTCAGATCCCGACCGAGCTCGTGATTACCGGCACTGGATCCCACCGCCACCTCCTCACGCCCCGAACACCGAGCCCACCCCGCGCTCACGGGCACGCAGGTACGCGAAGCTCGCGATGGCGGTGTCCTGGGCGCCGGTGCCGGTGAGGTCGCACAGGGTGATGACGTCCGGCCCCTGCCGCCCCAGGGACGGGTCCCGGATGATCTGCCCCAGCTCGGCGAAGGCACCGGTATCGGTGACGGTGCCCGCCGCGAGGGCCGCGCGCAGCTCTCCCAGCGCCTCGCACTGGCTCAGCCGGTCCGGCACGTAGGCGTCCAACCGGGGAAAGGCCGCCGGGTCGATCTCGTTCTTGTGCTCCTGGTCCGCCCCCACCGCGGTGACGTGCAGGCCCGGGTGCAGCCATCCGGCCTCGAGCACCGGCGCGCGGGCCGGCGTCGCGGTGATCACCACCTGGCACTGCGCCACCAGGCGCGCCGGGTCGGGCTCCGCCCGCGCCTCGATGCCGAGCCGCTCGGCCACGTCGCGGGCGCAGGCCTTCGCCTTGACCCGATCACGGCCCCACACCAGCGCGGTGCTGAACGGGCGCACCAGGTGCGCCGCCTGGAGCTGGAGGCGTGCCTGCACGCCCGTGCCCAGCACTCCGGCGGTATGCGTCTCCGGAGCGAGATGCAGCGCCGCCACCGCGCCGGCGGCAGCGGTGCGCACGTCGGTGAGGTAGCCGTTGTCCAGCAGCAGCGCCTCCACCAGGCCGGTGCGCGCCGAGAACAGCACCATCAGCCCGTTCAGGCTGGGCAGCCCGAGCTTCGGGTTGTCGAAGAAGCCCGGGCTCACCTTGATGGCGAAACCCTCCAGGCCGGGGATGTACGCGGTCTTCACGTCCACCTCGCCGTGCACTGCGGGGATCTGCATGGACAGGATCGGCGGCATGATCACCTCGCCGCCGGCCAGCGCGCTGAACGCGGCCTCCACCACGCCCACCGCGTCCAGGTCGACGGCCACCAGGCCGCGCAGGTCCGCCTCGCTCAGGATGTGCACGTGGGGACGGTATACCTATTTCATCGCGTCTGCATGCACCCCTCGGACATACGCGACGAAGCGGGTATTTCGTCCAGGATTTCTTCAGCGCACAGTGATGCAGGTGCAGGGCGCCAGGTGCATGACCTTGTGCGACACGCTGCCCAGCACCAGGCCGGCCATGTCGCTCAGGCCGCGCGAGCCGATCACCACCATGTCGGCCCCGATGCGTTTCGCCCGCTCCACGATCTGCTGCGCCGGGTCCCCCATCACCACCTCCGATTCCACGGCGGTGCAGCCATGCTTCGCGGCCTCCTCCGTCGCGGCGTCGATCACCTTCGCGCCCACCTCGCGCAGCTCCTCGCCGGACATGTTGACGGTGATGGCGGCGGCGCCCAGGACCAGGGTGCGGTCGTGGGGCAGCGACTGGACCACGTGCAGCAGCGACAGCTTGCCGGCGAGGCCGGTGCACATGCCGGCGGCGAATTCCACCGCCTTGCGCGAGTGCTCGGATCCGTCCACGGGGACGAGGATGGTTCGGCTCATGGCGGACCTCCGGCAGTCCTGGGTGAACCGGCACCGTAGCGGCCACGGATTGGGACCGGTTGATTCAGGTCAAGAACCCGTCGCAACGGGGCAGCCGGGCGGCGGCTTGACGGCCGCGGCACGCGCCGGGTCTGATGGCGGCGGATCCACACTTGCATCCGCGCGGCCGCGCCGTGACCATCACTTCCGCAGCGAACGCGACCTGCCCCGCCCCCCACCACCCCACGCCTCACGGACCTGCGTGAGAACCCTCGACTTCGTCCGGGCGAACCGCAGCTTCCTCGGCTTCGGGTTCGCGCTGGCCGCCCTGTCGAGCTTCGGCCAGACCTTCTTCATCGCCCTGTTCGGGGCCGAGATCCGTGGCGAGTACGGGCTCTCCCATGGCGGCTTCGGCGCCATCTACTCCACGGCCACGCTGGCGTCGGCGGCCTGCCTCGCGTGGCTCGGGCGGCGTACCGACGAGGCGGATCTGCGCGGCCTGAGCGCCTTCGTTCTGGCGGGTCTCGCCGGCGCCTGCCTGCTCATGGCATGGTCGAGCGCCGTGGCGTTCCTCGGCCTCGCCATCTTCGGGCTGCGTCTGTTCGGGCAGGGTCTCGCGAGCCACGTGTCCACGGTGAGCATGGCGCGCTACTTCGACCTGGCCCGCGGGCGCGCAGTGAGCATCGCGGCGCTGGGCCATCCCGCCGGGGAGGGGCTGCTGCCGCTGCCGGTGGTGGCCGTCGCGGCGGTCATGGGCTGGCGCGAGACCTGGCTCGCCTGTGGCGTGGTGATCGCGGCCGCCGGCATCCCCGTTACCCTGTGGCTGCTGCGCGGGCACGTGGAGCGCCACCGGCTCTGGCTCGAGGACGCGGCGAGGGCCGCGGCCGGCGGCACCGCGCGGCCCAGCCGTTCCCGCGCGGAGGTGCTGCGCGACCCGGTCTTCTATCTGCTCCTGCCGGCGGCCGTCACCCCGAGCTACGTGGTCACCGGACTGTTCTTCCACCAGGCCCACGTGGCCGCCGCCAAGGGCTGGCCGCTCACGCTGCTGGCCGCGAGCTTCGCCGCCTACGCCGCCGCCAGCGTGGTCACGTCCCTGGTGGCCGGGCACGTGGTGGACCGGCGCGGCGCGGCCCGGGTGCTGCCCTTCGCCATGGGTCCCCTGGCGCTCGGGCTCGCGGCCCTGGCATGGGGCGCCGATCCGCTGGTGGCGCCGCTCTACCTGCTCATGGCGGGCGCGTCCCAGGGGATCCAGTTCACGGTGCAGGGCGCGCTGTGGGTGGAGATCTACGGCGCGCGGCACATCGGTGCCATCCGCGCGCTGGTCACCGCACTGGGCGTGTTCTCGAGCGCCCTGGCGCCGGCGAGCATGGGCTGGCTCATTGACGCCGGCACCGGCATCGGCGCCATTGCTCTCGGCTCGGTGGCGTGGATCGGCGTGGCCGTCGCGCTGGCACTGGCGGGGCTGTCACGGCGCGGTCGAGCCTCCGGGAAGCGATATACTGTTTAAAGGGCTCGGCGGACCGCGTCCGCCCCCCTGCCCACCCTCCCGCGAGACGGCGTCGCGACCGACGCATCCGCGCGTCGATCCCGTCCTCCCGCGACTCGCGGGCAACCCGCAACGGAGGAGGATCACCGTGGACGTCAACGAATGTCTGGAGTTCGCCAAGAAGAACCGCGCCGAGTTCGTGGATCTGCGCTTCTGCGACGTGCCGGGACTGTGGCAGCACTTCTCGATCCCGGCCTCGGAGTTCTCCGAGGGGCTGTTCGAGGACGGCATCGGCTACGACGGCTCGAGCATCCGCGGGTTCAAGGCCATCCAGGAGAGCGACATGCTCCTGGTGCCGGATCCGCAATCGGCCTTCCTGGATCCCTTCACCGATCTGCCCACGCTGACGCTGGTGTGCAACGTGCGCGATCCGATCACCGGTCTGCCCTACGAGCGCGACCCGCGTCACGTGGCCCGGAAGGCGGAGACCCACCTCGAGGCCACCGGCGTGGCGGACGTGAGCTACTGGGGGCCGGAGATCGAGTTCTACATCTTCGACAGCGTGCGCTTCGATCAGAGCTACAACCAGGGCTTCTACCAGGTCGACTCGGTGGAGGGGTTCTGGAACTCGGGCGACGACAGCCGGCCGAACCTGGGCTACAAGCCGCGCTACAAGGAAGGGTACTTCCCCGTCGCGCCCATGGACCACATGCAAGACCTCCGCTCGGAGATGGTGAAGACGCTGCAGAGCGTCGGCATCCCGGTGGAGGTGCACCACCACGAGGTGGGCACCGCCGGCCAGGGCGAGATCGACATGCGCTTCGACTCGCTCACCCGGATGGCGGACAAGGTGCTCAAGTACAAGTACGTGGTGAAGAACGTGGCGTGGCGTCACGGCAAAACGGTGACGATGATGCCGAAGCCGATCTTCATGGACAACGGCTCGGGCATGCACACCCACCAGAGCCTGTGGAAGGGCGAGCGGAACGTGTTCTACGGACCGGACGCGTACGGCCTCATCAGCGAGACCGCGCGGCATTACATCGGCGGGCTGCTCGCCCACGCGGACGCGCTGTGCGCGTTCATCGCGCCCACCACCAACTCCTACCGGCGGCTGGTCCCGGGCTACGAGGCGCCCATCAACCTCGTGTACTCCCAGCGCAACCGCAGCGCCTGCGTGCGGATCCCGGTGTACAGCCCCAGCGAGAAGGCCAAGCGCATCGAGTTCCGCACCCCCGACCCGAGCTGCAATCCGTACTTCGCCTTCGCGGCGATGCTGATGGCGGGGCTCGACGGAATCGCGAAGAAGACCGAGCCGCGCGAGCCGGTGGACAAGAACCTCTACGACCTGCCGCCGGAGGAGGCGAAGAACATACGCTCGGTGGTGGGCTCGCTGGACGCGGCGCTGGACGCGCTCGAGGCGGATCACGAGTTCCTGCTCGAGGGCGAGGTGTTCACGCAAGACCTGATCGAGACCTGGATCGCGTACAAGCGCGAGCGCGAGGTGGACGCCATCCGGCTGCGGCCGCACCCATACGAGTTCGCGCTCTACTACGACGTGTGAACGACGGCTCGACCGGTGTCCCGAATCGCGGATCACCGGTTAAGGCGGAGGAAGGCATGGGTCGGCGCGCCGGTAGGCGGCAGGGACGCCGCCTTCGAGCCCCCAGGGACGGGTTCACGGCGGGGCGCGGCGAACCATGCCTTCCTCCGCAGCACCGGGGGGCAGTAGCAGGATCAGGAACAGGTACTCAGAGCCACCGTTCGTCGATGCGCCACAGCCCCGCGGCCCGGGCCGCGTCGCGGGCGGCGCGCAGCTCCTCGCCTGCGGGGCGGCGCTCGATGTCGGGGTACTTCGGCGTGCCGTCGCTCCTGCGATCGCCCACCTGGTACTGCGGCCGGTACTGATCCATCAGGTTCAGGTAGGTATCGGGAGAAAGCGTCTCGGCCAGCCAGCGGGCGATGGCCGCCGCCTCGTCGCTCTGGCCGGGCATCACCAGATGGCGCACCAGCAGGCCCCGGCGGGCGAGCCCGTCAGGGCCGAAGCGCAGCTCACCCACCTGACGGTGCATCTCCACGATGGCCTCCCGGGCGCGCTCCGGGTAGTCCTTCGCCTTGGCGAGGCGCCGCGCACTGTCCCGGCTCCAGAACTTGAAGTCGGGCATGTAGATGTCGACGAGCCCGTCCAGCAGGCGCAGCGAGGCCACTGCGTCGTAGGCGCTGGTGTTGTACACCACCGGCAGGCGCAGCCCGCGGGGCACCGCCGCGGCGATGGCCTCCACCACCTGGGGCGCCACGTGCTCGGGGGTGACGAAGTTGATGTTGTGGCAGCCCCGTGCCTGCAGCGCGAGCATGAGATCCGCGATCTCGGCGGCGGTGCACTCGGGCCCCGCCGGTTTCTGGCTGATGTCCCAGTTCTGGCAGAACACGCAGCGCAGGTTGCAGGCGCCGAAGAAGATGGTCCCCGAGCCGCTCCAGCCCCGCAGGCAGTCCTCCTCGCCGAAGTGCGGAAAGGCGCTCGCCACCCGCGCGTGGCGTCCCGTGTGGCACACCCGGGCCTCGCCCTCGAGGCGGTTCACGTGGCAGTCGCGGGGACAGGCGCAGCAGTCGCGCAGCTCGTCGAGCGCGGCCTCGACGCGCCGCGCGAGCTCGCCCGCACCGAGACGCAGGTAGGCCGGCTCGAAGGGCTCGGCCAGGAACCCCTCCGTGCCCGGCGGGCGGCGGGATCGCAGGGCGAACATGGCGGTACTGTACTCCCGTGCCCCGGCGCCGCACAGTGCGCCTTCATCCTCGTGGCCGCCGGAGGACAGCGGCGGCCGGGCAAGAGCAACACGGTGATCAGACGGGCGGACGCACTCTCCCTGCTGGGTCTCGCCGTCGCGACAGGCTGCGCGCTCGCCGCGCTCGGCGCCGGGCTCGGGTACCGCTTCGAGTGGTGGCACTACCGTGCCGGCATCGCGGCGCTCGCGGTGGTGTTCTGGGTCGCGGCGGGTACCGCAGCGCTCTGCGCGGTCGCGGTCGTGCTGGCAGCGAGGCGCTCGAGCGGGCGTCGAGCGCTCGTCATGGGTATCGCGGGTCTCGCCATCGCCGTGGTCACTGCCTGGATCCCCTACGACCTGCGTACGACCGCAAGGGCGCTGCCACCGATCCACGACATCACCACCGACCTCGCCGATCCGCCGGCGTTCGTACACGTCGCGACGCTGCGAAAAGGTGACGATCATCCGGTCGCCTACGACGGCCCCGACGTGGCCGATCAGCAGCGCGGGGCGTACCCGGATCTCGCACCGCTCGTGCTGAGCGCGCCGCACGACGAGGTGTTCGCCGCCGCGCAGGCCGCCCTCGCCTCGATGGGCCTGGAGCTGGTCGCGGCCGACGCCGAGCAGGGCCGCATCGAAGCCACCGCCACGTCGCTGCTGTTCGGCTTCAAGGACGACGTGGTCGTGCGCATCGTCGCCGGCAGGGGTGTCACGAAAGTCGACGTGCGCTCCAAGTCCCGCGTCGGACGCAGCGATCTGGGGATGAACGCGAAGCGCATCCGCGCCTTCCAGTCGAAGCTGCAAGCGGCGGTGGACTGAGCAGGCCGCACCGGATCCGGTCCCCGGCTGCCTCGGGAGCGTGCCGGCCGCCGGGAACACGGTGTTTGCCGGCCCTGGAATTTTCCCCGGTCCATCACGTACGTACCTGGGGGAATACCTGACAACCAGGTGACCCCGCGAAAGCAAGCGAGCGGTCCCTGCACGGACCTTCGTGCGATGCATTCACCCGAGGAGACAACACGATGAAATCCGGAGCAATTGCCTTGATGCTGAGCGTCGGTGCGCTGCTGGGATCGGCGCCGGCACAGGGGGAGGACCGGCCGATGGGGTTCTTCGTCACCAGTGTCGGCATGGGCAAGGGCGGTGACCTGGGCGGCCTGGAAGGCGCCGACGCCCACTGCCAGAAGCTCGCAGAGGCAGCCGGCGCCGGCGCCCGGCAGTGGCGCGCGTACCTGAGCACGGAGGCGCCGGACAAGCGCGGCATCTTCGCCCGCCACCGCATCGGCAACGGGCCCTGGTACAACGCCCGGGGCATCCTCATCGGCGCCAACCTGACGGACCTGCACCTCTACAACAAGACCATCACCCTCGAGACCGCCCTGGACGAGAACGGCGAGCGCATCAAGGGCCGCTACGACAAGCCCAACGAGCACGACATCCTCACCGGCACCCAGGACGACGGCACCGCCTACTTTCCGGACGAGGCGGACCACACCTGCAACAACTGGACGAGCAGCGACGCGGGAAGCGCGCAGGTGGGGCACCACGACCGCCACGGTGGTGGCAATACCTCCTGGACGTCCGCCCACGCGACCCGCGGGTGCAGCGAGGAGGCGCTGAAGCTCACCGGCGGTGCCGGCAAGTTCTACTGCTTCGCCGCGGACTGAGGCGAGGATCCTCGCAGACCGCTGCCGGTCACCTTGCGTGCACCTTCCAGTCGCTCAGAGGGCGGCGGCCGCCTCCGCCAGCACGTCCGCGACGCGGGCGAACTGCGCCGCGTCGTCGTAACGGGTGAAGTGGGCGATGCCGGTGGCGCCGGCCTCGGCGAATGCCGCCGCGCGGTCCCGGGCCGTGGCGGCGCTGTCCACGGGCAGCGCGGTGAGCATGACGATCGGCGGCTCGGGCCTGCCCGCCGCCTGCATGCGTTCGCGCAGCTCGCGGGCGAGGGGCGCGAGACCGGCGGGTTCCAGCCGGCCCGGCATCCAGCCATCGCCATGGGCCACGATGCGCCGGAAGGCGTGGGGCGGCGCGCCGCCCACCAGCACCGGCGGGCGCGCCGGGCGCGGCAGGAACAGGAACCGCTGGCCGTTGGCGGTGACCTCGTCGGCGGCGAAGCAGTCGTGGATGAAGGCGAGCGTCTCGTCGGTGATGGCGCCGCGCCGCGCCCGCGGCACCCCCAGCGCCCGGAACTCCGCCTCCATCCAGCCGACGCCGGCGCCGAGCGTGAGCCGGCCGCCGGACAGCTCCTGGATGCTGGCGAGCCACTTCGCGGTGGGCAGCGCGGGCCGGTAGGGGATCACCAGCACGCCGGCACCGAGACGGATGCGCTCGGTCACGCCCGCGAGGAAGGCGAGCGCCGCCAGCGGATCCAGGTAGCGCCCGCCGGAGCCCTCGGACTCCTCCCGCGGGATGGCCACGTGGTCGGTGACCCACAGGTGATGGATCCCCGTCGCCTCCGCGTGGCGCGCGCACTCCCACATCACGTCGCGGGTGGACGGCGGGCCCATGTTGCGGATGACCATGCCCAGGTCCATGCCGGTCTCCTGCGGGTCGTACGGAGTCCCCCTCGCGGGGAACGCCAGTGTAGCCCGCATTGTTCGCGGACCCTCGGCTGCGAGGCGCACGGAATCTCGTACGCCGCCCCGGTCGACCGCGTCCCCATTACCGCCGGGAGCGAGTATCTTTCCTCTACCCGGCCCCCGGAATCGCAGGCCCGCCCATGAGCCAGCCCGCCCCCCTGACGCCGGACGCCGCGAAGGACGTCCGCGCGAAGCTGACCTTCATCGTCCCCCAGGACACCAAGCCCTACTTCGAGAGCTCCGCGCTGACCGGCGGCGAGCCCCGGGTGCACTTCCAGACCGAGGCACGGGAGGTGGTCATCCACGACGCGCGGCCCATCGCGGATCGCCTGTCCCTGGACACCACCGGCTTCGAGCTGCACCGCTGCCCCACCGCGGTGGACGACCTCTACGACGACGAAGCGGTGGCCGCGGTCTACCGTGGCGAGCTCGAGAGCCTGCTGCAGAATCTCACCGGCGCCGACCGGGTAGGCGTGTTCGACTTCACGCGTCGTGCCGACTCGCCCCGGGGCGCGAGCAACCCGGACGGTGCGCGGGGTCCGGCGAGCCGCGTGCACGTGGATTACACGGTGGACTCCGGCCCCAAGCGCGCCCGCGACGCCCTGGGCGCCGACACCGTGGACCGGGTCCTCGCCAGCGGCGGGCGCATCGTGCAGGTGAACGTCTGGCGCCCCATCCGCGGGCCGGTGCGGCGCACACCGCTCGCGCTGGGAGACGCCGCCAGCATCGCCCCCGCCGAGCTGGTGGCCACCGACCAGGTGTTCCCGGATCGGGTGGGCGAGATCTACCAGGTGGCGTGGGGCCCGGGCCAGCGGTGGTACTGGGTGCCGGGGATGGAGCGCGACGAGGTGACGCTGATCAAGAGCTGGGACAGCGTGGACGACGGGCGCGCCCGCTTCACGCCCCACGGGGCCTTCACGCTCCCGGATCAGGATCCGGACGCGCCGCCACGCGAGAGCATCGAGGCGCGTACCTACCTGATCTTCGAGGGCTGACGATTCGAGGCGCCGGGTCTCGCGAACCCAGCGTTCCGGGGACCCGAGCCCGAACGGAGCACGCGACCGGGTGCGTTATCTCATCCCACTCGTCACCCTCGCCACCGCGTGCGCGTCGAGCAGCGACGCCGCCGGTGAGATGGTGGACATTCCCGCCGGCACCTACACCATCGGGTCCGATGTCGGCCCCGGCGACGCCCGCCCCGCCCACGCCGTGACCCTGGACGGCTTCGCCATCGATCGCCACGAGGTGACCAATGCCGCGTTCGCCGAGTTCCTGAACACGCTGGACGTGGAGGTGATGCGCGACGCACCGGCGGGCGCCGTGGACGCGCGCCACCTGCGCGGTCCCGACGCCCCGCGACTGCTCACCGACACCTCGCCGCGGCCCATCGCCGAGCTGGACGATTCCGATGCCCGCATCGCGCTCCAGGGCGGCCGCTTCGTGGCCGCACCCGGGTACGAGCGACACCCGGCACCGGAGTCCACCTGGTACGGCGCCCGGGCGTACTGCGCCTGGCGCGACGCGCGGCTGCCCACCGAGGCCGAGTGGGAGGCCGCGGCCCGGGGCGCGCGCGGCGTGCGTTACCCGTGGGGCGACGAGCCGCCGGACGCGAGCCGCGCCCTGTACGGCCGGCCCCGGGGCCAGACCCTGCCGGTGGGATCGCACCCGGCGGGCGCGACGCCCGAGGGCGTGCACGACCTGGCGGGTTCCCTCGCGGAGTGGACCAGCAGCCTGTACCGCCCCTACCCCTACGTTGCCGGGGACGGGCGTGAGGATCCGGATGCCGCGGGCGAGCGGGTCACCCGCGGCGGCGACTACGTCTTCGACAACACACCGGAGCGCCTCACGGCGCACTTCCGCGGCGGCTTCTCCCGGGCGCCGGAGCACGGTCACCGGCACATCGGCTTCCGGTGCGCCCGGTGAGCCGGGTCCGCGGCGCGCGGATTCGGATCTGGCCACGGTTCGACGGGACCCGCAGGCGCCAGGGCACCCCGCGCCGCCGGCAACCGTCACCGGCCTGAGCGACCGGGCGACACCGCATCCTCCCGACGGACGCCCGTGCCGCCCGGTTCCCCCCGACTGCCCGGCGACAGTGTGCGCGGGCTGATCGCCTCCGGCGTGGCACGGCCCCTGGGCGCCATCCTGCTGCTGCACTCGGCCATCACCACCGCCAGCTACGCGGTGCCGGTGATCGCGCCGGCCGCGGCGCCGGCCATGGGCCTCGCGCCGGAGTCGGTGGGCTTCCTGGTGTCGGCCATCTACCTCACGGCCATGGCAACGGCGCCGGTGTCGGGCATCGTCATCGCACGGCTCGGCCCCGTGCGCCTGTTCCAGGCGCTGCTCGCGGTGACCGCGGCAGGCTGCGCGCTGTTCACCGTGTCCACCCCGCTGGCGGCCTTCGCCGGCGCGCTGCTCATCGGCTGCGCCACCGGACCGCTCAATCCGGTGGGCTCCCACGTGCTCATGCGGGCCTCGCCGCCGCGCTGGCGTGCCTTCGTGTTCTCGGTGAAGCAGTGCGGCACGCCGGCGGGCGGCATGATCGCGGGTGCCGCGCTGCCGCCCCTGGTGCTGGCCTTCGGCTGGCAGGGGGCGATGCTCGCGATCCCGGTCACGGCCTGCGTGCTCATGCTGCTCGCCCCGGCCGCCGCGCGGGGCGTGCCCGGCGGCGCGGTGGCGGGCGGGAGCATGCTGGGCGCCATCCAGCGATCCCTTCGCGATGTGATGCGGGACCCGCCGCTTCGCCGGGTGGCGCTCACCGGCGCGTGCCTCGCGGCGTGCCAGATGGGCATCGGCAGCTACCTGGTGGTGTACCTGTGGCGGGAGGCGGGGATCTCGTCGGAGGTCGCAGGGCTCGCCTTCTCCACCATGCACGCGGCCGGGATCGCATCGCGCATCGTGCTCGGCGCCGTGGCCGACAGCCTGGTGAGCAGCCAGCGCCTGCTGGCGGCGCTGGCGCTGGTGATGGCCGTCAGCCTGGCGCTGCTGGGCACGCTCTCGGCGGACTGGTCCCTGGCGGCCATCTTCGCCCTCACTGTCGCCGTGGGGGTGAGCGGCAACGGCTGGGTGGGGCTGTTCTTCTCGGAGCTCGCGCGCCTCGCACCGGCAGACCGCACCGCCGAGATCGCCGGCGGCGGGCAGTCGGTGATGTACGCGGGGATCGTGGCGGGGCCGCTGGCGTTCGGTGCCATGCTGGGCGCGACCGGCAGCTATCCGCTGTGCCTCGGGATCTTCGCGGTGCTCTCGCTGGCGGCGTTCGTGGCCCTCGTGCGCGAGCCGCGATAGGCCCGCTTGCCGCAAGTCGGGCGTCGGCCGGCTCCCGTCACTCCTCGTGCGTGACTTCCCAGCCCTTCTTGGGCGGATTGTCGAAGCGCTCGATCTTCTGGACCTTCAGGGGATTCCATTCCGCTCGCAGAAGTCGTGCCAGCTCCGCGTTCTTCGCCCGTGGATCGTCCAGGTTATCCCGTTCGAACTTCTTTGCCATCGGATTACTCCGTCGCCCCGGACCACCAGTAATCGAAAGCATTCTGGATGTCCTCTCGAGCCGCCATCTGCCGCTCGAAGTCCGACTTCAGAGCCGCGATCCGGTCGCGCTTCTCTCGCCGCTCCTCTGCGGTCACCGCCGTGCCGTCGATCTTGGTCGCGGTCTTCAGCTTCCCGATGGTGGCGCTGGAAAATGCCAGGTAGTCGAGCGCCCGATCCGCTCCGGAGCTGCCTGGACTGAGAGGGTCTCCTGGCTTGTTGTCGGTAAGGATGTTGTCCGGATCGTCTGGATCGTCGCTGTAGGTGGCGAACGGGAAGGTCGACGGAACGATCCCGCCCAGATCATCGAGCTTCGAGAGGTGTTGCCTGGCGACAGCGTCTCCCTCGTCCGCGCGGGATTTCAGTCCCGACAGCATGTCGCGCAGCACGGGCACCCGGGTGACGGGCACCTTGACCGTGCCGGGATCCAGCCGCGCCAGCATCGCCTGCCGGACGCCCTGGCGAAGCGCCAGCGCCGTGGCCGGGTCACCCGTGGCGAAGTACTGCAGCCACTGGCCCGACGCGTCGCCGGGCGAGGCCACGTCGCCCACCACGTCGATGGTCGCCAGCAGCGACGGCACCGCCACGTGGTGGCTCGTTCCTTGCTGCGAGTAGGCGATGGGTGTCCACGCGATCTCCTTGCGCCGGAATCCCAGGTGCATGCTGTCGGGATAGGTGGCGGTCATGCCGCTCCAGCTCACCCGCAGGCCGAGGGACGTGCTGGTGGTGAAGAAGACCGGTCGGACATCCTTCTCCAGGAAACTGAGCCGTGGCGGCAGCACGGGCTTGGCAGAGAGCGCGAGGCGCGCGTCGAACTCTTCACGCATGCTCTGTGCCCAGGACTTCGAACTCGAACCGCTCACGGTCCGGTCGACGTCGTCGTAGAGCCGCGCCATGGTGAGCGCCGCGTCGCCGGTGGCGAAGGTCTGGCCCACGCGGCCCGCGAAGAGCCCCTTGCTCTCCGGGCTGAAGCTGGACATGACCGGCAGCGTCTTGCCGTCCTCGAAGGTGGGCTGGACGACGCCCTCGACCCGGCTGACCGCGATCTCCGCCGTCGGCGGCGTGGCGTCGAAATCGACACCCACGTTCGACTTGGTCACGAACAGGAGCTGGTTGTACCCGATCCCGCATCCGGACAGGGCCAGGGCCGCGAGTCCTGCCGCCACGAGAGCCCGCTGGATCTGCAACATCGGTCGCTCCTCAGTCCTCGTTCTTCGGCTCGTCACGGACGTGCGGGAACCTGCTGCCGACCATCAGCTCGAAGAGGTCGTTGCTCGGCCACTCGAGCCTGAGCTCCGTGTCGCGGTTCACGACCTCCAGCGTGGTGAACTCCTGCCACCCGACCGACGCGAAGCCGCCATGAGGGGTGGTGCCGAACGCGAGACCCACCGTCTCGGTACCCCGTACCACGCCGCGCACATCCTCGCGCGGCGGGGCGACCTTCATCTTCAGGTGCCCGATCCCCCACAGATGCTCGGTGCCGGTCTCGGGATCGAAGTAGTGAAACGCGCATCCCGGCAGCGCGGTGAGCAGCGACGACGCGATGAGCAGGCGCTTGAGGTGCAACGGAACCGATTCCGGGACATGGCCGAGACGAGAACGCAAAGCCGCTCGCGGGCGCTTCTCGTTACTATTCCCCAGTCATGGGGAAGATTCAACCGCGTGCCGGCGAGTCCCATCAGCCGTCTCGTCGGGTTGCTTCCTCGACCACGTCGGAAACGGACATTCGGCCCGGGATCACCGCCTGTGGCCGGGGCAGCCGTGTGCGCCGTGCCAGCCCTTGCCCGGCTTCGCGAACGCGAGGCGCCCATCGAAGCGCAGGCACGGCATGCCACGGCAGCCGTACACCCTGAGCGGGCCTGCGTGGTCGCCCGCGAAGCGAGTGAGCCCGCGAGGCTCGTGGCGAGCCACTCCCGGGCGAGCTATCTTTCAAGGTGAAGAACGGGGTTCCTGAGTCGAGCCCCACGGTGGCGCGCTTCATGAACGACCCGGCTGGTGACCGAAAGCGCAGGCTCCCGTACACGGCCATTGCCGTCGGCGCGGTGGTCGCGGTGGCAGTAGCCGGTGTCGTCGTGCACCTGACCGCGCGGCGGCATGCCTCCGACCTCGTTGGCATCGCGGTCCTCGACGCCGCCCTGGAGAAGGCCGGCGGCTGGGTGCCGCTGCCCATTCCCGATCCGAAGGTCCGCCCGGGCACGGTGATCCACGTGAGCGCGGCGGGCGGCCTGCGCTTCGTCGGTGACCTGCGGGAGTGCCGCGTGAGCGAGCGAGCGCTGAGCCCGGTGGCCGGGTCCATCGGCACGCTGGCGCTCGACAGCGAGGTGGCTTACGACGCGCGCGCGCTGGTGGCGCTGCCCGGCGTGAAGCCTGGAACGGAGTTCGACCTGGTCAAGCGGACCGGCCTCACCATCGGCGAGTTCGGTGCCGACGGGCTGGACCTCCTGCGGCTGCAGGCCTTCCTCACGGACCCGGCCAACCAGGTGCCAGAGTTCTGCCTGCAGTGGCTCGAGCAGGACGATATCTACCTGGTCAACGAGGCCTTCCGGATCGACAAGGCTCGCTACAGCCTGCGCGACGAGAACGGCGTCAAGCTGTCGCTGCCGCTCGACAAGCTCGCGAAGGTCGTGAAGCTCGACGCCAGCGCTGGCGCGCGCTGGAACGCCGCCGGCGAGCTCGAGATCTCGAAACCCGTGTACATCGCCGTGCGCCGCGCGAGGAAGCTCGACGGCCGCTTCGAGACCCTGTCGGACCCGAGGGACGATGAGCAGTACGCGGACGCGCTGCTGCGCGAGATCGTCGTGAAGGGCCGGTCCGGAGACGTGCGGTGAGCCGGACGAAGGTCACCATCGCCGTCGTCGCGCTGGTCGTGACCGTGGCTGGCGCCGCGTTCCTGCTGGTCACGCCCAGATGGGAACGAGTGGAGGAGGAGAACCGGTCCTATCTGCGCGAGGAGCGTGCCCGCATCGCCGCAGAGAGGGAACGCTCGGCGGAACGGGAGGCGCGGCTCAGGGCGCTGGAGGAGGAGCGGGCCTACGCACGATCCGAACGCGCCGCCACTGACGCACAGGAGAGGCGGCGCCTGGAGCAGGAACGTGCCCGCCGTGCCACGGAGGCGGCGGCCGAGGCGGCGCGACACGAGGCGGCCCTGAGGGAAGCGGAGCAAGCACTGGCAGAGTCGTACGCGCGCGCGGAGCGTTCCCGCACTTCTCGGGACGCGGGCGCAGAAGCGCGGGAACAGGCTGCGCAGGAAAGTGCCCGCCTTGCCGCGGAGGCGGCGGCCGAGGCGGCGCGTCGAGAAGCGCAGCAGGCGCTCGCAGAATCCGTGCGCGAGCAACTCTCCCGGCGCGCCGCAGAGGCCCGTGACGAGGCCCTGGAGGCTGCGCGCGAGGACCTGACGAGGGGGTCGGTCGCTCACGACGAGGACGCCGCCGACCAGCAGCCGCTCGACGAGGCCTCTACGCGCGATACCGGTTCGACGAGCGATGACCTGGAAGCCGCGTTTCGGGAGGCCGGAGAGGCTCCGCTGCCTTCCGACGCGCCGGTCTACAACGCCGAGTTCACGCCCCACGCCGAAGGCGCACCCAACGTCCTCGAGGACGCCGTGCCGACGACGGTGGCCTTCTACATCGGACCGCGCTCGCCGGTCTCGGCCATCGCGCCGAGCGAGGAACGGGTGTCCCCGCGCATCCTGGAACAAGCGGAGGACGCCCTGCCGCTCACGGTCACCATGAGCTGCTGGGTGTGCGAGGCCGCCTCCCTGCAGACCTCGCGGATCACGTATCGCAGGGCCGCGGGCCGCTCCGACCACGCGATCTTCGAGATCCTGCCGCTGCGCACGCTCACCGCGGACCAAGGGGGACGCGGCGAGATCGCGTTCACGGTGGCAGGCCAGGGCGTGGAGTACGACCACCTGGTGGTGGGGGTCCAGGTGCGCCGCGGCGCGGAGCAGGTCGCGGTTCCGGCGAGCCGGGTCGCGAGCTTCAGCGAGCCGCCCGCGGAGGCACCCTGGGATCTCGCAATCCGCGTCGAGCAGAGCCCGGCGGGCCCGATCACGGTGAGCCTGCAGCCCCTGCACGATGGCCTCGCGCATGCCTTCGGCAACGCCCACCTCGACCCGGCCGATCCGCGGCGCTTGCGGTACTTCCACACGGGCGTCAGCAACATGCCCGAGCTGTACGCGGACCTGCGAGAGACGTACACGACCCTGCGCACGCTCGTCGAGGGCGGCGAGCGGGATCTGCTGCGGCAGTACGACACCGACTTCCCGAGGCCGTCTGGCGCGGAAATCAAGCTCAGCGAAGCGCTCGGCGAGCAGTTCGTCCAGGCGCTCTACACGAGCGGGGCGACGCTTTACGCGAAGCTTTTCAGCTACGGCGAGGGGGACCTGAAGCGGCTGATGCGCACCCTCGACGACTTCGACTGGGGATCGCGCACCGTCCGGGTACGCATCGAGACGAAGGGGATCTACCTACCATGGCAGCTGCTGCACCCTGCCCACGGTGCCCGCGACTGGGAGCGGTTCTGGGGCTTCCGATACGCTCTTTCGGCGCGTCCCTTGCTGGCCAACCGTCCCGGGCGACTGAGTGGTGCGATGACCGGGCTGGACAGCAGTGGCGCGACCCACCTGGGCTACCTCGCGGCGAGCGGCGACGACGCCGTGACCCGGCTCAGCGCATGGCACGCCGAGCTGATCGGCGAGCAGCTCGACGGCAACGGGATCGAGACCATCTCCTCGCGGGCCGAGTTCCGCGATCGGCTCAAGGAGCGCGCGGGCGCGCTGAAGCTCCTGTCCTCGTTCACCCACGGGACCAGCGGGACGACGATCCGGCGCACTCCGAAAGGGCGATTCGCATACGTGTTCGAGATTGCCGGCTCCCGCCTGCGCCTGAGCGAGAACGAGCCCGCCATCCAGCCGACCGACCTGATCAAGCTGACACTTGGCGAGGATCGCGAGCTGTTCTTCCCGAATCAGCCGCTGGTGTTCCTGAACGGCTGCGAGACCGGCACCAGCGGTGCGCAGCCGACCACCGACGAGTCGTTCCCTGGAAACTTCATCCGACTCGGTGCGCGCGGGGTGGTCGTGACCGAGGCGCCGATCTGGATGTTCTTCGGCTACCACTTCGGCAATGACCTGATGCGCGAGGTCTTTGCCGGACAGGAGCTCGCGGTCGCGATGCGGGCCGTCCGCCGCCGCCACATGGAGCTCAGCCGAAACCCGCTGGGGCTGCTGTACGCGTACTACGGCAACGGGGCGGCGAGGATCGTGGCGAAGGGTGCGCCCTGACGGCGGTGCGCTCGGGGGGCGCGACGGGATATCACGCGGTCTGCAGCGGTCTCAGCGACAGCGGCTCACCTTCGCAACATGCCGCGCCGAGAACGGCGGCCGCTCGCCGTGCTGCGCAAGGTACCGCGCCTGCAGCCGGTACGCGTCCGCCTCGAGCTCCGCCTGGCAGCGCACCTGCGTGTCGGTCCCCCCGGCGAGCTGGACGTAGTGCACGAGCTCGTGCAGGAGCACCCCGCGACCAGCCGTCGTCGCCAGGTCGACGTCGTGAGCCAGGTACACCGCCCGCTCCTCGTGGATGTAGGCACCCTCGACGCGCAGCTCCCCGGTGGCAAAGGCAGGCGGCACATCGCCGTCGAACAGGATTCGGGCGAGCACGGGACCCGGCACCAGCTCCACCGCCGGGCCGGGCGCGGGGGACACGGCCAGCGTCGAGTTGGCGCCGATCCAGAGCAGCAGAGAGGCGACGAGCTCGTGCATCGCGGGCGTGGAGTCCAGGTGGCCGTTCCCGAGCGTCATCGGCAGCGGGGCACCCGGGCTTTAGGCGGCACGCGTAAGGGCCGCGCCGCGGCGGATTTCACGCACGCGAGGTCAGGGGGGACCGCGGAGCTGCGCCCTCGCACGACCGGCTCTGTCCGGCGACCGCTTCGTGGCCGCTCCAGGGTACGAGCCGCACGCGGCCACGTGGTCAGCCTGGTAAGGGGCACGGGCGCACTGCGCCCGGCGCGATGGCGGGCGGGGGATGCTCGGCGCCATCGTGCGATCGCTGCGCGGCGTCATGCGCGACCCGACGCTTCGCCGGGTGGGGCTCACCGGCGCGTGCCTCGCCGCCTGCGGCCGGGCATCGGCAGTGACCTGGTGGCTTACCCGTGGCGGAAGCCGGCGATCTCGACGGAGGTCACCGGGCTCGGGTGGAGCCGCAGCCATCTGCCGTGCCTCGGCCTGCTCGCGGCGTTTGTCGCTGGCGGCCTTTGCCGAGCTAGCAACGGATCCCGCGACGCGTCCGATCCCGTGAATGCAGCGTCGTGGACTGGATGCCGTGCACTCGAAGCGAGCCGAATCACGCCGGCGGCGTGCTAGAGAGTCCGTACCGCCTTGGCAGCCGTAGCGAGGACGTGGAGCGCAAGCCCGTACGCCGCACTCAGTCGGCCGCGCGGGCTCCGACGAAGCACTCCATCACGGCGAGATCGTCGCCGGCGCGGATGCGCTCGAGCTTCGCAGCGAAGGCGGCGACGATTGCGCGCGCCCGCACCGAGGCCTTGCGCTCCCGGAATCGACGTAGTGCGCCGGGTCCGCCATGGTACGCCGCGTAGGCCGCACGAGCGAGCTCGTAGGTATCGCCGTCACGCTCTCCAACGCCCTTCGCCATGGCGTGGTCGACCAGGTAGTGCGCGAGGATCTCCGCGCCCGCGCGGGCGTTGTAGCCGATGTGATCGGCGAGCCGTTGGCGGGAGTAGAACCCGCGCCACACGGTCTCGTTGACCTGCATGATCCCGACCGCGCCCGCGGGCGAGCGCAGCGCACGGACGCTGCCCCCGTCGTGCACGAACTGACGCCAGCAGCTTTCCTGCCACGCGGTGGCGAGCAGCGCGTCCCGGTACTCCCGCCCGTGCGCCGGCGGCACGGGATGCGACGCGGCGGCGGTGCGTGCGGTGGCGTCCAGCAGGCGCAGCGCGAGCGGAAGGTACTCGTCCACGTTCTCGCGCGTGGCGACCCGGCCGGCGAGGCGCACGGATAGCGCGGCCACGTCCTCGTCGCCGGCGCGCGCCTCGCGAGGCAGCACGCCCCGCAGCCAGCCGGGAAGCATCACCCCGTCGTCGGGGCGCACCGGCTCCGGGATCGGCGCCCCGAACCCGAGCGCTCGGCGTAGCTCGGCGTCCACCGCGTCGCCGCGCGACAGCGGATCGTCCTGCGTTCCCGGCGCGACGATGCGCGCGAGGCGCCGCAGCCCGTCGGCGGACAGGTCCAGCCCGGCGCCCGGTCCGAGGGCGTCGATGGCGCGCAGGGCGTCGGCGGCGGTGATGAACGCGAGGTAGCGCAGCGCGTGCTCGCCGGGCTGCGTCGCCTCCACCTCGCGCAGCACCGGTGCGAGCCGCTGCCACGTGCGCTGGAACAGGGCCCGCACGGCCTCGTCGGCATCGCGGCCCGGCGGCACGGCCCCGGCCAGCACCTCCGCCACGTCATGGCGCGCCTCGATGAGCACGTCGCGCAACGCCGCGCGCAGTGACGGCACGCCAGCATCGATGGCGGCGCGCTTGACGACGAAGGTGACGAACGCGTCCCACCGCCGCCAGGCGTCGTCCCACGCCGCCATCTCCGCCGTGGAGAGCGGCGGCTCCGGCGACGCATCCGTCGGGGCCGGCACTTCCGGCACGTCCAGGCGCAGCACCAGCACGACCCCGTCGTCGTCGACGCCGGCGAGGTCGATGGCGGCGCTGTCGACGATGGCGCGCGCGCGCTCGACACCCGCGCCCGAGAGCACGAGCGGCAGCACCGCACGGAGATCCTGCAGCGCCGGGGCGAGATCGAGCTCGACACCGTCAAGACGCGAGTGCACGTGGGCCTTCACCCAGTCCCACACCGTGCCCGCGAGCATCGTCGGCTGCCCGCTCTCGTCGAGCAGCCGCGAGTCCACGATGCGCAAACTCGCGCGGGTCCGCACGGCGGGCACCTCGAGCTCGTGCTCGGTCTCGACGAGTCCACTCCAGCGCGCGAACGCGAGACACTGCCCTGCGACCGGGGTCGCGACACGCGCCTCGCCGGCGCCGGTGATGCGCAGCCGGTCGCCGTGGACGTCGACCCGGGGGTCGCGCAGGACGAGCTGGTTGCACCCGCTCACGTCGCGCCACGCGAGGAACGTGCGCTCCGGACCGGTGAAGATCCGCTCGAGCAGCAGCGCGCGAACCAGCGCGGGCGCGAATCGCACGTCGAGGGCGATCTCGCGCGCGGGCGCTGCCCGGACGACGAGGGCGAGCGCCAGGCAGGCGAGGACTGGCCCACGCAGGCGGTGCCGCCACGTGGCACCGTCGCCCCACTCGCCGCTGCCCGGATTCGGCCGCGTGCTCAATCCGGCAGCGACTCCGCGTGGTGGCAGGCCACCGCCCGGCCGTCCACCTGGCGGAGCACAGGGCGCTGCTCGGCGCACACCCCGGTCGCGTGCGGGAAGCGGCGGTGGAAGGCACAGCCGGACGGCGGGTCGAGCGGCGAGGGAAGCTCTCCCTTCAGCACCATGCGCCACCGGAAGTCGCCGCTGGCGTACTGCTCGGGTGCAATGGGTCGACGCCACACTACTGTTGAACTGAACTTGGGTGTTCGTCAACAGCTTCAGCGCGCGTCCTCCAGTCAAGCGTCTTGCGGGGACGAGCTTTGAGAGCAGTGGCGACTGCAGCGAGGTGATCGCGGGAGTGTCTGCACGGGTCCGTTCCTTTCGGAAAGTACTGTCGCAGCAGC